>JAEYYW010000115.1 GCA_023428265.1 Bacillota bacterium | reverse complement strand
CCCCCGGCCCCCTCTCCCATAAATGCGAGAGGGGGAGATTCTAGTTCGGGGTATAGGGGCGCAAGCCCCTATTCTAAAATACCCCTTCCCCCAATGCTCTGGGGGAAGGGGTTGGGGTTGAGGGTTTGTGTTGGGAGAGGCCCGCTCTTTACCTCATAATCTCCGTTTTGTTGGGGCTGGACCGGCCTTCCAGGTCGGGAGCCCGACGCTCGATGGCGGCCAGCGAGATCTCAATGTCTTCTTCGGCTTCGCGGGGCGTCATGCAGCCCACGGTCACCATGTCCTGCGGGCGGATCGTGTTCCAAACGAAATTGAGGCCCACAAAGGGTGTGCAGCGGCCGGCAGCCATGGGTTTGATCGTCATCACCGGCTTCTTCGCGTTCCAGATTGTGTTGGCGACGGACTCCACCTCGATCTGCATCAAAAAGCCCAGGCAGTTGTAAATCTGGATATAGGTCTGCACATCATACTCGTTGGCGTCGGAATAAACGACGAGCTCCGGCATGTGGGCGGACAAACCGGGAACCATGCCATGGTCACGGATCATCTTCGTATAGTCCGGCAGGCGATCCATCGTGCGGCGGTTCTTGTTCACCAACTGCTCGGCGGAGGAATGGTGGATCAGGCAAAGCGCTGCACCCTCCCGTTTGCAGGCAGCGATTGCCCGCTCGGCCTCGCGGCGGCCCTCGGCGGTGTCATCCATGTTGAGAATGGGAGTATCCACCCGGAGGATGGCCTTGCCGGTGCGGTCTTCGGCCAGCTTCATCGAATCCAGAATCAACGGCTGGGTGCTGAGCGGCCCCATGATTGTGTCCACACCCCGGCGCAGAAACACTTCCAGCAGATCGGCAACCACTTCGCCGCTGTGGTTTGTCTTGTGAATCATAGCGTCGGCGGCGGCGCCGGTGTGGCTCCAGCCAAGGATCCAGTTGGTGCCGATGATCATGCGCGACAGGGAGATGCCTTCCACGGCAGTCCTGGGGAACAATGAGCTCATATGCTTCCTCCGCATTGCCAGATGTGCATATTATAACATGGTGGCCGGCAAGCGAGTATGCCTGGAAGAAAATGAAACCGCCCGGCACAGGCGGGCGGTTGTGAGGGGGTCTGTCAATGGCTGCACTGCTTCAACTCAGTTGATCTCAATTTTGCGGGGGTTGTTCTTCGCCGGCTCCTGCTTGGGCAGGTGGACGGACAGAATGCCGTCTTTGTATTCGGCGCGGATGGCGCTCTCATCCACATTGTCCAGCGAGAAGCTGCGGCTCACATGGCCATAGCGGCGCTCGCGATAAATGTAATCGTTCTTTTCTTCCTTCTGCTCCGTCTCCTCGTTGGCGCTGATTGTCAGCACGCCGTCGTGGACATCCAGGTTGATCTTGTCTCTCGGGATGCCGGGCATCTCGGCTTCCACAACAAACTCGTTGCCCAGGTCCTTCACATCGGTGCGAATGCCACCATAGGCGGAGAAAGGCGTAACCCTCATTTCGCTGAAAAACGGGTCGTCAAAGAAGGACTTCATAATTTGGAAGGGAGTCAGTTCCCGGTTTCTGTTTCTGCCATACGGAATCAAGCTCGACATGTTGATTTCCTCCTTTTTGTGCTTTGACAGTCTGTAGGCTGTCCTTTCTACGGCACTAGTATACGCATTTGGTCAAAGATGGTCAAAGTTTAATAATGCCAATTTGAGCAAACAAAGAGCAATGAAGGGCGATTATCCCCTCATTGCTCCTTCGATCTCCCGTTTACATGCTTTTTCAATTATTTACACGTTTATAAACCAGATAGCCATTCGGTGGTGCTCAGAACCCTGGAAAAGCGCATTTGCTGGGTGACCAGAATGGCCCTGTGCAGCTCCTCAGCGGTGACAGCACCAGCCGTGTTTCGCACATCCAGCGTGCCGGTGGCGTCCGCAAGAAATTCCACCGCATAACCCAGATGGAGCGCCTGCCTTGCGGTGGTGTCGCAACACATCTGTGTCATGTAGCCGGCAATCACCACGGTGTCCACCGCCATACCCCGCAACAGCTCGTCCAGGCCGGTGCCGGTGAAGCTGCCGGGCAGGCTCTTTTCCACGATCCGGTCATGGGGCTTGGCCAAAACCCGCTCATGGATCTCCCACTCCCGGGTTCCGCGGCGGAATGTGGCCGAATCGGGCTTGGGGGCGGAGTGCTGCACCAGGATCACCGGGATGCCATGAGCCGCCGCGCCATCCATCGCCGAAAGGATGTTTTCAAAACTGCCTTGCGGGTGTGTGACCGGCATCTTGCCGGTGAAGTATTCCATCTGCACATCAATGACCAGCAGTGCCCGTTTCATGCGCTCTCTCCATTTCACAAGATTTCGATCATCATACACCCGCGCAATAGCCGGGCGCAAGGCATTGGCTAATCATCCAGCGCCTTGAGCTCGGCCAGCACGCCGTCATACTCCTTCTCCAGCTTCTCCCGCTCCGCGCCGGCCTTCATCGTGGAGATTCTGGAGAGCAGCATGTCACGCCTGAGTGTGAGAGCCATGCGGGCGGCGGTGTCCCGCTGCTGCGGCGGGGCGGGCCTGGCATCTTCATCCAGCAAGCTGCCGCCCGAGAGCTGAAGCCGCCGGTCTGCCACCTTGTCTACAAAGTAGCGGTCATGCGACACAAACACAACGGTGCCGGGGAATTGGCCGATCATCTCCTCCAACCCTTCCAACGCGTAAACATCCAAAAAGTTAGTGGGCTCATCCAGCAGCAGCAGGTTGGCGTCCGATGCCAGCAGCTTCACCAGCGCTGCCTTGGCCTTTTCCCCGCCGGAGAGCACGCCGGCCGGTTTTTTCAGGCTGTCAGCGGGGAGCAGCACCCGGGCAAGCATGTTGCGGCAGGTCTGCACCGGCACGGCGGCAGTTTCCACCACATTGTCCAGCAGCGATTTCCTGTCGTCCAGCAGCTTCAGGTCCTGCCGGAAATAGCCCTTGATCAGCCCCGGCGCTTCCTTGACCGCAGGGCCCCCGGCCATCAGGCAGTTCAGCAGCGTGGTCTTGCCGGTGCCGTTGCCGCCCAACACGGCCAGCCGTTCACCGGTCACAACGTTGAAGTGGATGCCATTGAGCACCGCCTTGCCGCCGGGGTAGGCAAAGCCAAGCCCCTCCACCCGCAGCGCCAGCCGGCTCATGGGCCCTTCCACATCGCGGGCATTCAGGCGCACGCGGGCGGCATCGCGGGGCTTCTCCTTCACATCCAGCCGCTCCAGCCGGTGCTCCAGCACCTTGGAAGTACGGGCCAGCTTCTGGGAGATCTCTGTGGACTCCCGCCGGTGCAGACGGGCTTCGGAGTTCCCCATGCGCTTGGGGGCCTTGCGCACCGATTTGCTCTTCTGCATGGCCCCCCGGGCGGCCTCCAGCAGATGGTCCCGCTCATCCACATAGCCTTCATACTCATCCCAGGCCCGCCGCTCCTCACGGGCTTTCTGCTCGCGATAGGCCGTCCAGTTGCCCCGGTAAAGCTTGAGCCCGCCACCCTCCAGCTCCCAGATGCGGGTGCAGAGCTTGTCCAGCAGCGCCCTGTCATGTGAAACCAGCACCAGCGCGCCTTCATAGCGCCGCAGCTCCTCTTCCAGTTTGGCGATGCCGTCGGCATCCAGGTTGGAGGTGGGCTCGTCGCAAAACAGCGCGCCGCTTTCGCGGCCCAGCGCCCTGGCGATCAACAGCCGGGTCTTTTCCCCGCCGCTCATTGCCTCCTCCGGGATGCCCCACATCTCCCGCTGGCGCTCAAGGATTGCTGAGCCGTCGGTGTCGTCACTGAACTGCGGGATCATTGCCAGAGGCATCAGCGCCGTCACCGACCCTGATGTGGGCTCCTGGAAGCCGCACAGGATGTTCATCAGCGTGGTCTTGCCCTCACCGTTGCGGCCCACCAGGCCAATGCGGTCGCCGGAGTGCAGCTCCAGGTCGGGGATGTCAAACAAGAGCCGGTGGCCATACTCCATTAACAACTTCTGTGCTTTCAGGACTAACATAAAAAAATCGCTCCCTTCAAATCCGGAAGCGCGAAAAAGAACAACGATGGCCAAACCCATTGAGGGCTGACAGGTTGAACGTTCAGCGTCTTCCGGCGATACAGAAGCCCCTCCGTAGTATATACGGAACGGCCTGTTGGTCACCATCCGAAACGCCTACTTCTTCACTGGCCTGTGAACCTCCATGGTTGGATTTCAGGGGTATTATATGATAAAGATTAAGAGTTGTAAATACTCGTTGGTCAGATCGTTCGCTGCTGCAGCGCATTTCACGATTCGCCCGATAACTTACCCTCATCCCCAACCCCTTCCCCCAGAGCATTGTGGGAAGGGGCAATTCAAGAAATGGGGGGGCTCCGCCCCCATTCCCCCAAGACACCCCCTCCCCCAGTGCTTTGGGGGAGGGGGCAGGGGGTGAGGGTTTATTATAGCCTAATAGATCGATGGTGTTATTTTTCATAGAGAGTCAAAAAAACGAAAACAGCTCCCCCATCGCCTCTTCCAACCCAAACTCAAACTCCTTCAGCTTCACCTGGTCATAGCCCTGCTTGCCAGCAAACGGATTGTGGGCGATGGCCTCCATCGGCACTACCCCTAGCACCGCCCAGGCGTGCCAGGTGCCCTGCGTGACCACAATCTCCAGCAGGTCCTGCAGCCGCTCGCCAAACCGGCACAGGTAAAGCCGGCACACGAAGGGCCGCTGGGCGTAGACTCCGCAAAGATTGCCCCGCTGGTGAACGCAGCGATCGCTCTCATTTTGCAGGAAAGAAATGGGCTCTGACTGGTTGTATTCATACAGAACCGATGCGTCATGTTCTGTCATGTTTGATTGACGCATCAGTTCGGCAATGCCTTTTTGCCGGGCGATAAGATCCGGCGGATCGGGCAGCAGCAGATGCTCTTTGGCCCATTGCGCCGCGTCCGTGATGGCTTCTCCGGCCATGGCAAGGATGTCCAGCCCCAGCACCGGTGCCCGGTGACAGCACTCGCCGCACATGCGGCACTGCACCGACTGCTTTTTCAGCGCGGCGACAAACGCCTCCGACTCGGCCAGCAGGTCAGCCAGAGTGGCGTCGCCCACATCGCCGGTGAGGTCAAGTTTACCTTTTTGTACTAGAAAATCGAGCAACGAGACCCTCCTTCCGCCGCCTTCGGGCGGCACCTCCCTCCAAGAGGGAGGCATGGAAGAACGAAGACAGACTATCTCCTTCACGTCCCCCTCCAGGAGGGGTCGCCGAAGCGACAGGAGGAGGTTCATTCATCGATCCTGCAACACCGGATTATTGCCAGCCTTCCGCCTCAACATCTCCAACACCTCTTGGAAATCCTCCGGCAGCGGCGCTTCAAACTTCATTCTCTCCCCGGTCTCCGGATGGGTGAACTCCAGCCTCGCGGCGTGCAGGAGCTGGCCATCAAGCCGGTAGCGTTGCTTGCGGATGCCATAGACCGGGTCGCCCACCACCGGGTGCCCAATGTGCTTCATGTGCACGCGGATCTGGTGGGTGCGGCCCGTTTCCAGGTGGCACTCCACCAGCGTGAGGTCGCCGAACCGCTCCAGCACATAATACTGCGTGGCTGCCTGCCTGCCGTCTTCCACCACGGCAATCTTTTTCCGGTCTGCCTGGCTGCGGCCCAGCGGCGCGTCCACGCGGCCCTGGTCCTCGGTGATGTTGCCCTCCACCAGAGCCAGATAAATGCGCTTGGCGCTCTTCTCACCGATCTGCTTGGAAAGGCTCAGATGCGCCCGATCATTTTTGGCGACCACCAACAAGCCGGTGGTGTCCTTGTCGAGCCGGTGCACGATGCCGGGCTTCAGCTCCCCGGCAATGCCGGAAAGGTCGGTGCAATGATTGAGCAGCGCATTCACCAGCGTGCCCCGCTCGTTGCCCGCCGCCGGGTGCACCACAAGGCCACGGGGCTTGTTGACAACCAGCAGGCTGCCGTCCTCATACACAATGTTGAGAGGGATCTCCTCCGGCCTGGCCTCCACCGGTATCAGCTCCGGCACATCAAGCGCAACCGTGTCACCCGCAATGAGCTTTTGTCCGGCCTTGGCGGCCTTGCCATTGACGGTTGCGTGCCCATCGTCAATCAGATTCTTCAGCCTGGAACGGGTAAAGTCAGGGAAACGCCCGGCCAGGAACGTGTCCAGCCGGGCGCCCGCATTCTCCTGGTTTACATCACAGCGGAGCTTGTTGCTCATCGGCCCCCTCCGGGCTGTCACTGCTCTCCGGCTGCTGCTCGGCAGGCTGCCCAGCAGGCGTTGCGGCATCAGCGATGCCCGTCACCTTTTTGACATACTTCTCGTGCTTAAACAGGATGTAGACGCACAACAGTATCGCGCCGACGGTGACGCAGGAATCGGCCACGTTGAAGATGGCGAAATCAAACTTGATCGCCGGGATATTCACATAGATGAAATCAATGACCTCTTGGTTGGTGTGCATCAGCCGGTCCAGCAGGTTGCCCAACGCCCCGCTCATGATCAACCCCAGCGCAAGCTTGCCAACCCAGTGGATCGGCGTTTTGGTGCGGGCCAGATAAACGATGATGGCAATGGTGGCGCCGGCGCTGGCAATCATAAACAACCACTGGTTTCCTTGCAGCATGCTGAACGCCGCGCCGCTGTTGCGGGCGTAGTGCCAATAGAGCGCGCCCTCGATCACAGGGATCGTCTGCCCAAGAGTCATGTTTGACACGACCAGATATTTGGTGGCCTGATCGACAAACAGAAAGAACAACGCGGTCAGCAGCGTGATGAGCATCAGGTTTCCTCCGGAAATTCGTACCCAGTATTATAACACACAATGGCACGCTGAAAAGTGAAGGTTTTCTAACGATTCTCCATCTGGCTATTGATGATTGCCCGCACTGTCTCCGCGGGATCCCGCCATGTGGGAGACTTGATCACTTTGCCGTCCGGCCCATGATGAACCAGGCCATCAGGCCAGATCTTGTCCATATTGGCCTGATGCACAGCATCAAACACCTTCTGCGGGCGCACGCCCATCTCCACCAATGTGCCCAACGCAAAGTAGATCAGGTCGATCATGGCATCCGCCTGCTCGTAGACATCAGCCGATTCCTTGAACTCGTCCAGTTCCTCCAGCATCCAGCGATACCGCTTTTCCACACGATCCTCCGCCAGCATTGCCGGTTGATCCGCTACAGGCGAATCAAAGCAGCGGTGAAACTCCCTCACATTTTCCCAACATTGATCCATCGCAACATCCTTTATATCAGCCGTTTAATCAAGCAAAGCTGCCAGCTCCCCAATAGAGCTGACCGAAACATCCGCCGCGGCGCAGCAATCACCGTATAGACCGAAAAAGATCGCATCAATGCCGGCATTCTTTGCCGCCAGGATGTCCAGCTCCCGGTCACCGATCATCACCGCGGTGTCCTGATCCATCCGGTGCTTCCCCATGAGGTAACGGATCGCATCAGGGCTGGGCTTGCGCGCAAATTTTTGCACTGACGTGATAAAATCTGCGAAAAGCCCGGCGATGCCGTGGCGCTGCAGCAGGTCATTGGCAGACTCACTCCGGTGCGTATACAGATAGTTCGCCCTGCCCGAATCACAAATATGCCGCAGGAGCGCATCAACACCCGGGAAAGGGTGGCATGCCTGCTTCTCCGCATCCCGCCGGCGGTGCTTGTATTCATCCAGAAACGCCGCGTCCAGAGCGTATTTCTCCCGATAATGCCGGAGCGCCACGGTCATGGAAACTCTCATGTAGCGCTGTATTTCCTCCGGCGGTTCCGCAATGCCCCTCTCCCGCAGCATGCGCTCAAACACTGCCGCCATCACAGGGTAGGTGTCAAACAGCGTGCCGTCAAAATCCCAAAGGATGTGTTGATACAAATTCTTCCTCCCCACTGGCTAGTCGCGGATCGCCGAAGCGTCATACCCAGCCTTGTGGGACGCACCTGCCTGGCGGTCAAAGTTTTCCCTGTTCTTCTCAATGTAGCGCTCATAGAGCTCCTGCGGCGTCATCCCTGCCTCCAGGCACATGCTCACGAAGAAATGCAGCACATCCACAAGCTCATCCTTCAACGCACTGTCATTCACAGGCTTTGGGTTCTTCCACCACTTGAAATTTACTTCGTCCAGCACCTCGGCCATCTCCGAAAGCATCGCCAGCGTGTGCTTCTGTATCCATTGCTCGTGGCTGATGCCGGTGAGGTTGCGGCGCTGCTTGATGTCATCATTGAGCGCCTGCTGCAGGTCAAAGATATCGGATAAACGGTCGCGCATGCTCAAGGCTCCTTTTCCCCACGATCCATCGCGGTTAGGGTGAGCACATTGTAGCACAGGATGAAACAAGGTTCTACTGCCGGAAGCTCCAGCCATGCCGGTGCTGAACTGCCCCCTGTGAATGATTCACAAGAGTTTAAGCAAAGTAACATCTTGAAGATAGCGGCAAATGTGCATTGCGAACATTCCCACCGGCTATATAATGGTAGTGTGTCTGTATCGCCATGGGGCAGCAAAAACCAACCAAAACAGGAGAGAAACGGCATGATGAAGCTATGGTACAAAAACCCGGCCCATGACTGGAACGAGGCGCTACCAATCGGCAATGGCCGTCTGGGCGCGATGGTGTTTGGCGGTGTGGAACGGGAACGTCTCCAGCTGAACGAAGACAGCGTGTGGTATGGAGAGCCCATCGACCGCAACAACAAAGACGCCAAACCAAACCTGGATGAGATTCGCCGGATGATCTTTGAGGGCAAAATCAGCCAAGCGGAGCGCCTCGCGGCGCTGTCACTCTCCGGCACACCGGAAAGCCAGCGGCCCTATCAGACGATGGGCGATCTGTATCTGCATTTCGGTCATAAGGATGCCGAAGCTTTTGGCTACACCAGAGAGCTTGACCTGGACAACGCCGTCGCCCGCACGCGCTACACCGCCGGCGGTGTGACTTATACACGGGAATACTTCTCCACCGCCGCCGATCAGGTGATCGTGGTCAGGATCACGGCGGACACGCCCGCCAGCGTTTCGCTGGACGCCTACCTGCGCAGGGGACGTTTTCTGGACTGCACCGGAAGGCTCTCTGACGACACGATCTATATGGATGTGAGCTGCGGCGGCGGCAATGCCGTGCAGTATCGCACGGTGCTCCGCGCCGTGGCCGATGGCGGCACGGTGAAGGCCGTTGGCGAAAACCTGGTGGTGGAAAACGCCGACGCCCTCACGCTACTGCTAGCCTGCGTCACATCGTTCCGGCAGAAGGAATACCAACGGGAGTGCCTGGATGTGCTCACGCGGGCTGCCCAAAAGCCATATGCGGCGCTGCTGGATGAGCATGTGCGCGACTACCGCGCAATCCGCATGCGCACAGAGCTTGCGCTGGAGGGGGAAGACCTTTCCGCGCTACCCACCGACGAACGCCTGGCACGGGTGAAGCAGGGTGCCGATGATCCCGGTCTCGTGAACCTGTATTTCCAGTTTGGCCGCTATCTGCTGGCCTCCTGCAGCCGACCCGGCACATTGCCTGCCAACTTGCAGGGTATCTGGTGCAAAGACATGGTGCCGCCGTGGGACAGCAAATACACAATCAACATCAACACCGAAATGAACTACTGGCACGCTGAGGTGTGCAACCTGGCCGAGTGCCACCTGCCGCTGTTTGATTTGCTGGAGCGCATGCGGGTGCCGGGCCGCAAAACCGCCATGGAGATGTATGGCTGCCGGGGTTTCACAGCCCACCATAACACCGATATCTGGGCAGACACCGCGCCGCAGGACATCTATATCCCGGCCACCTATTGGCCGATGGGCGCCGCCTGGCTGAGCCTGCATTTGTGGGACCACTATGAATTCAACCCCGACCAGGCTTTCCTCCGGAAAGCCTTCCCCATCATGCGGGAGGCCGCCGAGTTCTTCACCGATTTCCTGGTGGAAGACAGCAAAGGCAGGCTGGTTACCTGCCCGTCGGTTTCACCGGAAAACACTTATATCCTGCCGGGCGGCGAGCAGGGCCGCCTCTGCGCCGGGCCTTCGATGGACAGCCAGATCCTGCACCTGCTCTTTGCCCGCTGCATTGAGGCTGCCGAAATCCTGGGGATCCACGACGAACTGACGGAAACACTCAAGGCGATAAAGGAAAAGCTGCCCCAGCCGGAGATCGGCAAGCACGGGCAGCTCATGGAGTGGGCGGACGATTATGACGAGGCCGAGCCGGGCCACCGCCACATCTCCCACCTCTTCGCTCTCTATCCCGGAAACCTGATTTCCACGGCCAACACACCGGAGCTTGCCAAAGCGGCCCGCACCACGCTGGAGCGCCGGCTTGCCAACGGCGGCGGCCACACCGGCTGGAGCCGTGCGTGGATCATCAACCTGTGGGCCAGGCTGGGCGATAGCGCCAAGGCTTATGAAAATGTGATGGCGCTGCTCAAGAGCTCTACGCTCACAAACCTGTTTGACAACCACCCGCCCTTCCAGATCGACGGCAACTTCGGCGGCACCGCCGGCATCGCCGAAATGCTGCTGCAAAGCCACGCCGGCCAGATCCACCTGCTGCCGGCGCTGCCAAAGCAGTGGGCAAGCGGTCAGGTGACCGGCCTCAAGGCCAGGGGCGGGTTGGAGCTGGACATCCAGTGGAAAAACGGCGCACTGGAAACGGCCACGCTGCGCTCCGCTGCAGGCGGCACCGTCAAGATCAGGGTTGGCGACTTGATCAAGGATGTTGCCATCGAAGCAGGCAGGCAGGTTGTGCTGGATGGGAAACTCAATAAGGTTTGACTAGACTGCCATATGAGTGGGTGTATGAAACCCACCAGGTTGCTTAAGGGGCGGGTATGGAACCCCGCCCCTACCAAAAAAATGTAGATATCCATGACTTTGTAGGGGCGGCTCACGAGCCGCCCGCTCTGTATAGTTAAGAGGAAATTCAGATTCATCGGGCCGGGGCGAAGCCCGGCCCCTACTGTGGGACTTGGGGATTAAAGAACACCCGGATCGCTCCGGGAGTTCTTGTTTGAGTTGGTTGTTTAGAGCACCTGCGCCCATTCCTTCAGCGTTTTGCCAAGCTCATAAGCAAACTTGCGGATCGCCACGATGTCGCGCTGCTCCACAGGCTGAGCCCGCCAATCGAGAATTTTGGCCGTGGGCGGGTCCAGCATGGGCACCATGTAGTTGGCCTCCATCAGGTTGGCGGCATATTCGGCAGCTTCCAGGATCTCGTCGGAGGTGCGGTCCACATTCTTGAACAGGCCCCGCGTATCGGTGAGCGCCTTTTCCAGCCCCTCGATTGCCTTATAGACATAGCCCTCGCGGTTGGGGTTGGGCTTGATGCGCGACGGAGACCGGTTCACGAAGAAGCCCATCAGCGCCGCAATGGCCTCGGGGTTGCGGATGGTGCCGTCGCGATAGATGAGCCCGTGCACCTCGCCCCAGAAACCCTCCGACATCAGGCAGAACACATAGAAGCCCATTTTGCGCTCCATGCAGGTCTGGATGGCCAGGTCATATGGGTTGGCGCGGCAGAGGCAGCAGGTCTCGGAGTTGATGACCGGCTTGCCGTATTTGCGGCCGATTTCCTCAGCCAGGTCGTAGTTTTCGGCGATGCGGGCGCGGGTCTCGCGATAATCGTGGAAGCAGAGCACATCCACCCACGCGGCCGAGGGCTCCAGGTGGCGGGCCTCGGTGTGGCCGATCGTGATGCAGCCCTCCGGGTCCAGCTCTTTGACCAGCGCGCAATAGTGCCGCAGGAACTCGTTGATCTTGGCCCAGCGGGTGGATTTCTCCTCTTCCGGCGCGTCCTCCATCCAGAGGTTGCAGGAGGGCTCGTTCATCACATCCCACATGAGCAACCCAGGCTCGTCTTTCAACAGCAGCACCATGTCGCGCACATAGGCGTCACCCTTCTCGGCCCAGAACTCCGGCTCCAGGATCATCGGGTCCAGCGAGTTGCCGCCGAACAGGATCTGCATCGTGGAAACGCCATACTTCCAACTGGTGCGGATCGTCTCCTGGATGCGCTTTTTGGTGCCCTCCGGGTCCTTGGCGTAGATCATATAATCGGTGAACAGGCGGTTGGAGTTCAGGTTCAGCTTCTGGCAGTATTCCAGCTGCTGCTCGAGCGGCATCGGGTCCTCCACCTTTTCAAAGCCCATGTGGATGCCCCGGATGTGGCTGTAATCCTTCAATGGCTTCATGCTCATGCGGTTTCTCCCTCCGTTTGATTCAGCAGTGCCCAGCGGTCGCCTTCGGCGTGCGGGCAGGTGCGGAGCGCGCTCAGCGCCCGCAACTCCACAAAACACCCGCACTTCATGCACATCGTGCCATCCACACAGGCGTCGCAGGCGCGGCAGGCGGCCAGCCGCCGCTGATACGTGGCGTCATCCACATTGTCCAGGCCGGTGCTGCGCTTGGCAGCCACCAGCTCTTCCAGATAGCCCGGCGGCATCTCCCAATGGCGCGGGCAGGTTGGGCATGGATCAGGGTTGCTCATCCCAGCTCCACCGTCACCGATGCAATGCCGCAGGGCGGCAGCGTGACCTTGACCTCACCCGCTTCAATGGCGACGCTCTGGAGCGCCTTGGCTGCCACGCGGTCGGGGTCGTTAAAAGTGTTGTGATCGGTGGGCTTGCCCTCCAGCACGCGGCCGGTGGCCTTGATGGGCTTCTTGCCGGCGAAATCCAACGCCACTTCGGCGTTGGCCTCGGTGGAAATGTTCACCAGTGTGACGGTGATCTTACCGTCTTCGCCGATTGACGCGGACAGGTCCACCTGGGGCAGGTCGAGCTCCACCTTTTCGGGTGCTTCAGACCACAGCACCGGCACGAAGTCGGCATCCTGATGGCCTTGGAACAGGTCAAACACATGGTAGGTGGGTGTCTTGACCATCTTATCACCCTCGGTCAGGATGATCGCCTGCAGCACGTTGATCGTCTGGGCCAAGTTGGCCAGCTTGATGCGGTCGGCATGCTTCTGGAAAATGTGCAGCATCAATGCCGCACAGAGCGCCGAACGCATTGCATTTTGCTGGTAGAGGAAGCCGGGCACCGTGTCGGGCTCGTTGTCCACCCAGATGCCCCACTCGTCCACGGCCATAATGACCTTCTTGTCCGGGTCATAATAATCCATGATGCTGATGCTGCGCTGGTAAAGGTCTTCCTTGGCGAAAGTGTTTTTGGCAGTCTGATACCAGCTGTGGTCGGAGAAATTGGTGCCGTTCATCTCCTCGCCGGGCTTCACATAGCAGTGGATGGAGAGACCGCCCATCAGCATCGGGGGGATGTTCTTCATCAGTGTTTCCGTCCACTCGAAGTGCTCCGCGTTGTCGCCGCCGGCAATGCGGGTCACAGGCGGGGCCTTCCACCAGTCGATCTTGCCCATCACCGAGTAATTCTTCACATAGGCGGCGTAACGGCGGTACTCATTGGCATAATAGTCGGCAGTCATGAAGCCGCCGCAGCCCCAGTTCTCATTGCCAATGCCGAAGAACTTCAGGCCCCAGGCCTTGTCGCGGCCATTTTTGCGCCGCAGCTGCGCCATGGGGCTCTGGCCGTCATCGGTGAGGTATTCCACCCAGTCGCGC
The DNA here is from genome assembly GCA_023428265.1 of Bacillota bacterium. Lineage (GTDB taxonomy): Bacteria > Bacillota > Clostridia > Christensenellales > UMGS416 > JAEYRA01. Next base: position 8,087 of record JAEYYW010000115.1, on the reverse strand, counting down.
ATCTCGCGCACCGTGCCGCTGCCCACGTTGCCGCAGATGTAGGGTTCGCAGCCAATCTGCTCGCAGAGGTCCATAAATTCATGGGTGCCGAAATGGTTGTTTTCCAGCACGCCGCCCCAGTGCACGTTGGTCATCGGGGGCCGCAGCTCCTTGGGGCCGATGCCCTCCATCCAATGGTAATCGTCGGCAAAGCAGCCGCCGGGCCAGCGGATGTTGGGGGTCTTGATGGCCTTCATCGCCTCCACAATGTCAGTGCGAATGCCGCGCACGTTGGGGATCTTGGAATCCTCCCCGACCCAGTAGCCGTCGTAGATGCACCGGCCAAGGTGTTCGGAGAAATGACCATAGATATGCCTGTCGATTTTCGCGCCCCTTTTGCGTGTGTCAATAACCGCCTTCATAAGCCTGTTTCCATCCTTTCAATATCAAACGCTCTTGATCACTGAGCGAGCTTCCTGGGGTCAATGCTGAAGCAATGCTTTCCGCCGGCAAGCGCAACGGGCCCTGCCACACTCTTCCCCCCGCGGCTGCAGCCAAAATAATCAGTAGAAACCTTCTTGTCTGCCGCAACCTCCGGGATTGCGCCGCTGACGGTGATTTCCATTGTCATGGCCTCTCCGTCCACGGAAATGTCCATGTCAGAGACAGCCCCGGTGCGGTCAAACCCGCAGAACTCCTGCCAGGTGGGCAGGTCAAGGCACATCTCGGGTTCCGGATACATCACCCGCAGATAGCCCGCCGGCATCCTGGAATAGACATTGCCCTCCGCCTCATTGTGCTCGTTGGGCAGGATGATCGCCGCCTCACCGCAGTCGTGAAACAGGTTGTTGAAAAACTTGTTTTCCCTGCTGGTGCCGCCCCGCGTGAAGCCCAGGCGGAACGCAACCACCTTGGCGAAATAGCCTGCCTTTTCGCATTTGCCGATCAGGTTGTTTACGATGCGGAGCCGGTCGGTGCCCTCCAGATAGATGCCGTAGCCGTTGCGCACGTCCAGCTCGGTGTTCTTGTACCAGCCGGAGGAGCCTGGTTCGGCAGGCAGCTTGCTCTTGTCAAAGCGCCCTTCCACGTTCCAGATGATGTTGTTGTCAATCAGGTTTTCCTGGTCGCGGGTGCACTCCATGAAGATATGCTCCCTGGAGTTGATGCCATCCACAAACAGGTTCTGGGTGATGCGGTTGTTGTGGTTGGCCACATCCATCCACAACGCGTCACAACCGTAGGTGCGGCGGATCACGTTGCGGCGGATCAACGAATCCTCACAGTTGTGCACCTTGATGCCGCCGGCCTCCCAGGAAAGCTCCATACGCTGCCAGCCGGTGCCCTCGATCATGTTGTCTTCCACGAGGATGTTTTTCACAAACATGCCGGCGATGCCGCACACGCCCACATCCTTAATGGTGTTGCGGCGGATCACTGTGTAGCCGATCACCTGGCCCTCCGTCCAGGTGTGGTGCCAGCACTCGTTTCCGCAGTCAATGCCGGTGCCGTTGGCCCAGTCAATCACACAATCCTCAATGATCCAATGGTGACCCCGATAGCAGGACAGAGAGCCGCGCTGCGGCACGGGCGCACCGGTGGCGGCGTGAGCCAGCGTGAGGCCCTTCACGCGGATGTAGTTCAGGAAAGGCACCTTAGGTGCGAAGCACTGCTCGCGGTTGCTCAGTTCCACCACATGGTCTTTGGGATCGGCGTCGCCCTCCAGGCGGATGTGCACCTTCTGGCCGTTGGACTCCACCCAATAGGTGTTGGCGCTGTCGGCGAGCTGGTTGTAGAGCGCCACCTGTTTCATCGGCTTGCCGTCGATGAAAACCATGCCGCGCCGGTTCAGATAGGTGGTCATGTCCGTTTTGTCATACTCAATAAACAGCCTGTCATGCAGGATGTTGACGGCGCAGAAGGGGTTGTAGCCCTTAAAGTCCTCAGGGTTCAGCTCAATTTCCCACACCTTCAGGCTTTCCGGCGGCTGGGCGAACCGGTCAAAACCGCGGGTGGCCCGCCAGCCCACACTGGGCTTGAATTCGGTTACCGGCACAGAGGCCTTGATGATGGCCTCCCCACCCTCAAACGCCTCGTAGCTGATCATTTTCTCCGGGCCAAGGCCGCCCATGGCCGGCTGCACCGTCTCGCGATAGGTGCCGGCGTGGATCAGCACCCGCGTGCCCGGTGTGGCCACACGGGCTGCGGCGCTGATCGTCCGGAATGGCTTGGCGGCGGATCCATCGTTGCCGTCATCGGCCGCCGGGTTTTGGTTGTCCACATGAAGCTCGCGATCATATTGCTGCGGCACTTCCCAAAAAGCAAAGGGCTCGCCGCTGGGCAGTATGGCGGTGGCGTCAGTCTTCCAGTCCATAAAATTCCTCCGCATTATATCCCAGATAGGTATCAGTCAAATCATGCACAGGCGTGATCTCCAGCATGCACAGGCGGTTGCAGGGAATGTTGACTTCCACTTTGTATGCGCCGTTTTCCTCCCGGAGCTTCGCGTCGGTCTGCAGCGGTTCGGCAGCGGCTTGCAGGGTTGCCCGCTGGGCCTTGTTCAGCGTGCGCGGCTTGCCCATATTGCTCCAGGTCTGCAGCGGGTTGGCGTGCTTGCCGCCCACTTCCTTCTTGATCAGCAGCGCCTGTTTGCCGAGGGAGGGCAGCACGAGGGTGTAGTTCTGATCCGGCGCGGGCTTGTGGTCGAGCATGTCGTGCCAATTCCAGCCGATAATCACATAACGGCCCTCATCCCTGGTGACGATCAGGTTTTCGTCGCGATACAGCAACTCCTTGCCGGCCTTTGAGAAAAACTCAAAGGAATAGAAGGTGGGCTTCTTGATCGAATCCAACGCGACAAGACCAAACCCGCCGTGGAACACCGACTTGGGCACGTCCATTTCCTCAAACACATCGCTGAACGTCCAATAAGAATAGGAGTCTGCGTATTCACCGGCTTCGCTGAGGATCCTGGCGATATAGGCGGCGTGGAAATCCGTGTCGTGAGCCGGGCAGATCGGCACATAGGAGCTGTTGAACTCTGTGATGTGCAGCGGCATGCCGGCAATTTGGGGATACCGGGACATGATTTCACGGGTTTCCTTGAGCTCCTCAATCATACGGGCGGGGCCCCGCAGCGTGTGGTAGAGGTATTCGCCGCGCTTCGTGGGCTGATTGGCGGTGTAGCAGTGGCGGGTGATGAAATCCAGCGGCGAATTGTTATGGATGCAATACTCAAAGAAGGAGGTGAGCCATTTCTCCACCTCGACACCACAAATGGACGGCCCGCCCACCTGGATGCGGGGGTCCGCTTTCTTTACGGCCTTGGCGGAGTAATCATAGAGTGTGAAATACTCCTCCATTGTGCCGGCCCAGAAGGGGATGTTGGGCTCGTTCCACACCTCGACCGGCCAGGTGACCACCTCTTCCCTGCCATATCGATCGATCAGGTGCTCCAGTGTATTGAATACAAGCTCCGCCCATTTCTCATAGGAAACGGGAGGGGTCACATTTCCTTTCCAATAGAAAACCGCTTGCTCGCCGGTTTTCAGCTTCTCCGGCATGAATCCCAACTCCAGGAACGGGCGGATGCCCTGCTCCAGATAGGAGTCCATGATCCGGTCCAGATAGGTGAAGTTATAAAACGGGCGGGTCTCTCCGTCCAGCTCAACCTCACGATAGATCCCAACATCATCACAAAACAAACCGTGCCCGCGGATATAGCGGAAACGAATTGTCTCCTGCACCAGTTTCAAATGGTCGGTGTATTCCTTTTGCAACGCAAGGCCCATCCGCCCGGTGCCGACGCAAACAGTCGCGTTATTCTGAAAAGCTTTGCCGGAAACAGGGACTATGATCTCTTTACTCATCTCAAACCCTCAAAAGCAATAAGTTGTTTCGCAAATGGATTTCAGCAATAGGAGGGGTATGTATCCGAAAATACATACCCCTCCGTTTCACATGTCGGTGTTTTGGTTCAACTCAGGATTATTCGCCGGCCAGAGCCGCGTTGCGCAGCGCGACCTTCTTCTCAGCCTTGGCGGTGTCGAACTTCACCAGATCGTCCCAGCCGAGACCCTGAAGCTGGGTCTTCATGTCGGCCCACAGCTTGTCGAACTCAGCCTGATCCTTGGCGTAGCACATCTTCCAGGATGTGTCCTTCAGGATCTGAGCGCACTGGCTGCGGATCGTCTTGATGTCGGATGAGTCCACACCGAGGTCAGCGTTGACCTGGGGGGTGACCTTCATCATGTTGTTCTTCAGGAAGTACTCGGTCGGGTTGGCAGCGCCGCCGAACCGGGCAGACCATTCGTTGGTCAGCGTGTTCTTGTTCTTTTCCACTTCGATGGACCAGTAGTTCGGGTTGTAGAATTCACCGGTGTCAGGATCGATCACGAAGCCGCCCATGATGCAGGTGTTGATCGCGCTGATACCATCCTGGTATCCGCCGCCGCCCAACTCAGCAGGCACAGGAGTGTTGTTCGTGAAAGCGTTCCAACCGAGCTCGGTATACTGGAAGGTCTTGCCGTTGGGGGCCTTCTCATAGGTGAAGCCTTCGATGCCGGCCTCACGATAGCGCATGGCCTCGGGGCTGTTCAGCCAGTCCATGAATTCCATCGTCCTGTCGGGATCCTTGGCCTTGGAGCCCAGGCACCACACCCTGCTCTGGCCGTAGTAAGCGTCACCGGGCTGGCTGATGTTCAGATCGCTGATCGGGATCACGATCCAGCCGTCGCCGTTCCTTGCCTTGTCAACGGAGTTGTAGAAGCCTCTGGACCAGGTGTACCACATCAGGTTGACCTGACCGTTGGTGTACTTGGCGTTGACGTCCATCCACTGCTGGGAAGCGCCGTCCTGGTCGAGCAAGCCCCTCTGGTTGGCGTCGAACAGGAACTGCAGGGCCTTCTTGTAGGAAGACTTGTCGTCAGACATCTGAATGATGTCACCATCGGAGCCGAGCTGGATGGAGCTCATCGTGTTGTCGCACTGGTAGCCATACCACTGGCCGATCCAGCAGGCAGCTTCCATGTAGTTGGTGTCCCAGTCCTTCCAGATTGTGATCGGGATGGAGGGCTTGCCGTCCTTGGTGGTGGGGTGGAGCTTCTGGATCTGGTCCAGCACGTCCAGCAGGCCGTTCAGGTCCTTGATCTCGGGCATGCCGATTTCCTTGTAGTAGGGCCAATACAGCTCAGGGCTGGAGTAGGGCTGGGTCTCAGAGAAGGTCGTCGGCGATGTGTCGGCGATGAAGTCCGGCATGCCGAAGATCTTGCCCTTCGTAACTTCGAAGGACTTGTTGAAGCCCGTGAAGTGATTCATGTACTTGCTCAGGTTCGCGGTCTTCGGCAGGATGTCCGTCAGGTCAACGACCAGACCGGCTTCGATGCAGTCAACCCACTGGGCGTTGTCGATGATCACAATGTCGCCCAGGTTGCCGGCGGCAGCCCTGGTCTGATACAGCTGGTCACCGGAAACCTGCGGGGCCAGGATGTTCAGCTTCAGGTTGAACTTGTTCTTCACAACCACAGCAAACCAGCCGGGCTGCTCACCCTGGTAGTTGGCGGCGTTGTCGAAGATGTCGAGCGTGAGCTCTTCAGCAGGAGTGCTCACCGCGGGCTCTGTTGCCGCGGCATCGGTCTTCGCCGGGGCATCGGTGGCAGGAGCTTGCGTGGGCACCGGGGTGGTCTTCGTGCAGCCAGTCAGCAAGCCGGAGGCCATCATGGCGATTGCCACCAGCAGCACGAACAGTTTGGTTGCCTTTTTCATGCCAAAATCTCCTTTTTTTGATTTATAACAATTTGCATTGTTATCCCTTTACTGCGCCGATCATGATGCCCTTGATAAAGAACCTCTGGAACAGAGGATAGACCATGATGATCGGCAGAACCACGATGATTGTGACGGTCATGCGCACAGAGGTGGTCGTCTGTTTCTTGGAGAGCGCAGCCATTGCCATCTGGGAGCTTTGGTTGTTGAGCATGGTCGCCAGCGAGTTTGCCTGGTTGATGTATTGATACAAAACAAACTGCAGGCTGTTGAGTTTCGGCTCAGTCATCAGCAGAAGCGTGTCCTGAAACGAGTTCCACTGGCCAACCGCGGCAAAGATAGCAACCGTGGCCAAAATTGGCTGGATCAGAGGCAGCATGATCATGAAGAAGAATGTCATAAACCCTGCGCCGTCGATTTCAGCAGCTTGCTGCAACTCCCTCGGGGTGGATTCCACATATGTCTTGACCAGGATGATGAAGAACGGCGAAACGATGGCCGGCAGAATATAGGCCAGGAAGTTGTTCGTCAGGCCTATTGCCTTCATCGTGAGGAACCAGGGGATGATGCCTGCGTTGAAGTACATCGTAATGACCGTGAACCGATACCAGAACTTCCTGGCCCACATATCTTCCTGTGTGAACATGAAGCCCAGGAAGGCAGAAGCAACCACTGTCAGCACCGTGCCGATCAGCGTCCTGGAAATGGAGATGAACGTCGCGTCCCAAAGGCCCTGGACCTTAAAGACATTGATATAGTTCTCCAGGTGAATGCCCCTGGGGAAAAAGATGATTTCTCCGTTTTTGCTCAGGTCATTGGCACTGATCGTATTGATGAAGATATAGTAGAAGGGATACACGCATATCAAGGCGAACAGACCGAACAGCGTGTATGTCAGCACCGTGATCAGCATGTCTCCGGGGCCGCTGTCCATCCTGATTCTGTTCTTCCTGGGATGTAAGATTTTCGTGCTCATATAATGCTCTCCCCCCGGAGTGATTTGGACAACCCGTTGACAACCGTCAGAAGAGCCACGCTGATGATACTCTTCAACATGCTGATGCCTGCGGACAACGAGTAGCTCCCGCCGCCGGCGATCAGGTTGTAAACGTACAAGTCCAGCACCTGGATTGTTTCTTTGTTGAATGCGTTCTGAAACACATAATACTGTTCCATGCCGTTGTTGAGGAAGCTTGCGACTTGCAACATCAGCAAGACGAAGTAGGTGGGCAGCAGGCTCGGAATCGTGATATGCCAGATCACCTGCATGCGGCGGGCGCCGTCCACCCTGGCGGCTTCATAGAGAGACTCATCCACCCCGGAGATGGCAGCAATATACATAATGGCGGCCCAGCCAAGAGACTTCCATGTATACCAGGCCCACATGGATACGTATACGTTATTGGAACTCTCCAGGAAACGGATTGGCTTTTCGATTGACCCCATGCTCTTGAGGAGGCTGTTTGCCATACCGTCGCTGCTGAACATGGAAAACGCGATGGAGAAAACCAGCACCCAGCTGATGAAGTTGGGCAGCGTCGTCACCGTCTGCACAAGCTTCCGGTAACGGACGCTCTTGACTTCATTGAGGAAAATTGCAAAGATCATGGGCAGCCAGGAGAACGCCACCCCCAGGCCGCTGATTGCAAAGGTATTTTTCAAAACTTGCCACAACAGCTGGATTCTGGTTGCATTGCCAAACAGATATTGAAACCAGCGCAACCCCACATACTCCGACTGGGAGAAAGGAATCGGCGGTTTATAATCAAAGAATGTATAAATCCACCCATACAGGGGGAAATAAGAGAACAGGAAGACCAATGCCATAAATGGCAAGATCACCAAAAACTTTTGTGTAGAGAGCCACCTTTTGCCTCCGCGTAGTGCCTTCATCCATTCACCTTCATATCTATTCAATATATATTAAGCAGTCCACATCAATTTAGAGCATTTCACAACAATTATCTACTGAAATGTTGTCATGTTCTTTCGAATTGTTGCGATCGACGAAAATTGGCAATTTTGGTCTTTCTCAATTTCATTATCCTTTATCTCTTGTTGCAATGCATGCTCCTGTATTCAGACGGCGTGCAATTGTGGTAAATTTTGAACATTCTTATGAAGGAAGATAATGTCATAAACCCGGATTTATGAGCCGCTTCTGTGATAGATACATCATAATCCTTCAGCAGCAGCTCTACGTTTCTGATCCGAATTCTATTCAGATATTGGTAAAATGATTCGTTTGTATACTTTTTAAACAGCCGGTCGAAGTGATACTTGCTGTATCCGCTTTTCTTGGCCACATCCTCCAACGTGAGCCTCTCGGCGTAATGATTATTGATATA
>JAEYYW010000032.1 GCA_023428265.1 Bacillota bacterium | reverse complement strand
GTACAGGTTCCTGCCGTCAAAAACCAGGGGGGTGTGCATCAGCCTTCGAAAGGCTCTGGGTTCCAGCTCCCTGAATTCGTCCCAGTCGGTGAAAACAAAGCAAACATTTGCCTCATTCAGCGCGTCTTCCCTGTTTCTCACATAACGGATACTTCCCTTTTCGGTCTTCCCTTCCGGATAGAGCTTCCGGAAGTTGCTCATTCCGGCTGGATCATAGGCGCAGATGCTGGCCCCCTGCTCCAACAGCAGCGGGATGTTTTCCAATGACGCGGCCTCCCGCAGATCATCTGTGCCGCCTTTGAACGTGAGCCCAAGCACTGCCACCTTCAAGCCGAGGAATGTGATGAGCCGATTACAGGCCTTCCTGAAAAGGACGGTCTTCTGATCGGTGTTGACGTCAATGGCGGCCTTGACCGTCCTCAGTCGGTAGCCGTGCTGTTTTGCAAGGAAATCCAATGCCTTTGTGTCCTTTGGAAAGCAGGAACCACCGTATCCGATGCCGGGGCTCAAGTACTGCCTGCCGATTCGCCCGTCATACCCCATGCCCCTGACGACGTCCTGGATATCCGCGCCGACCAGCTCGCAGAGATTGGCGATGTCGTTGATGTATGAAATTTTCAGCGCCAGGAAGTCATTGGAGGCATACTTGATCATTTCCGCCGACCGCCTGCTTACGGAAATGATGGGCAGGTGAAACGGCTCATAGATTTTCATCAGGATCTCCTCGGCCCATTTGCTCGCAGTTCCGATGATGATCCGCGCGGCTGACATCGTGTCGTGTACCGCCGTGCCCTGTGCCAGGAACTCCGGATTGGACGCCACCTCCACGCGGAAGGCCGTCCCCTGCCCCGGGCTCCGTTTCCAGATTGGCAGGAAGTCTCTCAGGAACCGTTCAACCTTGTCATTTGTTCCCACGGGTACCGTTGACTTGACTACGACAAGGCAATCCTTCTCGATGCTCTCGGCGATCTGCCTGGCCACCACGGCGATGTGGGTGAGGTTTGCCGAACCATCAGGCTGCTCCGGCGTGCCCACGCCGATGAATATGGCCTCTGCCTCGCGGTAAGCGGTCGTATAATCAGTTGTGAAGTGAAGCCTGCCGGAGGCGATGTTCCTTTGCATCATTTCCTCAAGGCCCGCCTCGTAGATTGGTGAGACACCCGATTGCAGCAGGCTGATTTTCTGTTGGTCGATATCCACGCAGGTTACCGTGTGGCCGACCTCGGCGAAGCACACGCCGGCTACAAGGCCCACATAGCCGGTACCGGCGACAGCGATCCGGAACATCTCAGTCACTTCCTCCCTCTCCAGCCTGCGGAGCCAGCATTCTCAGAACTTCCTCCCGTTTGTGCTTTCGATAGTTCCTGATGTCGTAGGCTGGTGTGTTCGCCAGGCACTTCTCGGCATATTCCTGCAGCGTGCAGATGCGTTTGGCCGGCACACCGCCGGCAACGGTGCCCGGCGGCACGTCTTTTGTGACAACGCTCCCGGCTGCGACGATCGCGTCCGGGCCGATTGTCACACCGGGAAGAATCGTGCTCCTTGCCCCGATGAAGCAGTTGTCCAGGATCGTGATCCTGCCATATTTGACGACGTGCCGGTACTTTGGCTGATCCCGGATCACCCAGGTGGCGCCGTCGTGCGTAAGGAACATCACTTGCATGGATACGGTGACGTGGTTGCCTATCGCAATGAGATATGGCTCGCTGCCGAAATCCGGCATGTCAATGAGCCTGCAGTCCATTCCGATGGAGACCCCCAAGCCTCTCGCACACCGGATGGGGTCTTGCAGCCGGAGCTTCAACAGCACTGCCCTGAGCGGGTTCATACAACTCACCTCCATGGCAACCGGGCAGCTTCAGGTCTCTGTAACCGGCAAGCGTGATCCCGGCAAATCGCTGCCTCACAACGGTAAACAAACACTCCAGCGAGTCGTAAAGCTGCTCAACAGACGCTTCCGAAGCATAATAACAGCTTCCGCCCGGCATGAGCTCGGAGGAATGGATCATAAACTGCAGGTAGTCGGTGTTGGGCTCATTGGCTACCGACTGTGCCAGATGCACCAAATCATCCAGGCATTGCACGGACGGGCGCATCCAGACCGTTCTTCCGAACAAGGTGGATTTGACCCTGTTTCGCACATCCCCTGGCGGGGCGCGCCTTGTCCTGCGGATGGTCACCGGCATCTCCAGTATTGAGCCGCGGATCAAATAGGGCGACTCAGGAAAATGAGAATAGTCCGCACCGCCGATCCCGGTTTGCCCCGGGTTTCCTGACCAATCGACATGGGGAGTGACCGAGCAGTCTACGCCGTAGCCGTGCTTTTCCAGCAGCTCCAGATATCGCCCGTCAATTGCCCATCGGCCGGCTCGGTGAGACACGATCCTGCGCGCAAATGTCTCTTCCAGCAAGGATGTAACAGCGTGGATCTTTTCGTCCATCACTTCATACGGATATTCGATCAGGTATGGATGCTGATCCGTCACATGCTGCAAGGCGTGGAAAGGCGGGGTGCCCCAGGCGTGCAGGTGCATCCCCACTTCACAGAACCCCTCTCCCAGCCGGTCCTGCACAAACTCTATGAAAGCTGGGTTGTGCGCCATTTCATAGGTGGTAAGATAGACCGGTTTAAAGCAGAACTTCTCGCACAGCGCCTGAAACCTGGGCAGATACGCCGCGTTGAGCGTCTGCGCCGCTTCGCGTGGATTCCATTGATCGTCGCCTTCGGCATCTACGGTGACAATGAAATATTTCCTTTTAAGTGCGCCTGTCATCTGCCAGCCCTCTCTCGCCCAAGCATTTTCCTGGTGAAGTCAGCCACCTGTTTGAGCACCTTGCCACGCACCGAGCACAGGACGATTTCGTTATAATAACGACGCGGCTCGCCGCCGAACGCCAGCTTAAAAGTGTCTACGCCGTTGGCCCCGTCATACGAAAACACGCCACCCCAATCGTAGTTTGCGATGCCCCTGCTTTTGAGATGGCACATGTCCTGCCAGTGGAGCCATTTGTTGGCCGTGCCGTAGACGTTCCTTTCTCCGCTTTCGGATTCTTCTCGAAAGGCCGAGCAGGAATGCAGGCATCTGGCGTTGGCTGCATCAAAAAGATAGGAATGATACACAAGCGGCATTCCGTCCAGGCTGGCGGTTGTAATGAGCAGCGCGTTCTGCCTTGCGTAGGCAAGCAGCTCACCGATATTCAGCGACCCGGGCAGCTTTTTTCCGACCAGCATTTGCTGATACACGCTTGCGAAGGTTTCCAGCAAGCCACGGTTGTTCAAGACGTCCTCCGGGCCATAGACCCGGTGGACAAGGTTGTCCTTCGTCCCTTTGCGGATGCAGCTCCTGAATTTTTTGTCAACACGGCCAAAGAGGCTTTCTTCGGGCTCAATGAGGTTTGAGACAAGGGTGTTGTGCACTTCATGCCAGTTCTTTGGGCTGTGGAGCTCTGCGATATCATGAAAATAGCAGATATCATAGGGCTGTTTCCCGTCCGTATCACTGCCTGCAAACCAGATATGGCCAATTTTCAGGAAACGCTCCGTCAGGCAAACTTGCACCACTTGTATTACCTCCCGCACAACCGCGTATGGTAACGGCATGTTATCTGGCATCGGTTGTGTCGCCTTCCCGCAGCCGCCCTCTGATGCTCCCCGTGCCGCCCTGTAACAGAGAACGGATCATTCTCAGGATGTCGATCATGCAGCTCCGTTCGAACAGAAACGCCGCCGCGGCAGCTGTAACAAGCGAACCGCAGCCGGCCAGCGCCGCGCTGAGCGCCCAGGCTGACCATGTGCCGGCATCCAGCCGAATCGCAGTGAAAATGGCCACATTGAGTATCACAACCGCAAAAACGCCGGCTGCTCGCAGGAAAGTCCTCCCGGCCGGCTGCTTGAGGATGACGCTGTTTGAATAGAAGATGATGTCGGTTGTGCGATATGCAAAGGACGCAATCGTGCCCAGCAGCACGCCGGCGATCCCGAGAAACTGCACGAGCACCAACGAAACCGCAAGGTTGATGGCCGCCTCCAGTATGGCTCGCCATCTGGTTTCCTTGAAGTGGCCCGCGGCTTCGATCAGCGTGCCCCCTGGCACACGCAGGCTGTTGGCCAGGCCGATGGCGACAAACAAGATGGCAACCCTGGCATCAAGATAGGCAATGCCGGTGATTCCTTCCGTATACAGATCCACAAAGGGAAGTATCATCACGGCGCAGACAGAATAGACGACCGAGATAGTGATGTAATACAGCAGCTCGTACATGCCATAGATCCTGGTTACGTCCTTTTTCTTCTCCGTCAGCAGCAGCCGCCCGAAGCTTGCCACGCTCGACTGGGAGAACACCATGGCAATGATGTTGTGCAGGTTCATAAAAACCAGCTGGTAGACCGTGTAAATGCTTACCAACACCAGGTTGCCAAATATGGTCAGCAGCACGATATCGGTGTTGTTGAGCACAAGCCCTGAAATCTGGTGGGCGAACACCGACCAGCGTTTTGCTAGCGCCTTTTTGTTGGGCGCGATCCGGCTGTCCAGATAGGGGTAGTTCCGCCTGATGTGGCGGGCAACAAACGCCATGCGCACAAACACCGTGACAATCGTTACCGCCTGCACAATCACAATGGACACATGATGCGCCAGCAGCACATACTGCACCGTGCCTCGAATCAGCAGCGCGATGATGTTGCCGATGGTGATGACAAACAGCTTCTGGTCCGACTGCAGCAGCGTCATATATTTGCTGTAGACAAAGCATTCCAGCGTGTTTGTCATCCCCATGGTCAGCATCAGGGCAAACACGGTGGTGTTGGAAATCTGATTTCCGATCACAAAGGGCAGCAGGACGGATATCACCAGGATGGCACCCGCGTATACCAGGCCCGTCTGCCTGTAGAGCTGGCCGATGGCATTGAGCACCGCGTTGATTTCCTGCGGATCCTTCTTCGCCAGCGGCTGATACAGCGATTGTATCGACGCCGAACCCAACCCGGCGTTGAGCAGCACGACATATGCCATAATGCTGGTGATCGTGGAAGTCAGCCCATGCAGCTGAACGCCGTATGTTTCAAGGATCAACCGCGGGATCAAGAAACCGACTGCCATCGCCAGCACCTGGTAGGCAACCGTAATGATGAAATTCTTGATTGTGGCCCTTGTCCCGCTTCCGTTCATAATCCGCTCCCGGCATGTTTGCACTGTGCGCTATTCAAAGCAACGAAGGTATTCTTGCAGCTCACTGTCCGGCTCATGGTCTGCGACGGCCAGATTGGCGGCCAGGCGATCCCGAAGCCCCGGTTCATCGAGCATTCGCTGTATCCCCTGGGCCACCCCCTCCGCGGATAGGGCTGTCAGCACGCCGGTGACGCCGTCCTCAATCTGGTCAGCCGCTGTGTCATAGCCCGTGCAGACGATTGGCTTGCACAGGATCTTTGCCTCGTCCAGAACGACGGATTTCCCTTCGTTCCTCGATGTCTGAACAATGACGTCGGCATGCCTGAGATACGGGTATGGGTTTGCCCGTGTCCCAAGCAGCGTGAAGCACCGCTCAAGGCCCCGGCTGTGGATGAGCTCTTCCAGCCGTTCCTGCTGTTCCCCGCTACCAAGAATGAACCAATGGAACTCCCTATTGTTATTCTTGAGGACCCAAGCCGACTCGACTGCAATGTCAAATCCCTTCACGGCGTCCAGCCTGCCAACCGATAACAGGACCGGCACAGCGCTTTGTTTTGCCTTGTGATATTCGAACGGAATGGCCGAACCCGCCAGCAGCCGAATTGCGGCGGGGGAAACCAGGTTCCGCAGAACGATGAACTTTTTCTCGAGCAGCGGGAAAGCCTCTGCCAGCATGCTTTTGCACCGCTCTGAAACGGTTGCGACAGCATCGGCAGCGGCAAAGTAGGGGGCGTCCATCACTCTGTCAGCGCAAAGCTTGGAATAATCATGGTGCATCCACAGGATCTTTTTGGGCGCCGTCACATTATCGATCACGAAATAGGACGGTATGCCGTGCATATAGGCGATCGCCACATCGTAGCTGCCTTCCAGCGGGCGGAGGCTGTTTTTCCAGACATGCTCCCACAGCAACTGATCCTTGTGGTAGGAGCTTTTCACGGCGCGGCTGTATTTGGCGCGAAACAGGATGCGCCGGGCCAGGCAGGGCACACAGCGAACCGATGCCGCCAGCGTGCCGCACAGAGCGGATACCTTCCCGGGGCAGTCAAGCACATGGACAGAGCGCGGGAGCTGCTCCAGGAAATCCCCCGTCTTCTGAAACAGGAACAGATCGATGTCAAGGTCCTGGCCACAGCCATCGCCCTTCAGCATCGTCAGCAGATTGACGAGGCTCCGCTCCGCCCCGCCGATGCCCATGGACCATATCACAAAGAGCACTCGTTTCATTGGCTCCATCTCCGGCAATCGCTGGCCGCCGTCGTTGCGTGGCGCAGGCTGGGGTTGTACATCACCATAATTGCCATGCAAAGGTATGCATACGTCGCTTCTTCAAACATCAGCGTGAGGGACTGCATAAACACAACCAGCGTAACCAATGGTATCATGCCGGCCAGGGGGACCTTGCCATGGTAACGGATCCGGTTTTTGTAGCTGTCCTTCCCTTTCATATACATATATATCACCGCACCCATGCCGAATATGCCCCACGCGCAAATCATTTCAATGATGCAGTTGTGCGGCCGGATTTCCATGCCAAGAATCTGCAGATAGGAATACATGCCGCTGCCTGTGAAGCAGATGAGCGGGTTGTGCGCCAGGGCCGAAAGGAACTCGGCGTAGATATCACTGCGGCCGGTGGTCAGGCCTGACATCATGGAGGATGCGGTGAATCGGCCCACAATGGTGTTGAACACATCATTCAGAAAGCTGACATACTGGATTGAGAAAAAGAGTAGCGCCGAAAGCAGTATCGTGAGGACCAATATGCCGAGTTTCCTGCGGCTGGCAAGGAAGTACAGCACAAACATGAGGCACATGCACAGCACAAATGTTTTTGACAGCGTCATGAGCCCCGCCAGCGTCAACACCACGACAATGACGCAATACAGCACGGTCTCCCTTTTGCTGAGTGTGCGGCTTAAAAGAAACAGTATAGCGACAGACAGCGCAAACAGGTTGTAGAGCGCGTATGTGTTCGGATCAAGGTCTCCCAGGCCACCGGTCCGCGTGGAACTGCTGAGCACTGAGTTGAAGTTTTCAGCAATATAAAACGCAGCAAACAGCGTTGTGCCGCAGACAAGATATTTCGCCCCCTGGCGATTGTCGTAACCTTCCGGGGGCTGATAAAGCTGCATCGCGGTTGCCAGTATGATCAGGAAGAACTTGACCTGGTTGAAGGAAAAATCCGCGCCCGAGACCAGCATCCCACTGAGCTCAATGATTGCCAACAGCAATAGGGCAAGCAGCGGATAAACAGGAATCTTGGCTCTCTCAACAAAGCACCGCTTGAGGAAAAGCACCAGCAGGATCACATTATAGAGCGGGAATGTCCCCAGCGTCACATAAAGGAAGAGCGGTGTGAAGAAGAACAGGAAACAGGTGATCTGGGCAACGCCGCTGAACAGGATGTTCAACGACATCAACAGGAAAAAGGCAATGGCGCCTGCATCGCTGCCCAGGCTTTTGCAAAGGATGTAGCAAAAGGCCAGTATGACGGTAAGGGCCAGCTGGTATTTCCGAAACGGCTGAGAGACCCTTTGCAGGAGCGGCACACCCGGAATGGCTTCTCTTGTGAGCTCCATAACTACCTCTGTATCAAATCATTCACTGGATAGACTCGATGAAATCTCTGAGCGCCGTGGCGCTGGCGATTGCGGAATGCCGGCCCAGTATTATCTTTCTTGCCCGGCTGCCCATCTCAACGGCAATGTCTGTGTTTCCGATCATCCATAGCATCGCCCGCTCCAGCGCGGGGGCATCGCCGGCAGGCACCAGCAAGCCATTCACGCCGCTCACAATCAGGTCGGCAGGCCCGGTCGGGCAATCGGTGGAGATGC
Source organism: Bacillota bacterium (assembly GCA_023428265.1). Taxonomy (GTDB): domain Bacteria; phylum Bacillota; class Clostridia; order Christensenellales; family UMGS416; genus JAEYRA01. The sequence continues at coordinate 29,100 of JAEYYW010000032.1, read as the reverse complement.
AGGGGAGCCCTTCCGCCATGGCCTCCATCAGGGAGTTCGGCATCCCCTCATAGCTTGAGGAGAGCACATAAAGGTCGCCGTGCAGCAAGGCTTCCGCCATATCACCGGCCCTGCCGCGCAGGCGCACGCGATCCTGCAGGCCAGCTTGCGAGATCATCACTTCGAGCGCATTTCGGAGCGGGCCTTCGCCATAAATGTCAAGCTCAATGCTCTTGTCCTTTCCCGCAGCTCCTGTGAAGGCACGGATCAACAGCGGGTAATTCTTTTGCTCCACCAGTCTGCCCGCAACGATTATTTTCCGGATCTTCTTTTCCCCAAACTGCTTGCGGGTTTCGCAGAATTCATTTGACACAGGGTTGGCAAAGACGGCCATACGCCTGCGCAGCCAGCGCGGGAAATAACGGAGCTGCGCCTCCGTCTGCACGATGCAGCGCCGGGAGAGGGCGACGGACAGGTTCCGCAACCAGCGGAATAGCCTGCTTTCCGGAACTGTGTGAGGATTGTTTCGAATTGTTTCGATCACGGCGATGGGCAGGCCGAGCCGGGCGGCGGTGACCAGCAAGCCGACATGCGGAAGAAAAGGAATCACAACATCGGGCCTGATTTCCTTCAGTGCCCGCCTTACGGCAAGGAGTTTCTTCCACAGCTGCAGTCTGTCATGCTCCTCCTTGCCTGGGCTAATGGAGTGGAGAAGGACGGAATCATCCAGACCGTATTCATCGCTCGTCCTGAAGAAAACCAGCAGATGAACGCGTTCGCCCAGTTTGGCAAGCGCAGAGGCCCAGATGGAGACAACCCTTTCAGCGCCGCCGCCAGACAGACTGGGAATGACGAACAAAATGCTTTTCAAACTGCAGAGGCCTCCCTGGGGCCGCCTGTAACGGCTGCATCCCATTGCCGCAGCACTGTTTCGCAGCAATACGGTTCGGACAGAAGTGCCGCTGCTGCGCCGAGACGCCCGGCAAGCTCGCGGTCTTCGAGCAGCCGTTCCATCGCTTCAGCAAGCTTTTCCCCGCTCCTGACAGGCACCAGCAAGCCGTTCACACCGTCCCGGATTGCTTCGTTGGATCCGGCACATCGCGTGGATATACACGGCAGCCCCATCATCAATGCCTCAAGCAGGGCATTGGATAAGCCCTCGTAGTCGGAGGGCAGCACAAACATTGCTGCGTCGGCGATTTTTTCATGCACATCGGGCACACTGCCGGGCAAGATCACAGAGTCCCGGATATTCAACTCTTGGGCGCGGGTCTCTATCGTTTCCATGAGTGAACCATCGCCATAGATGTGAAGAACGCACTCCGGATGCCGTTTCCTGATGACCGAGAACGCATCCAGGAGCAGGCAATGGTTCTTTTGCGGCTCCATTCGGCCAACCGCTACGATTTTCCCCCTTGCTGGCGCCGTGGCGCGGGTTGACACCCGCACAGGGTTGGGAATAACAACGCCCTTTTGCCTGATTCCAGAGGGGAAGCAGGACTGCGCCCACTTCGTCTGAAAAACAATGCAATCCGCATAGCCGTACAAAACATGCGTCGCCAGCCTGGTGAGCAAGCTCCTGCCGTCGGCGGAAGGGTCGTTGCGCTCGGAAGCAATGATGCGCATTTTCAGGCCCAGGCAAGCAAGGATTGTCAGCAGGTTGATGCGGGCTACGAATGAAACAACGGCCTGCGGCTGCTCTGCCCGCATAAAGCGGCGGATGCCCCGGATCCAGAACAGTATGTTGGCGGCATATCGCTTGTTTGGCCTGCAGACCGGGATATGCCGTAACCCTTGGCTCAGTGGATAGTCGCACTTCTCATCGAGCAGTGTGAGGATATCGACGGCCCAGCCTTCTTTGTGGAAATGCTCCGCCAGCAATACAATCACCTTTTCCGCTCCGTGGCGCTGCAGGTTGCCGATCAGGAACACGATTCGTTTGTGTTCAGAGCTTTTTCTCATTGCCACTGCACCACCTGCATTTTACGGAACCTCGACAGAAGCAACCGGAACGGGCGAAACAGGTCAAGGGTGTCGATGGAAAAGTCGATGATCTCCATGGTTCCGCAACGGTTGATCGTATGGATGCGGTCGGCGGCTCTCCCATTGCCGATGCTCACGTCTTTTCCTTCCAGCACGGAGCGCGTTTGCTCCAAGAAGGAGCCTTTGGCAATTGAGAGGATCTCCTTGAACTGAATGCTCTCGCCGTATTTCCTGATTGAGACCTGAGCCGGCCGAAGCAGAGCTCCATCCCGGAGAATGATGCTGCCGGCTGGCCGGCCCTCTCCGGAATCGTCAATCTCGCAGATGGTCTCCAATGACTTAACCGTCATGTCCAAACGGAACACGCAGATCTTGTTTCGGCGGCCTGCCAGTTTAAAGCCAATTGCATAGAGCAGGCCCTCGTGCTCGAAGACCGTTATGTCAGCACACCGGATATCCTTGGCGAGCGTGGAATCCAGCTGCCAGGCGTATGGCAGCTCCACGGCGCGGTACAGATCGATCCTGCCTCCGTCGGCTGTTTCCGGAACCATATAGCAAGCTCCCCCATGGCGGAAAACGCAGGGGTAGGACATGTGGTACTCATTCCGGATCACTACCCGCAGATCCACAAGCCTGCCACCGATGAGCTCGCCGGCGGCGATTGCGCCTCTGTTCCCGGACTGTTCAAAATACTCGCAGAAAACATAAAGCCTGCCGTCGTTTTCCAGGAGGAAGGGATCAGCGCACCAGCCGCCGCCGGGGGTCTCAAGCGTTGCATACTCGGTGAAGCCTCCCGGGGAGGGGAGCGGAGCGTCCGGATTGTGAAGCTCCCGTATGGCCAGGCGCCAGTTCGGCCTGTAAACGGCGTTTATCATGCGGTGTCCCGTCATATCGGCACTGTCCTTTGAGGATTATTCAATCACTTCATACATCCGGGCAGCCTTGTTGCTTTTTGTCACCGTGCGGCATGCTGCACAGGATTCATAAAGCGCGGCCATCTCATGCTTTACGGTCTCCTGGCAATATTTCCCCGCCTCATCACGGTTGCGCCGGCCCATCGCGGCACGCAGCTCCTCGTTTCCCGCCAGCCTCATGATGCACGCCGCGAACCCTTCCACATCGCCCGGCTTTGCCAGATAGCCGCCTTCACCGTGCTGGATCAGATCGCGGTTGCCCCGGATGTCTGAGCAGACCACCGGCAGCCCGCAGCACATGCTCTCGAGCATCGACGCGGAAAGGCCTTCCCGATAGGAGGGAAGCAGGAACACATCTGCCGCAGGATAGACCTCGGGAAGGTCATTCCGATAGCCGAGCAGGTGAAACCTGCTTTCTACGCCAAGAGACTTTGCCAGACGGCGCAGATATCCCTCCAGCGGCCCTTGCCCGCAGACGGCATACTGTATGTTTGGGTCATGGATCGCGGCAAGCGCCCGGAGTATCGCTTCGTGATTCTTGTTCTTGTTGAGTTCACCGACGGAGAGCAGGAGAAAAGCGCCGCGGGGCAACCGCAGCTCGTCGCGCTTTTGGTCTTTGTCAACCGGTGCGTCATGGTATTTGCCTGTATCGATCCCGATGCCGGGGACATATGACACGTTTTTGGCTCCGAAGCTTCGAGCCCTGCGGAAGTCTTCCTGGTTGATCGTGATCAGCAGGTCGGTTGATCTTGCTAGGATCCGTTCGACCGGGTAATAGAGGAGCCAGTTGATGACCGGGGCCCCCCCGTAGAAGTGGAAACCGTGGGTCGTATAAATCACGGGCGACAGCCGGACAGCTTTTGCCGCGATCCTTGCCAGCACCCCGCCCACCGGTGAATGGCAATGGACCAAGTCAAATTCTTCTGCCATCATCAGCCGCTTCAGCTGCCTGTACGCAGCAATGTTTTGAAGGGAGAACGGGGAACGCCGGATGCAAAACGGGTGCCTGACAATCGGCACTTCCGAAAGCCTGTCGCTTTCATCACAGAAATTCGCCGCCGCATGCACCTCATAACCCAATGATTGCAGCACGTCAATGTTGCACCGCTCAAACAGAAAGAACTGCCTGCTCACCGTGGATACGATCAATGCTTTCCTCATAATCTCCCTCTCGTGCCGCCCCATCGTGGGCCCACAAATGAAAAATCTGGTGGCAGCCGGCCTGCCGGAACCCTGCCTTGTGGTAAAAGTTGATCGCCGCGGCGTTGCGCACCTGCGTCCCCACATGCATTTCCCTGCAACCATGCCGGTTGGCCTCGCATTCAACGGCTTGGATCAGCCGCGTGCCAATCCCGCTGTTGGTGGCGCCGGAGGCTACGGAGATCAGCTCAATGACACAGGCCCCATCCAGAAAGGAAAACAGCGCGAACCCGGTCCTCCTGCCTTGCCCATCCGACGCCACGGCAAAATACTTGCCCGGTTGGCCGAAGGCATTGGCGAGCCAATGCCAGTAGACCAAAGGCCCGCCCCTCTGCGCGAGCCCAGGGTCTTCCAGGAATTTGGAATAGCGGAAGTCCGCCAGTGCAAGCACCGCGTCGTCCTGACTCATTGCTTCATGGATTGAAATTTGCTCCGGGTAATCGCAAACCGGAACGACCTGCTTACTGAACTGTATGTTTACATCCGCCAGGAAAGCGGGCAAGTTGGCGCCGATCCATTGCGCGTTGGCAGGCTCCGAGCAGCGGTTCTCTATGGAGACAAACCGGTACTCGCGAAACAGCGCCATCAGCGATTCCCATCGTTCCTTCCCCACTGGCCGGTTCAGGACTGCCTTGGCGCAAGGGATGCCGAAAAAATCGGTGTCCCACCTGAGCTCGCTGAAGGTTGCATCGAGGCAACCCGCATCATCCTGCCGGTTCATCGGAGGGCCTCCTGCGTGCCTTTGCCGGCACTGCCGGACGGCCTTTCAGGAATCTTATAAACACCTTCACATCTGAGGACTGACAAAGCTGTTTTGATCAGGATTTTTACATCAAACCGGAAGGTCAGGTGATCGATGTAATAAATATCATTCCGGATGCGTTCCTTCCACTGCACCGAATTCCGGAAATAGGCTTGGCTGAAACCAGTTACGCCCGGCCGGATTTCCAGCTTGCGGCGCTCGAAGTCGCTATAGCTTGAGATATGCTCCGGCAGATCCGGGCGGGGGCCGATGACGCTCATGTCGCCCTTCAGGATGTTCAGCAGCTGCGGCGTTTCGTCCAGGCTGGTCTTGCGCAGGAGCCGGCCAATCGGCGTCACCCTGGGATCATCGGCAGCGTTATATGTTGATCCATCTTCGTTGCGGATGTCGGGCGCGTGCATGCGCATTGTCCTGAATTTGAACATCGTGAACACTTTTCCGTTTTTCCCGAGCCTGGGCGCGTTGTAGAACACACTTCCACGATCCTGCAAATAGAGGATCGGCCCCACGACCGCCAGCAGAACCAGCCAAAGCGGCAATACCAGCAGAGCGATCAGAAGATCAAAAAGGCGTTTCCAGAATAACCTGTACATGGGTCAGCCCACCATCTTGCTTTCTGTGCCTTCCCCCGGGCTGTCCGGCTTTCCGCCTGGCAGTCTCTGGTGCTCATGGAGTGTAAAGTCCGCACGCGCCGGCACGAAAACCGCCGGCCTGAGCACGGTGTCCAGGCAACTGAGAAGGGTGCCGGCCACATATCCGGCATCCTCGTCGGTGAGCTTCGTGTGCAGCGGCAGCGAAATCTCGTTTTCATACTGGGAATAGGCATTGGGATAATCACTGATGCTAAACCCGAGGTTTTTGTAAGCCGTCAGCATTGGCAGAGGCTTGTAATGAACGTTGACGGAGATATCATGTTCGGTCATCTGCTCGATGACCTTGTGGCGCAAACCAGCGTCACAGCCCGGCATCCGGACAAGATAGAGGTGCATGCTGGAGCAGAAGTCATCATCGAAATGCCTTAGGATGTCAAGGCCGGACTCCGCCAGGGCATTGTCGTAAATTTCAACAATCTGGTGCCGGCGCTTCAGCAAATCGGGATACCGTTCAAGCTGCATCAGGCCGAACGCCGCCGTCAGGTCCGTCATGTTGCACTTATAGGCTGGAGACATGATGTCATACTCCCAAGCGCCCAGTTTCGTCTTGGCAAAGGCGTCCTTTGTCTGGCCATGCAAGGAGATGAGCATGAACTCCTGATAAAGCCATTCGCTGTCCAGCTGCTCGTGGGCCTTCCAGGTCACGGCCCCTCCCTCGGCGGTAGTCAGGTTTTTGACGGCATGAAATGAGAAGCATGTGAAATCGGCGATTTCGCCGCTCATTTTCTTCAGCCCGCCAAACTGTGCCCAGGCGCCAAACGAATGGGCAGCGTCAGCGATGACGATGATGCGGCCATAAGCCCGCTGAAGGTCATTCGAAGGTGAGAACAGGGCTCTCTTCGCTTCTACAGCCAGATAAATACTCACATAATCGCAGATGACACCCGCGACATCCACGGCGATGATGGCCTTTGTGCGGGGTGTGATCGCGTTGCAGAGCATCTCATAATCCATTTGGTAGGAGCCGCGCGCAGTGTCAACCAAAACGATCTTTGCCCCGACGTGATAGATCACACTGGCAGTGGCCGTATAGGTATACGCGGATGTAATCACCTCATCACCCGGCCCGATGCCAAGGATGCGCAGTGTCATTTCCATTGCCGAAGTGGCGGAGTTCATGCAGGCCACACGCGGTGTATGGATGCATTCGGCAATCCTCTTCTCGAACTCCTTTGCTTTTGCACCGGTGGTGATCCAGCCGCTGCGCATCACCTCGGAGATCGCGCCGATTTCCCTTTCAGTGATATCGGGTGGCGAAAAGGGAATGACCATGTTTTCCACTCTTTCCTCAGGCTGTGTTCCCTAATCCGCGGGGCACAGCACATCCTCAACGGGAATGTCCACGAGTCTTTCAGTGCCAAACACCGAAAGGGCAATCTTCACTCTGCCTTTTCTGTGATCCACCTTTTTGATCATGGCTTCCAGGCCTTGCAGCGGCCCGTCAACCACAGTAATCCTCTGCCCGCTGCACAGGATCATGGAGGGGCGAATCACATCATTGCTGTCTATGAGCCTGCAGATCAATTGGATTTCATCCGGATGGATGCGCAAGGGGCCGGAAGCGTCACTGATCCAGTAATACACGCCGGCAATTTGGCTGACCCTGGTGTAGCTGGCATCCGTAAGCCTTCCGTTGACCAGGATGTAGCCGGGAAACATTGGCTGCAGGTCCATGGTCCATTTCCCTTTACTGCGGATCCGCATCTGGCGGCAGGGCACATGGAAATCCAGCTGATCGATGGCAAGGTAGTTGAGCTTGTGCTGGATCGCTTTTTCAGAGCCTGTTTTGACAAAAAGGGCATACCAGTCCTGCCGGTATACTGTGGTGAGCGGTTCAACAGCCATATGGCCTTCCTCGATTCCAGTACTTCATGGGGCCCATCGCGGGCAGCCTGTCCTTTTGCCTCGAAAACGCATCCCTTTGCGGCCACACCGCTGTCTGCAGGATTTTTTCGGTCCGTCCGGAGGCGATCCGGCCGGCTTCCTCTTCGCCGACCCAGTCAGCCAGCATCCTGATGGCGGCGCTGGCTTCCGGTTTCCTTCCGGTGTCAGAATGGGCGTCTGTGCCGATCAGGTGGATGAGCCCGCGGGCTGCCATCCGTTTCGCTGACCGAAACACATTCCCGCCAAACTCACCTGTGATGCTGCCGGCATTCACCTGGATCAGGACCCCTCTTTGCGCCAGGCTTGCCAAATAGTCCGGATGCCGCGACAGCCATTCGTTCCTCTCGGGGTGCGCCAGTATCAGGCCGGTGCTGTTGTGCTCCAGCACATAAAGCAACTCCTCCAGCTGCTCTGCCGGCTGCGGAGATAACGCCTCCACCAGCAGGCGGCCCGTTCCTTCGATCGCATAATCGGCAAGGCCGGCCGCATGCAGCAGCGAAGAAGACAGCAGCACTTCATACCCCAGCAGGATCTTCACCGGCAGCCCGGCGCTGCCGGCCAAAAAGCGGAGCGACGCGAGCGCGGACTTGGCCCTGGCAGCAAACAGCCTTTCCGATCCGTCGAAGACGAGGTGCGGCGTGGCCACCACTGTGGTAATGCCATCTTCGGCAGCAAGCCTCAGCATGTTGAGGGATTGCTTAAACGTCTTGGCGCCGTCATCCAAACCCGGCAGCACATGGCAATGCATATCTACGATCGCCGGCATATTCTTATGCATTCGCAACGCTCCATCAATACTTGCCGGCGGCATTACTTGCCGGCCTGCCGGGCAGGCGCAGCCTGCGGCTTGCAAATGCGGCTGTTGGAGTGACTGCCGCAGAGATACTCCTGATATCCATAGCCGTATTGGTTTTTCGCTTGCACAGTTTTGTTCAGGATTGCTCCGATCACGGGTTTGCCCACCAGCTGAAGCTGTTGTTTCGTGTTCACCAGGTTCGGGATCGTGGTGTAGTTGTATCTGGCCACGAGGATGATCCCATCCACGTGCTTCGACATGGACACCGGATCCGGCACAAGCAGGATCGGCGAGGTGTCCACCAGGATGAAATCATATTCATTTTTCATTTCCCGGATCATCTCGCTCATCCTGCGGGAGCCGAGCAGCTCCGCCGGGTTGGGCGGTATCCTGCCGGCAGTGATAATGTGAAGATATGGGATAGTAGTTTTGACGACGAACTTGCGCCAATCACAACCGCTCAGTATGATGTCGCTGAGCCCCTCACCATTAACAAGGTCGAAGTGCCTGTGCTGGGTGGGGCGGCGCAGATCGGCGTCGAGCAAAAGTGTCTTCTTCTGCGAGGCGGCATGTGACACTGCGAGGTTTGCAGTGATCGTGCTTTTTCCTTCTCCGGCCACAGAGCTGGACACCATAATACATTGATAGTCATTGTCAACACTGAGGAACTCAAGGTTCACTTTGATTTTGCCCATGCACTCCCGCGCATAAGCTGTGCTAATCTTTCGGATACCATCGCTGCCGTTCCGTCTCATCGTTCGCTCTTTCTACAGGCGCGGCACCGAGCCAAGCACCGGTACGCCCAGGATTTCAGACAGTTGCTCTGTGGTTTTGATGGAAACGTCAAAATACTCTCCAAGGAAGATAATCCCAAACCCAAGCAGAAAGCCGAGCAATCCGGAGATTGCGATGATCATCGTGCGGCCTGGGCCGACCGGTATGCTTGACACAACGGCCTTGTCGATGATTTGGACGTTGTCCATCTGCATAATCTGAGGAATCTCTTTCTCAAACACCGTTGCCACGGCATTGGCAAGCTTCGCAGCCACATCGGGATCCCCATCCTGCACGGCGATGCTGATGATTTCTGTATCGTTTTGCGCGGTTACCTTGATCTTTTTGGAAAGCTCCTTTGTCGTCAGTGTGCTCCCCGTCTCAGACAGGACCTGATTCAGTATCCTGTCGGTCTTGCAGAGCACCCGATACGAACTCACAAGCTGCAGATTCAGATTATAGTCACTGAGCGTGAGAGGGTTCTGACCCGTTTTGCTGCCAGGCATCCCGATGATCATGACCGTAGTGGACTCATACACATTCTGTAGGTAGTAAATGGATACGGCTGCGGCGGCGGCAAGTGAGGTTATGGTAAACAGAAAGAGCAGGAGCCACCGCTTTTTTATGAGCTGCAGGATGTCTCTGAGTTCCATGATTTCTCTCTTTCTGTGCGTAACTTTTACCATCTTTGGGACTCCGGGGCGAAAAAATCCATTTCCGCCATATCGGTGGAAATAAAACTGTTTGTAGTCCTTATCCGGTAACCGGCCGGGCCGAAACACCGTGCCAGACGTGGATAAGTTTGATAGATTCATATGCATCTGCGAACAGGTGTATTCAATAATTTGAAACTGGTGGTCAATGCAGGTGATAAAAGCATATCAATTGAAGCATGTGGGGGGATATCCCCCTCTGCCTGCGATCGGATATCAAGAAGCCACAAAGCCGCCGGAATGAAGTTGTGGCGGCTTCGTGATTTGTAGGTCGAAAAAGTGTTCCAATATCTGCGTGAAGAGGCCCCTCAGGCGCAGCAAGCATCTTGCCTGTTTGTGCGAGTTCCGCTTCAAACCCCCGTGAGCCCGGCGATGGCGGTGCCCAGCAGCGAGGCGTTTTCCACCTCGATGAAGTCGGCATAAAGGCCCATTTCCTCATTGAGGAAAACCTTTACATAGTGCTCCAGCTTGCTCCGGAATATCCTGGTCTTGTGAAACATTGTGCCATCAGCGGTAATGCACACCGGCCTGCAGGGGTCCTGCCCCGCCCCGCACTTCTGCACCACTGCCGCCAGATTCACCGCCACAAACCGCGCGGCCCGCTCATAAAGACCGTCCAGCACATACCAGGCGGCCACGCGGTCACTCGCGCTCTCAAGGCAGCGGGCCAGCGCGCCGGTGCCATATGGTTCCTCCAGAAACTCATTGGCATCCTTGGTGGCAAAGCCGCGGAGCGCCGCAAGGCCAAGGCCGGCCTGGGCTGAAAGCACACCGGCAGCAGCTGCAGCCTTGAGCGCCTCCAGTGCCAGCTCGCCGAAATAGCCGCCGGAGATCATTTTCTCAAATTTATGCACACCGGGGTTGGCGGTCTGGGCGTCAAAGGCCCTGTCCACCAGCCCCTGGGGCGCCTTGTCATAGGCGCCGGACTCAATGTTGATGATCATTGCGCCGTCCGGGCTGATGCCGGAAGCCTTCTTGATGTTGGCATTGCGCTCGATGTAGCAGGTGTTTGTGCCCGTGCCCAGGATGAAGCCGATGTAGCTGCCATAGGGATGGGTGGCCCGGGCGGCCTTTCCTGCCAGCAGCGTGGCCACGGTGTCGTTCAACAGGATGATGGACTTTCCGGCATCCTGCCCCGCCGCCGCGACAGCCTCCAGCAGGCCTTTGCCGATGAGCTGGCCCTCCACACCATCCACCTGCACTTCCTTGACAAAGCGGATGAGCCTGCCGTCGCCATTGGGCAGGATCTCAGTGGGATAGGAAAAGCAGAAACCGATCTTCGCGGCCAGCGGCAGCAGCGGCGACAAATAGCCGGCAATCGTGTCAAAAAACTCCTTGCGGCTGATGCGGCCGCCGGTGCCGGGCATCGGGAATCGCCGGAACCCCTCCACAACCGGGTTTCGCTGCTCGTCAAAATGGATCACCGCCACGCGCAGGTTGGTGCCGCCGGCGTCGATGGCAATCACGGGCTCGCCCACGGGGATATCCTTGCCCACGCCCACATAGGTGGGGATCATCTCCAGCGACCCGCCGCGCCCCTCCAGGCCCGTTTCCATTTCGGCCAGAAAGGCCCGCACGCCGGCAGCCAGATCAAATGACTCGGCGGCCATCCCCTGTTCGCGCAAGAAATCGCGGGTTTTCCGCCGGATTGCCAGTTCCATCTGAAGGTCTCCTCGCATTGCGTATTCCGGCTAATTGTAACCGAAAACGATATCGTATGGAATACATTGGCATAAACAAAACCGCCTGCTGTAGGCCGCAGGCGGTCAGAATGGCAGACAAATCTTGCTTTCCATCATATGGTGCGGACGCCCCGCATAGCCGTCTTCACATTCACGGTGCCGTCTTTGGAAAGGAACTCCACGGTGCGGCCGTAATCCTTGCCGGTGTCTTCGGCCACAATGGGGATGCTGAACCGGCTCAGCTGCTCCTTCACGGCCAGCACATTGCGCTCGCCCACGTTGATGCCGGTGGAGCCGCCAAACAGCTTTGCGCCCCCGGCCAGCTTGGCCACAATCCGCCTGCGGGATGCGCCGGAACGCTCCATACGCTCTATGAGCGCGCCCACCGCCGTGTCGGCAAACTTCATCACGTTTTTGTCGCTGGGGCACATGGCGGAGTCCGGCAGCAGGATGTGGGACAGCCCCGCCACACCGGCCAGACTGTCATACAGGCAGATCCCAACGCAGGAACCAAGGGCATAGGTAATGAGCGTGCCGGGCCGGGAGACCACGTTCATGTCGGAGATGCCCACAACGACCGGATTATCCATTTTCCCCTCCCAGGCGCTTGAGTATCAACTGAAGCGATTCAGGGAGGGGTATGATGAGCAGATGGCAGCTGACCTGGTAGTCGCCGCTGTCGAAGTCCTCCTTGACGAATAACACCGTGTCGCCGATTGCGCCAAACACCGCCGCCGGATAGTTGAGTATGGCTCCCACCATATCGATCGCGATTTCCGGCGGCGAGATATGGATCGTCATGTTGGACATCTCCGCCAGCGCGTTTACATAGGCGCCGGCGATGATGTTGCCGATTTCCTTAAACATGGACATGTCCATGTCGTCAATCTGTGTCCAATCGCTGATCTCCTTGTTGAGCAGCACGCCCAGCAGCGTGTGGATCAGCTTCTTTTCCAGGATGAACATCAGCATGCCTTCGATGTCGCCCTCAATGGCAAGCAGCACGCCGGCAACTTCCTTCTCAGGGCCGCCGAGCACATTGGCCACTTGCCCAACGCCGGTGATCTGCAAATCCGGCACCGACATCACCACCCGGTCGGCCAGAATGTCGGCCAATGCGGTTGCAGCGTTGCCGGCCCCGATGTTTGTGATTTCCTTCAACATGTCCAGCTGAAGTGGATTGAGTTCATACCTGTTCAGCGACATCTGCCACCTCTGGGAATATATTGTTGCGCGTCGTGATAGGGACGCGATTCACTCTCATAGATGCCCAAAAAACCCATGGGTAAACAGAATTCGCCAGCATATGCCAAAAATCGGTTATTCAGCTATTGACATAAGGGCAAAGCTGTATAATCATTGATTTGTAGAATATGGGAGCAGTGGGAGAACGCGCATGTATCATCTGAAGAACCATATGGAAGAGGTTGTTGAAAAGCTTGTGGCGAAATATATCCGGGAGGGTGATTGCTGCCATTGCGAGAAATGCAGGCTGGACGTGATGGCGCTTGCTCTCAACACGCTCAAGCCGGTTTACATCGTGACCCGAACCGGTGAAATGTTCGCCTCCATAGACAGCACTTATCCTCAAAACCAGGTTGACGCCGAAATCGCGGTGCTGAAGGCCATTGCGTTGGTCAAGGCCAATCCGAAGCACTGAAACCTTGCATTCGACAAGCCGAGGGGCCATAGGCGGGGTATTGTCGGAACAACTCCGGAACTGTTTGATTTGCCCGATATATTTAAGCGGTAAAATATGTGAGCTTTTCATTGCATTGCCAATGCTTTGCAGTTATAATTAATTACCACTTATTACTCTGTCAACGAAGATGACAAGACCGGATACTCCCGGTCATCGTAATATATCGGGAAATAGAGCATGGAGTTTAGCGATTTGAAGAAAAAAAACAAAACAATTGCCCCCCCTGGCCAGAGCATAGCCAAAAAGGCACTGGCGCTGCTTTTGGCCTGCGTTTTGCTGCTGTCTGCCGCGCCCGCGCCTGTCGCCAAGGCGGAAGAAGGCCAAAAGGCAAAGATCGTCTTCACTTTGGACGACGGCTGGTGGGACAATCATGAGTATGCCCTGCCCGTTTTCCAGGCCTATGGCTTTCCGGCAACAGTGTATGTCAACAGTGACAAGGTGGTAAAGAACGATGCCAACTTCATGTCACTGGAAGAACTTCGGGATCTCTACGAAGCAGGGTGGGATCTGGCCAACCACACGGCCACCCACCGCGAGCTGGGGCTTTACAACGATGAGGCCAGTCTGGCGACACTGCGGCAGGAGTATGAATCCTGCATGAACTGGCTGATCAACAATGGCTTCCCACGGGGCGCGGCCCATGCCGCCTACCCCTCCGGAAGATACACCAAGGAGCTCATCAGCGTGCTGCAGGGCATCGGCATAAAAACCGGCCGAAACACAGTGTCCGGCCTGCAGAGCACACCGATTGAATATCAGGACACCTATTTCAACCTGCCGATGAAGGCGGTCTCCAGCAATTACAGCCTTGACAGCTGCAAAAACGCCATCAACGCCGCCATCACCGGCGGCAGCACGGTGATCTTCATGCTGCACCGGGTGCAGCCGGAAAAAGGCGACCTGACCACAACAGTCAGCGACCTGCATGATTTGCTGGCCTTTACAAAGAATCTCGTGGACCAGGGCAAAGCGGAAGTGCTGACCATCAGCCAGTGGTATGACGAACAGATCGTGAACCCGCTGTCACAGGAAACCCCACCGGCCCCTGTGGTGACCGCCGACGACATCACCAACACCGTGTCCGGCCTCACGATCATCATGGAATACAGCCTGGATGGCGGGCCCTATGCGGCATACAGGGCCGCCACGTTCAGCACCGTTGATCTGAGCGGCCCGCACACATTGAATATGCGCTACGCGGCGTCGGGCATCAACCCGGCCGGGCCGGACACCACGCTGCACTTCACCACCAACCGCACTGTGAGTTTCCAGAGTAACGGCGGCAGCAGCGTGGCCAGCGTGCAGACCAATGACAACGCCACAGTCGCGGCGCCGGAGGCCCCCACGAAAGAAGGCCACACCTTTGCCGGATGGTATAAGGACGTTGCGCTCACCAGCGCATGGGATTTTGACACCGACACGGTGGCGGAAGACATCACGCTTTATGCCGCGTGGGCGGCAAAAAGCTATGCCGTTTTGTTCAAAGACTGGGACGGCAGCACGCTGAAAAGCCAGACGGTGCAGTATCAGAACGCCGCCACGGCACCGGCCGCTCCCTCCCGCACCGGTTACACCTTCACCGGCTGGGATAAGGCCTTTGGCAGCGTCACCGACGATCTTGAGGTGACGGCGCAATATTCGATCAACCGCTACACCATCACCTTTGACAAAAACGGCGGCGACACAGCTCCAAGCCCATCTGCCGCCTCGGCGGACTATCTCGCCACCGTCTCATTGCCGGCGCCGCCGGAAAAGGCCGGCCATACCTTTGCCGGCTGGAACACGATGCCAGACGGCTCCGGCAGTGCCTTCACCGGGCACACCGCCGTGACCGCCGACGCCACCGTGTTTGCCCAATGGTCCATCAACAGCTACATCGTCACATTTCGGGATTGGAACGCAGACACGCTGAAAACAGAGCCTGTGCAGTATCTTGGCTCCGCCACCGCCCCCGACGATCCTTCCCGCGAAGGATACACCTTCACCGGCTGGGATAGGGTTTATGACAGCATTACCAACGATCTTGTGGTGACGGCGCAGTATTCGATCAACCGCTACACCGTCACGTTCTTCAAAAACGGCGGCGACACAGACCCCAGCCCCACGACCGTGACCGCCGAACACAACACCACCGTCGCGCTGCCCGCACCGCCGGAAAAGGCCGGCCACACCTTTGCCGGCTGGAACACCATGCCCGACGGCTCCGGCAGCGCCTTCACCGGGCACACCGCCGTGACCGGCGACGCCACCGTGTTTGCCCAGTGGGTCATCAACAGATATACGGTCTCCTTTGACAAAAACGGGGGCGAAACAGACCCCAGCCCCATGACCGTGAACGCCAACTATAACACCGCCGTTGCGCTGCCCGCGCCGCCAAAGAAGACCGGCCACACCTTTGCCGGCTGGAACACAAAGCCTGACGGCACCGGCAGCGCCTTCACCGAGCACACCGCCGTGACCGGCAACGTGACCGTGTTTGCCCGGTGGGTCATCAACAGCTATACAGTCACATTCCACAAAAACGGCGGCACCACAGAAGCCAAGCCCGGCACCAGGACTGCCCCATACAACACCGCCGTTGTGCTGCCCACGCCACCGGCCAAAACAGGCTCCGCCTTCGTGGGCTGGAACACTAAGCCCGACGGCTCCGGCACCGCGCTGACCGCTGCCACCGCCGTGACAGGAAACATCACGGTTTATGCCCAATGGCTCAGCACACCGGCAATCCGGTCGCCGCTGGCGCAAACTTACAACAGCCTCAAGCTGACCTGGGCCGCCGCCAAATATGCCGCCGGCTACGAGGTTTGGCGGTCTACGGCGTCCGCCGGCACGTATACGCTGGCCGCCACGGTGAAAACCACCACCTATTCCAACACCAGTCTTGTGACCAACCGGCCGTATTACTATAAAATCAGGGCCTATTGGCAAAACGGATCCGCCAAGGTGTATGCCGGTTTCTCCGGGGTTGTGTCCGGAAGGCCGGTGCCCGCGGCACCCGCTTCCATCACCGCCAGCCCGGCCAGCTACAACAGCGTGAGAATCGCATGGGGCGCAGTGGCAGGCGCATCCGGCTATGAGGTGTATCGATCCACCGCCAGCGGCGGCACCTATACGCGCCTGGTCACACTGACCGCCACCAAATATACCAACACCAGCCTCAAGACCGGCACGGCTTATTACTACAAAGTGCGGGCATATCGCACCGTGAGTGGTATGAAAGTGTATGGAGCCTTTACCACGGTGGGCCGCGCCCAGCCCGTGCTTGGCCCGACCGGCTCCGTGAAGGCGGCAAGGGCGTCTTACAACGGCATCAAGGTGACATGGGGCAGGGTCTCGGGTGCCTCCGGATATGAGATTTGGCGGGCCTCCTCCCCCACCGGTGTCTTTGTACCGGTCAGGACCACCACCTACCTCTCTTACACCAACACCGGCCTTGTGACCGGGCAGACCTACTATTACAAAGTGCGCGCCTATCGCATGGTGAGCGGGAAAAAGGTGTATGGCCCGTTTTCCGCGCAGGCTCGCGCCGCCGCCACATTGGCAGCGCCGCAGTCTGTGCGGGCGCTGCGGGCCTCCGCCACAAGCATCAAGGTCACCTGGGGGTCGTCACAGGGCACAACCCGCTATGAGCTCTGGCGCAGCGAGACGGGCGCAACAGGCGCCTATAGCCTTGTGGCCACAACAACCTCCCGGTATTACACCAACACGGGGCTTAAAGTAGGAAAAACATACTGGTATAAGGTGCGCTGCTACCGGCTGGTCGGCTCGGCCAAAGTATACAGCCCATATTCCGCTATTGTTTCCAGAAAGGCGCAATGAACCGGCAGACCACGCCCATGGGCCGGCGCGGAATCGCGGAAGGATTGAAGACGCATGCCAAGCTCCAAACACCCCGGTTTGGAAAATGCTCCACCAACCATAAGCCCGATGGAGGATATCTGCCACATCACATTTGAGCATGCCGCTGTGGGCATGCTGCACATCGGCCTGGACGGCAAAATCCTCCGGGCCAACAGCCACATCTGCCGGGTGCTGGAATATCTGCCCGAAGAGCTGATCGGGCTGAGCGCGACAGCGCTGGCACATCACGACGAGCAGGCCGCGTGCCTGCAGATCCGCCAGAGCCTTGCCCGCAGTGACGCCACAGCCCATGCCGACATCCGCTGTGTCAAGAAGAGCGGGGCAGTGATATGGGTGCGCGCGTCCATCTCCAGACTGACGGACCGCGCTGGCAATCCGCTGTGTTTTGCCGCCGTGGCCCAGGAGATCACAGACCAGAAAACCACTGAGTCGGCCCTGCGCCTGAGTGAGGACCGGCTGCTGCACGCACAAAGGCTTTCCCACTCGGGCAACTGGGAGATTGACCTGGCGACGAAGTTGGTGTGGGCGTCGGAGGAAGCATATCGCATTTACGGCATCCGTTATGACCCCGGCGCGCCGATGCTGGATCTGGCCACAGTGCAATCATACGTTGTGGGCGAGGACCGGGCGATGCTGGAGCAGGCAATGCGCCAGCTGCTGCTGGGCAACTGCGGCTATGATGTGGAGTTTCGCATTGAGCGACGTTATGACAAGGCGCTGCGCATCATCCACTCCAGGGCGGTGGCAGACCGTGACGACGCCGGCAGCCCACACAAAGTGCGCGGCGTGCTGCAGGATGTGACAGACAGCAGGCTGGCGGAAGCAAATTTCAAAGCCGCCATCGCAACCGCAATGGACGGGTTCTGGCTGTTTGACCGGAAAGGCACGATCCTGGAGGCAAACGGCGCGCTGTGCGCATTGCTGGGTTATACCCGCGAAGAGCTGCTGACCAAAACCATAGCCGACCTGGAAGCGGATCTGGACGCAAAAGAAATCCAGGCCTGCATCAGCCAGGTGCTTGCCGCCGGCAACATCCGGTTTGAGACAAGGCTTTGGCGGAAAGACGGCACCGCCGTGGATGTGGAAGTGTGCGCGAACAGCACCTCCATCACCGACAGGCTTTGTGTGTTTCTGCGAGACATCACCGAGCGGAAAAAGCGGGAAGAGGAAATCCGCTATCTGAGCTATCACGACGTGCTCACAGGCCTTTATAACCGCGCCTTCTTTGAGGAAGAATGCAACCGGCTGGACACGGAGCGCCAGCTGCCGCTCTCCATTGTGATGGGCGACATCAACGGCCTGAAGCTCACAAATGACATTTTCGGCCACGCCGAAGGCGACACGCTGCTGAAGGAAATCGCGGCGATCCTAAGGGAGTGCTGCCGCAAGGAGGACATCATCGCGCGGATGGGCGGCGATGAATTCTGCATCCTGCTGCCCCGCACCGATCTTGCAACCGCCCAGGCAGTCTGCCAGAGGATTGACAAAGCCTGCAACGAGCACCTGATTGAGTCGGAAAACCGCTCCTACCACCCCAGCATTTCGTTGGGATGCGCAACCAAGGTGTCGGAAAACCAATCCATTGAGACTGTGATCCGAAACGCTGAGGACTTGATGTATCGCCAGAAGCTGCTGGAGCAAAACAGCATGCATGGCTCGCTGCTCTCCTCAATCCGGGCAACGATGCAGGAGCGCAACCATGAAACGCGCGATCATGGCGACCGGCTGATCCGCATCACAAAGGCCATTGGGGAAGCCATGGGCCTGGCGCGGGATCAGCTTTATGAGCTGGAGCTGCTATCCTCGCTGCATGACATCGGCATGATCGGTGAGCCGGACCACATCCTCAAAAGCTTTGACCCGCTCACCAGCCTTGATTGGGCAGAAATCCGCAAGCACCCGGAAATCGGTTACCGCATTGCGCTGTCTTCCCCGGAGCTGGTGCCGGTGGCAAACGGCATCCTCAGCCACCACGAGCGATGGGACGGCGCCGGGTACCCCAAGGGGATGGCCGGCGAGCGCATCCCGCTGCTGGCGCGGATTTTTGCCGTGGCTGACGCTTATGAAGCGATGACAAACCCCCGCACCTATCGCAAGACGATGACGCCGGCAGAAGCCGCCGCTGAAATCATGCGCAACGCCGGGGCGCAGTTTGACCCTGATGTGGCGGCGGCGTTCACAAAGCTTGTGGAGAGCCCTGAAGTTTGATTAAATTTGAAAAGCCCTGCACAGATGGTCATCCGCGCAGGGCTTTTGTGTTTCAACAAAGATTATTTGGTGCCAAACAGCCGGTCGCCGGCATCGCCCAGGCCGGGCACAATGTAGCCATGCTCATTGAGGCGCTCGTCTTTGGCGGCCACGAAAATGTCCACATCGGGGTGATCGGCTTCCACGCGGGCAATGCCTTCGGGCGCCGCGATCAGGCACATCAGCTTGATGCTGCGGCAGCCGCGCTGCTTGATGAAGGAGATCGCCGCAGAGGCGCTGCCGCCGGTGGCCAGCATCGGGTCCACCACGATGATGTCGCGCTCGGCCACATCGGAGGGCAGCTTGCAGTAATACTCCACCGGCTGCAGAGAATCGGGGTCACGGTAAAGGCCCACATGGCCCACGCGGGCAGCCGGCACCAGCTTCAGAATGCCGTCCACCATGCCGAGGCCGGCGCGCAGGATCGGCACCACACCCAGCTTCTTGCCGTCGATCACGCAGGTCTTGGCCCTGGCAACCGGCGTCTCAATCTCGATCTCGCGCAACGGCAAGTCCCGCGTGACCTCATATGCCATCAGCGTGGCAACCTCACCCACCAAATCCCGGAAATCCTTGGGCCCCGTGGCCTTGTCCCTGATCAGTGAAAGCTTGTGTTGAATCAACGGATGGTCCATAACGAAGACTTTGCCCATTGCGCCCTCCTAAAGGTTTTTATTGCCTTGCCTCAATATCCATGAGCAGCTTGACGCGCTCCGCGTGCCTGCCGCCCTCAAACCCGGTTTTCAGAAATGCGTCCACGATGGCTTCCGCCAGGCTCACGCCCACCACCCTGCCGCCAAGCGCCAGCACGTTGGCGTCATTGTGCATGCGGGCCATGCGGGCCATAAACTCATTGGTGCAGAGCGCCGCGCGAATCCCCCGCACCTTGTTGGCGGCGATGGAAATGCCCAGCCCGGTGCCGCAGACCACGATGGCCAGCTCTGCCCGGCCTTCCACCACTTCTCTGGCGGCAGCCTCGCCGTATGGCACATAGTCCACAGACTGGCTGGTCTGGCACCCGACATCCTTCACCTGGTAACCGTTCCTCTCCAAATATGCCATGATATGGCATTTCAACTCATAACCGGCGTGGTCGCTCCCCAACGCGATCAAGGCATGCACCTCCAATGCTGTGGGTTATTATAAACAATCAAGTGGAAAAACACAATGTTTTTCGTCGATTGGCACTGATTTCCGAAAAATCGGCAAACCTGTTTGGATTTTAAGGTAAGGAGACACAAATTATGTTAGAATCACATTGTGAACATACAAGAGTTTGTGAAGCCACCGCCCAAGCCAGGCGGCCAAATCACCAATGAGGACCTCGACGCCCTCCGGCGCCACACGCTGGCGGAGAACAATCGGAGAGGCCGTGTGTTTGCCCTCCTGACGATCGGGTTTGCCGCCTGCCTGATTCTCGTGAGAATCGGCGACACAGCGCTGAAGGGCTTCCCGTTCCAATGGGATCTCGCCCTGACCATGTATGCGCTGATGATTGTGGTCAACACCGGATTCTACCACCTGCTGAAGCACACAGGGCTTTCCATTGCCGTACCGGACCGCCGCGTGGTGCGGCAGGAATGGATGATCACGGCCTACGTGACGTTTATGATGGGTTGGGGCAGCGCCGTTTCGCTGATGGATCAGCAGCAATACGGCAACCTGACCGCTTTTATGGTCAACATGGTCATCTGCTCGGTGACCTACAGCCTGCCGGGTGCCAGGATGCTGATCCCCTTTGCGGTGTCGGTCGTGGCTCTGGCAGCGGGGCTTACCTTCTGCCAGCCATCGGCAGACATCCTGCTGGTGCACACCGTGAGCCTGATCATTATTGCCTCCGTGTCCTGGATCGCATCCAGAATACTCTACAGCAAGCACATTGCCGATTATCAGAACCTGCTGCTGCTGCAAAAGACAAACAGCCAGCTGGAGCAGGAAATTGTGCGCAACCACCGGATGAACCTGCAGCTGGCCGACGCCAACCGGCAACTGGTCAAGCTATCGCTGCTGGATGAGCTGACCGGGCTTCCAAACCGCCGGGGCTTCCGGCATTTTATCGACAGGATGTTTGAAGGGCAGGATGTGGTGGGCAAGCCTCTTTCGATGCTGATGATCGACCTGGACCACTTCAAGGAATACAACGACAGCCTGGGCCACACCAGGGGCGATGAAGTGCTCCAGGCAGTGTCTGCCCAAATTGAAGCCGTCGTGCAGCACACAACCGATTGCGCGGCGCGCTGGGGCGGCGAGGAATTCATCTATGCAGGCTTTGGCATGGGTCTGCCGGAGATCCGCGCCGTGGCCGAAACGATGCAAAACAGGGTGAACGCTCTGAAAATCCAGCGGGGAGAGGAGAGCAGCCAGGAGATCGTGACTGTGAGCATTGGCACAGGCACGCTGACTGCCCATGACAAAAGCGACATCGCAAAATGCATCGATCTGGCGGATAAGGCGCTGTATCAGGCCAAGGCCGAGGGGCGCAACCGCATTGTCCTGCTGGATGGCGAGCCGAAAAAGACCGGCTGAACGGGCGGTGAGCCCCGAAGCTTATTTATGATCGCAGTTTTTACAGTATCCGTAGACCTCCAGATTGTGACCGGTCACGTGAAAGCCGGGCTCTCCGATGTTTGGCGAGAGATGATCCACCGGGCACTCCCCCATCGAGACAATTTTGCGGCAGCCAAGGCAGACCGCGTAATGCTTGTGCGTGCTGCCGGCCAGTTCATAAGCCGCCATATCGCTGCCGAGTACCGAGATTTTATTGACGATGCCCTTGGCTTCAAACAGCTCCAGAATGCGATAAACCGTGGAGAGCCACGCCGAGCCCCCCTCGATGCGGCCGCAAATTTCCATGGCGCTCAGCGGCTTTTCCGCGTGGGAAAGCACCTCCAGCACGCCTTCACGCTGGCGGGTGCGTTTCACGCCCTCCGGCCATGGGTGGTTGCATGCCGACATTTCAACTCACCTCCCTGATCTCTTTTGCCGACCCCTTGCGCCGGAACAGCCACTTGCCGGCGAGGATCGCCACAAGCGTGATCACACCGACCAGCACGATTGTGCCGCCGGGCCTCAGCCGCAGGTAAAAAGACAGCACCAGCCCGGCCAGCATAAACGCCACCGCGAAGGCCACCGACAGCCGCACCGTGTGGCGGTAACTCCTGCCAAACTGCATGGCGCAGGCCACCGGCACCACCATGAGTGACGACACGATGAGCGCCCCCACCGTGCGGGCCGCCACCGACACTGTGACGGCGGTGAGGATCGTGAACACGAAATTGATCACCTTCACCGGCACGCCGGACATCCGGGCCGCCCGCTCATCCAACGCAATGTAAAACAGCTCCTTGTAGAGAAGCACAAAGGCCAGCAGCACCGCGGCGCTCACGCAGGCCACCAGAATCATCTCAAAGTCGCTGATGGCAACAATGCTGCCAAACAGGAAGCTGTTGAAATTGGTGGCGTTCTTCACAAAGCCTGAGAGCACGCCGGCCAGACCCACGCCGGCTGACATCACAATGGCGATGGACATTTCCGAGAATTTTGGAATGCGCCGGCGGATGGCCTCGATGCCCAGCGCCGCGATCACACAGGCGGCAATGGCCCCGAGAATGGGGTTGAACTCGAAAATCAGGCCCAGCGCCACACCGGCAAGCGACGAGTGCGACAGCGCGTCACCGATCATTGAGAGCCGCTTCAGCACCACGATCATGCCGATGCAGGGGATGATCATCGCCAGCAGCACGCCCACCAGAAAGGCGCGGCGCATAAAATCAAACTCAAATATGCCCATGGCTCTCCCCCTCTTCGTCGTGGTGGGGGTGCTTGTGCTTGTGGGCCAGCTCCTCATGCACCTGCGCCGGGCCAAGCTCCACCAGAGACCCCTCCTCCAGGCAAAGCGTCTTGCTGACAAAGCGCGACACCCCGCCGATGTCGTGGGTCACCATCACAATGGTCAGGCCGGTGGTGCGGTTCAGGTCGGCAAGCAGCTCATAGAGCGCCTCCACCGTAGTAGCATCCACACCAGTGGTCGGCTCATCCAGCAGCATGATCTTCGGATCACCGGCCAGCACTCTGGCCAGCATCACCCGTTGCTGCTGCCCGCCGGACAGCTCGCCGATCAGCCTGCGGGAATAGGCACCCATGCCCACACGCTCCAGAGCCTGCCGCGCCAGCTCCCGGTGGCGCCGTGACGCAAAGCGCATCAGCCCCACCTTGGGATAGAGGCTGGCCATCACGATCTCCTCGGCGGTGGCGGGAAAGCCGGCGGTGCCTTGGGCCGCGGCCTGCGGCACATAGCCCACCTTCGGCCAATCACGGAACTGCCGCACGTCCTGCCCAAAGAGGCGCACGGAGCCCTCCGCGGGCGCAAGCTCGCCCAGCAGCAGCTTCAGCAGCGTGCTCTTGCCGGTGCCGTTGGAGCCGATGATGGCCACAAAGTCGCCCTGGGAAACGGAGAAGCCGACTTTGGAAAATACCGGCTCGGGCCCATAGCGGAAGCTCAGGTTTTGCGTTTCAATCACAACGGACATACCCACTCCTATTGCAGCGCCGCGACCAGCGCCTTCAGGTTTTGCC
Source organism: Bacillota bacterium (assembly GCA_023428265.1). GTDB lineage: Bacteria > Bacillota > Clostridia > Christensenellales > UMGS416 > JAEYRA01. The sequence goes on along the minus strand of JAEYYW010000032.1, from coordinate 5,374 downwards.
GCATCACTGAGTAATAGTTGCCGCCGGCGGCCCTTTGCTTGTCGCTCAGGCCCTCCAGCGGGCTCAGCACATCTGTCCTGGCGCCGATGGCACCGGCGATGGTCTCGGCCACTTTGGGGCTGACCAGCTCCTCAAAGAAGATCACCTTCACCTTGTGCTCCCTGGCAAAGCCGATGATCTCCGCCACGCGGGCCGGATCGGGCTCGGCGTCAGCCGAGAAGCCCTCTATGGCCACCTGTGTCAGACCATAGGCATCGCACAAATAGCCGAAAGCCTGGTGGGCCACCACAATCTGCTTGTTTTGCAGCGGGGAAAGGGCAGCCCGGAACTCCTGATCCAGCCGATCAAGCTCGGCGGAGGCCCTGGCAAAGTTGGCCTCATACACATCCTTGCGGTCCGGATCTGCCTGCACAAAGGCGGTCTTGATGTTTTCCATCTCAATTTTCGCGTTCATCGGGTTCAGCCAAACATGGGGATCGTGGGCTTCGTCACCGTCTTCGTGCTGCTCTCCATCCTCATGCTCATGGCCTTCCAGCAACTTGACACCCCTGGAAGCCTCCACAACAATCAGGTCCTTGTTTTGCAGAGAAGCCAGCACATCCTCCGCCCAATGCTCCATGCCCAAGCCGTTATAGACGAACACGGCGGCCCTTTCAAGACCCGCCACATCGGCGGCTGTGGGCTCCCAGTCGTGGGGCTCGGTGCCGTCTGGCACCATTGTGACCACATTGACCAGATCGCCGCCGATCTGCCTGGCAAAATCCGCCATGGGATAAAAGCTGGCGTAAACAGAAAGCTTACCCCCCGCAGCACCGCCACCCGGTTTCCCCGGCGTGTTGGCGGCGCAACCGGCAAGCGGCACCAACAGCGCCAGCCATAGAACAAGCAACCTTCGGGCGATCTTCATACTACGTAAACACTCCTTATCCGGGAAACATGGGCACATTCGAATCAATGCATCCAAATGCGGATGATTCGCATTTGCATTACCATTATACAGCAGCGGCCCTCACAGTCAATCCCCAAGGATCAAACAAAGCAAAACCCACCAAACGGGTATCGTTGGGTGGGTTTGCGGAAAGTCATTGCACCGCCTTGGAAGGCGCTGCGCCTTACAGCGTGATCGTGACTGCCGCCACGCCCTGGGCCGGAAGCTCCAGCTCAAAAGTGACGCCGTCTGCCGCCTGCTGCAGCGCAACCGGCTCGTCGGCCGTTTCCGAGGCCTTCATGAGCTGGTTAATCTGCTCGGTGGTGGGATAGGTGGGGCTGCCCATCTCGATCCACGCCTTCTTCGGGTTGGCGTGGGCATCGTCAATGCGCGTCACGCTGGCCGATTTTGCACCCTTGACGCCCTTGACGGCAACGGTGATCCTGGCAGCCTCAATCGGCGCATAGAGCACATTGTGGTTGGCCAGCAGCACCGTGATCTTGCCGTCGCCCTTGGAAGCGCCGAAATCCACAGTGGGGCTGGCGCCCTGGGCCTCAACCGCCAGATGCTCGCCGGAAAGCTTCGCCAGCTGCTGGAACGCGCGGTAGGAGGGCTTGGGGATGTTGTGGATGTTGAGCAGGCCAAAACCGCCGTGGAACGGCTCCGAGCTCTGGGCGCACTCCTCAAAGATGTCGGTGAACGTCCAGAAGGAGTACATATCAATCAGGCCCATGTTGTTCATCACCGTCTTGACGATGAACGCCGCGCAATAGGAGGTGTCATGCCACCGGTCGCGGGGGCTGGGCGAGCTGTTCCACTCGGAGTAATACAGCGGCAGCGAGCCGGCTTCTTCCACGGCCTTCACCATCGTGGTGTGGCACACTTCGCGGTCGGCGCGGGCCATCTGCTCTTCCATCTCCAGACCAAGGCCGAAGCCTGCGTCGGTGGGGTAATGATGGGTGGAGAGGAAATCCAGGGGCAGGTTGTTTTTCTGGCAGAACTCTATGGTCTCCGGCAGCCAGGCGTTGATTGCCGTGGAAGGGCCGCCCACCTTGAGCCTGTCATCCACTTTCTTGATGGCCAGCGACGCGAAACGATACATCTCCAGATATTCTTCCATCGTGCCAGAGAAGAACATTTCCAGGTTGGGCTCGTTCCACACTTCGAAGAACCAGCTGCTCACCTCGTCGATGCCGTAGCGCTCCACCAGGTGGGCCGCCAGCGCGCCGCACAGGTCGCCCCACTCCTGATAATTCTTGGGCGGGGTGATATTGCCCTTGTAGTGGAACACGGTGTTGGTGCCGGAAGCCAGAACCTCAGGCATGAAGCTCAACTCAATGAAGGGCTTCATGCCGATGCTCAGCAGGTAATCAAAAATGGAGTCCACGTTGAAGAACGAATAGATCAGCTTGCCGTCGCTGTCGCGCAGGCACACGCTCATATCGTCGTCAAAGATGCCGTGGAACCGCACATACTCAAAACCAAATTCGTCATGGCACGCTTTCAGCTGGTTGCGCCAATCGGCCCGGAGAGCCGTATAGGCATGGCAGCTTCCCACGCACTTGGTCCAGTAAGGCTTCACAACGCCCATGGTCTTGTCTGCGGATACGGTGATGTTCATAACTCCTCCTGTAACAATGTTATACTACTTCACACTGAGAATGTACTCGTTCAGGATCGTCTCCAGCAGCTCCTGACGCCCGGACTTCAGGCCCATGTCGCTGTTGGCGAGGGCATACTTCTCGAGCTCCTTGAAGCCCACCTTGCCATCCACGATGTCCTTGCCGATGCCGGAAGCATAGCTGGAATAGCGCTCGTCCACAAACTTGTCCAGCACGCCGTCGGAAATGATGGCATGGGCGGCCTTGAGGCCCACCGCGAAGGAGTCCATGCCGGCGGCGTGGGCGTGGAAGATGTCTTCCGGCTCAAAGCTGGCGCGGCGCACCTTGGAGTCAAAGTTCAGACCGCCTGTCGTGAAGCCGCCGGCCTTCAGCACCTCGATCATTGCCAGCGTGGCATCGTAGAGGTTGGTCGGGAACTGGTCAGTGTCCCAACCCAGCAGCATATCGCCCATGTTGGCGTCCACGGAGCCGAGCATGCCGTTGATGCGGGCCACCTGCAGGTCATGCTGGAACGTGTGGCCGGCCAGCGTGGCGTGGTTGGCTTCCACGTTGAACTTGAAATAGTCGGTGAGGCCATAGCCGCGCAGGAAAGCCAGCGCCGTGGCCACGTCAAAGTCATACTGGTGCTTGGTGGGCTCCTTGGGCTTGGGCTCGATGTAGAACGGGCCCTTAAAGCCGATCTCCTTGGCATAGTCCACAGCCATGTGGAAGAAACGGGCCAGGTTGTCCTGCTCCAGCTTCATGTTGGTGTTCAGCAGCGTCTCATAACCCTCGCGGCCGCCCCAGAAGGTGTAGCCGGCGGCACCCAACTCTGTGGCCACTTCCAGCGCCTTTTTCACCTGCGCGGCGGCGTAGGCATACACGTTGGCGTTGGGGCTGGTGGCCGCGCCGTGCATGAACCGCGGGTTGGTAAACAGCGAAGCCGTGGCCCACAGCAGCTTGATGCCCGTCTCGTCCATGCGTTGCTTGATGCGCTTCACGATCACATCCAGGTTTTTGTTGGTTTCGGCCAGCGTGTCACCCTCCGGCGCCACATCGCGGTCGTGGAAGGCGAAATACTCGATGCCCAGCTTCTGCATGATTTCAAAAGCGGCGTCCACCTTGGCCTCGGCAAGCGCCATGGGGTCAGAAATGCCAGCCCAGGGCCGGCTGGCGGTGGCGGTGCCGAAGGGGTCGTTGCCGGCGCCGCACAGCGTGTGCCAATAAGCCAGCGAAAAACGAAGCTGGTCCTTGGCCTTTTTGCCGCCGATGATCTCGTCGGGATTGTAGCGACGGAAGCCAAGCCCCGTCTGCTTCTTGTCCTGCACCATTTCCAGCTTTTTCACATTGGGGAAGAATTCTTTCATGGTCTACTACTCCTTTGCAGTAATTTGATCGGGCCCCGCAACACCGATGGCCGGTGAGCTGTGAAGGCACGCCGAGCCTGCGGGTGAACTCGATTTAGATTATACAGATTTACCCGCCTCAAACAATGACCATTGTCACAGGCGTTGGCGTCCCTATATAATATAGCACATTTTGCTAAATAAAACGCAACATTTGTGCATTGCGGGCGGAGGCGTATTGGCATGCCGTGTGCCGCCGCTACCGGGGAGCCGCGTCGCCCGCGCTTTGCTGCCGCTGGCGATGCACCTGCCGGATGCGGATGAAGCGGGTGATGAAAAGCTTGATCACGCCGGCCACCGGTACGGCCAGCAGCACACCCCACAACCCAAACAGACCGCCGCCCACAATGATGCTGAGCAAGATCCAGAAGGGCGAGAGGCCCATCCGGTCGCTGAACACCAACGGCTCGAAAACGTAATTGTCCACCTGGTGGATCACCAGGATCGCAATGGCGGTGTAGATAGCTTTTTGGGGGCTATCCAGCAGCGCCACAATGATGGGCGGCACGGCGCCGATGAACGGGCCCAGATAGGGCACCAGCGTGGTGACGCCGACGATGGCCGCCATCAGCACCACATAGCGCACCCCCAGGAAACTCAGCGCGATGAAGCTGATCACAAACATGATGAGCGCCAGCAACAGCTTTGCGCTGATGTAGCGGCCGAAAACGCCGTCCACCGCGTCCAGGAAATTCATCAGCGACGTGCTGCGGGGGCCGCCCAGCCAGGCACTCAGAAACCGGCGGAAGCTCTCTAGGATGTGCTCCCGCTCGTTGAGCAGATAGAAGGAAAGCACCAGCCCAAGGATGCCGCTGGCCACCGAGGAGCCCAACCGAAACACAAAGTTCAGGATGCCGCCCACGGTGAACTTCAGGCTATCGCCCAGCTGTTTGAGCTGATTGCTGATCTCTGTTTGAACATCACTGCTCTTCAGCAGAGGGTATGTCTCCTGCAGGTTTTTATAGAACGCTTCCAGAGACTTACTATAAGAATCCCAGTTGATGAGCAGATCGTTGATGTTGTGCACGATGCCAGGGATCACATAATACAGCGTGATCACGATGACCGACACCGTTGCCAGGTAAACGGCGACCAGCGCCGACAGCTTGCGCACTTTCACATGCTTGTCTTTTTTGAACACCTTGCTGAGCAGCTTGTCAAAGCCCGTGACTGCGGGGCTCAGGATATAGGCCAGTATCACGGCGGCGATGAATGGGCTTAGCAGCTCCAACAGAAAATTGAAGCCGTTGACCAGGCTTTTCCAGATGTCGTCGCTGGCTTGCAGCAACTGGTAAAACAACAGCAGTGCGGCTGCCGTCACAAAGGCGTAAAGGCAGATTTTCAGATATTTTTTATCAATCCCGAACTTCATGCTGCCCCCTGGGTGCCGGATACCACTATTATAATCGAAGCGGATGGCAAGTAAAAGCAAGGGAGGG
>JAEYYW010000025.1 GCA_023428265.1 Bacillota bacterium | reverse complement strand
ATGATGCCCATACTTCACTCCTCCTCAAACAAAAAACGAACAGATGGTGTAGAGTTTTCGCACTTTTTATAGAAGACTAACATCAAGTCAGCAAAGTCTTCAGAAAGAATAGTATACTGATTGTAGTTATTGAGTTCTGCAAAATCAATATTGATATTCAACTCGATCTTTGTAACACCACCAATTTGTAAACATTCCCTTATAAATGCTTCAATACGTTTCATCCTTGATAATAGGCATTCGACAATCTCACAGCCAGTCAACGGATCTCCTGTTAGGAGGTTCTCTGTATTGTCATCGAGCGGGCTCGAGATTACCTCAAAGGGCAAAGCTCCCTTATTCTTCGAAACATCAAGCCGGAATGAATCAATAAAGTTCTCCAACAAGTAATTGAATACGTTATATCCAGTCTTTAGTGCAAATCCATTGTTCAGAGCTATGCGCTGAACACAAAAAGAGAGCTCCTGCAAATCCTTCTCCGTATGTACAAAGCCCCACGCGAAATCACTCATACGGCCAAACCCTTTCAAATAAGCTTTCTCTTATACATTCCCCAGATACACATACTCTATATGCTTCCGGGCTGCATCCGCTGCCTTGTGCATAAACGGGATTGGGGTGGGCTCCGCCGTGTGCCGAAATGCCGGGAAGCACCTTGTGAGGTGCAGCGGCAGCTTCGGCGAAAGGCCGGAGAGCCATATGGCCGCCGCCTCCACTTCCTCCGCCGTATCGATGATGCCGGGCACCAGCAGCATCGTGACCTCCACATGGCAGGAGGCATGGGCAGCCTCGATATATTCCATCACCGGCGAGAGCGTGCCGCCCACCTTCCGGTAGCCTTCTTCGGTGAAGGCCTTCAGATCCACATTCATCGCGTCGATGTGGGGCAGCAACCGTGCGAGGGGCTCCCGGTTCAGATAGCCGTTGGTGACCAGTATGGTTTTCAACTCCACAGCGCGGGCCACCCGGGCGGCATCCAGCACCCATTCGTAGAACATACCGGGCTCGTTATAGGTGAACGCCACCGACGGGCATTCCTGCTCGCGGGCCATTGCCACAAAGGCCTGCGGCGTCACCTCAATGGCGCCGGGCCTGCCCCTGGCAATCTGCCAGTTCTGGCAGTGCAGGCACATCAGGTTGCAGCCGAAGCTGCCGCAGGAGAGAGTGCGCGTGCCCGGCAGAAAATGCCGCAGCGGTTTTTTCTCCACCGGGTCGGCGGCAATGGAGGTGAGCAGTCCGTAATTCATGGAATGGAGCGTTCCGCCCCGGTTTTCCCGCACACCGCAGATGCCGCGGCCACCCTCGCCGATCCGGCAGCCGTGGGGGCAAAGATGGCATTGCACAGCCCCCGACGCCAGACGCTCAAAAAACAACGCTTCGCCCATTTGATCGCCCCTTGCGTGCTTTATTAGACACCCAACGGAAAAATCCTGCCGGCAACTGCCGTTTGGTTGACAATGTTTGTGTCAGGCGGTATTCTTCTGCCATGAACGAAAAGTATGTGAAAAACAGCAAAAGGCAATGGCAGACCCTTGGTGCTGCTGCGATACTTGCGGCGGCAATGATGCTGGCCGCTTGCTCCGGCACGGCAGCGCCCACCGCGAGCACCGGGCCGGCTTCTACAGCCGTCGTGATGACCGACGGGCCGGCGGTCACGGCGCAGGCCACCTCTCAGGCCACAGGGCCCGCCGAAGACTTTGAGACCGTGGCGCCGGAGCTGACGCCCTGGCCGGAGCCGGAGGCAGTGGATTACAGCGGCAAATGGCTTGCTGTGGCGCAAGACAAAGAGCCCAGCAAATATCCTGCGCTCAAGCTGGCAGAAAAAGCCATTGCCACCACATGGGGTGCGCTGCGGCTGCCAGAAGGCTGGACTGTTCGCGATGCCGACAGCTTTCAGCCCATCATCACAGACAGCTCGAACCGGGCGGTGGGCATCCTCGAGCAGATTGATTCCTACCCGGACGAGCCATGGTTTTCTCTGCTGCCGGAAGACGCCGCAGCGATCCTGTGGGAAACACCGGATTATCCGGTGGATGCCAGAGTGCTCACGATGGAAGACGGCGACACCGATGGAGATGCCAGCCGCAAGACAATCCGCCGGCAGGTTACGCTGATCGTGGGCGGCCCCATGATTGACGACGGCGGCACGGCCAGCTATCAGGCAATCAGTCTGATTCTTGACAAGGCCTATGTCCATGGGGATCAGGTGAGCTATGTGCTCTCCAACAAGGTGATTGACCAAATCGCGCGGAGCCTGGCCGGTTCGTGGCAGGATCGGTGAGCCCAGCCGCTGCTACAGCATATTGATCAGCACAAACACACCCCAGCCCACCACAACAAGATAGATGGCGGCAGCAGGAATCACCGCTGCCGCCATCCATTGTTTCAGCCCATCAACCCTGCGGGCGATCCCAAAAAAGGCCCCGCTCAGCACCACTTTATACAGCACAAAGAGCAATGGCGACGCTTCCCACAACAGGCGCATCAGGCGGTTCGCCTCGGCGGAGGCGCCAAAGTGGGCAAGCAGCAGCAGGGTGATTGCCATGTCAAGCAAATTCAGTGCGGCAAGAGCATAGGCGGCGGGTCTCAGGGTGCGATGCATGCGTTCCCCTCCGTGATCAATTCCAGTGTATGACCAGGAGGAAAAACTATACCGTCAAGAACGCCTCCCCCATGGGGGAGGCGCAGGCATGAATTCGTTTTGATGCCGCTTCACGCGGCAGGGTGGATGAGAGGCTCAATCTCCAAACTTGATCCCGATGCTCTTTGCAACCCGGACCAGCTCATGGTCCTCCGGCACCAGCTTGGCCTTGCCGGCCACATCCGAAAGCGGGTTGGCCTGCACCGTGTTGTTCACAATCGCCACGGTTGTGCCATACTGCTCCTGCCTGATGAGCTCCGCCGCAAAGGCTCCGAACCTGGTGGCCAGCACCCGGTCATAGGCTGAAGGTGACCCGCCCCGCTGGATGTGCCCGGGCACCACCACCCTGGTTTCAGCGCCGGTGGCCTTCTGGATATCCGCCGCCACGCGGTAGCTCACCGGCACCGTGCGGGCCTCCAGCGCCGCCTTCAGTTCCTTCTTGGGCAGCGCGGCCTCCTCGATGCTCAGCGCCCCCTCGGCGATGGCGACAATGGAGAAATCCTTGCCCTGCTTGCGGCGCTTTTCCACCGCCCGGCACACTCTCTCAATCTCATAGGGGATCTCCGGCAGCAGGATGATGTCCGCACCGCCGGCCACGCCTGCATAAAGCGTGAGCCAGCCGGCTTTGTTGCCCATGAGCTCAATCACCATCACGCGCCCATGGCTGGTGGCCGTGGTGTGGATGCGGTCCACCACATCGGTGGCAATATCCACCGCCGTGTGGAAGCCAAAGGTCACGTCGGTGCCCCAAAGGTCGTTGTCAATTGTCTTGGGCAGGCCAATCACGTTAAGGCCCTGCTGGCTCAAAAGGTTGGCCGTTTTGTGCGTGCCGTTGCCACCCAAAATCACCAGGCAGTCCAGCCGCATCTTGTCGTAATTCTTCTTCATCTCGCCGACCTTGTTCACATTGTCGTCAGAGATGGCCTTGATTGATTTGAACGGCTGGCGGGAGGTGCCCAGGATGGTGCCGCCCAGCGTGAGGATGCCGGAGAACTCATGCTGGTGCATCGGGCGATACTCACCCTCGATCAGGCCCTTGTAGCCGTCGGCGATGCCAATGATCTCGGCGTCAAACAGCTCATAGGCCGCTTTGGCGACTCCGCGGATTGCCGCGTTGAGGCCGGGGCAGTCTCCGCCGCTGGTCAGGATGCCGATGCGTCTTTTCATGGCGCCCTCCCGTGTTTGTGATGATAATCCTTATTTTACTCCAGATTCCGCAAAATACCAACAGAATGCGGTTTCGTTATGCCGGCACGGCCTCCTTACCTTCAAACTGCATTCGGTAGTAGGCGGCGTAGCGGCCATCCAGCCGCAGCAGCTCGTCATGGGGCCCCTGCTCCACAATGGTGCCGCCCTCCAGCACCAGGATGCGGTCGGCGTTGCGCACGGTGGAGAGGCGGTGAGCCACCACAACCACGGTGCGGCCCTGCATCAGCCGCTCCAGCGCCGCCTGCACCTGGGCCTCAGACTGAGAGTCCAGCGAGGCGGTGGCCTCATCCAGCAGCAGCAGCGGCGCGTCTTTCAGGATGGCCCTGGCGATGGCGATGCGCTGGCGCTGGCCGCCGGATAGCTGTGCGCCGCGCTCGCCCACCTCAGTGTCATACCCCTGGGGCAGCTCCAGAATGAAGTCATGGGCCAGCGCCGCCTTGGCAGCCTGCACAATCTCTGCGTCGGATGCGCCTGGCCGGCCTGCGGCGATGTTGTCGCGCACCGTGCCGGAAAACAGATAGCAGGTCTGGGGCACATAGGCAATGCAGCGGCGCAGCGCAGTGGAGCATCCCGATTGCCGGTGGCCGAACAGCTCGATCCGGCCTGATTGCGCGCCGTAGAAACCCAATAGCAGCTTGAGCGCCGTGCTCTTGCCGCAGCCGCTGCCGCCCACCAGCGCAACCGTTTCACCGGGCTGCACGATGCCGGTGAGCTTGCTCAGCACATCGTGGCTCCCGTCATAGGTGAAGCTCACCTCATCCAGACGGATGGCGGGGCTTCCCGGTGTTGGCACCAGTTCCTCCTCGTCTGCCAGTTCCTTTTCAGCGTCCAGAATCTCAAACACACGGTTTGCGCCGGACAGAGAGCCCTGCAGCTGCGAGAACGCGCCGCCGATGGTCTGAAACATCATGCCCAGGCCGTTGTTGAGCTGGATGACCGCAAGCAGCGTTGCGAAGCTGAACCATTGGTAAATCACGCCAAGGCTGCCGATCAGCACCAGCCCCACAAACATGAGCCATCCGCTGAAGCTGTTTGCCACATCCTGGCCGGTTTGGTAGCGGACGCGCTTGCGGCTGTGGCGGAAAACCTCCTCGCTGGCGCCATCCATGCGGCCGCCGGCCCACCGGGCAAGGTTGAACACCCGCAGCACCGGTGCGGCGGCCAGCAGGTCTGACGCGGCCTCGCTCACCCGGCCCAAACCGGTCTGTATCTTGTCGGAGGCCTTTTTGATCGGCGTGGCAAAACGGCTGAGCACCCAGACAGAAACCACGCCCAACACCAACGAAACCAACGCCATGCGCCATTCCAGCGCAAACATCATCACCGTGCAGCCCACCCCGGCCAACAAGCCCTTCAGGGGGAAACGCAGCTGCCAGCCCAGCGACTGCTCCGCGGCCTGCATGCCGGATGTCAGCCGCGACAGCACATCGCCGCTGTGGCGCTCATCAAACCACATCGTGGGCAGCGACAGGGTCTGGTCCATCACATCGCGCCTGAGGCGCGCCACGGCCCTCACGCTGGCCCTCTGCTGCATCCACGGGCCCAGCACAAACACAGCCAGAAACAAGATTGAGCCAAGCCCCAACGACAGGAGCACACGGCCCACAGAAGTGGGATCCTTGCTTTCAATGCCGGAGAACAGGATCATCAGGATATAACTGAACACCGCGTTGGTCACCAGGCTGTCAGAGCAGTCAATCAGCAACCCCGTGTAGAACTGTATCCGGTTGCCTTTGGTATACGATAGCATCCTGCGCAACGATTTCCAGGTGCCGGTAAACGTCGCTTTCATGCAGCCTCACCCCCCTCGCTCTCCAGCTGCTTGCTGTAGAGCGCGCAATATATGCCATTCCTCTCCATCAGTTGCTCATGGGTGCCCTGTTCGGCCACCACGCCGCCATCCAGCACCACAATGCGGTCTGCATACAGAGCCATGGAGAGGCGATGCGTCACGATGAGAGCCGTGCGGCCCCGCATCAACGTCTCCATCTCCCGCTGGATCTCCTTTTCCGTGGTCACATCCAGCGCGCTGGTGGGTTCGTCCAGCATCAGGAACTCAGCATTTCGCAGCGCCGCCCGGGCGATGGCAACGCGCTGGCGCTGGCCGCCGGAAATCTTGCTGCCCCGCTCGCCCACCGCCGTTTGCAACCCCTGCGGCAGACCGGCCACAAACTCGTCCAGCCTGGCCGCCCGCACCGCCTCCGTGATCTGATCATCCGAAGCGGGCTCTCGGTCACCAAACGCACCGCAGGCAATGTTCTCGCCGATTGAGCCGGGGAAAAGATAGGTGTCCTGATCCACCAGGGCCATGTGGCTGCGCAGCTCCCGGAGCTCCCAGCGATCCAGAGCATGGCCGCCAAAGAGCACCTGCCCGCCATCAGGCTCATAAAACCCCGCCGCCAGCCGCAGCAGCGTGCTCTTGCCGCTTCCGCTCTGGCCCACCACCGCCACGGTCTCGCCGGCGCGGATGTCCAGATCCAGCCCGGAAAACACCTGCTGGGGGGCGAAAGTGCCGTCGCCATTGTCGCGGGTGTAGGAAAAGCGCACATTGCGGAAACTGACCAGCGGCTGGTCCTTGGCAATGGCAAACCGCTCCCCACCGGCCCTTTCCTCCGGGCCGTCCAGCACCTCAGCCAGCCTTGCGGCGGCACCGGCTGCGCGCCTCATTTCAGTGATGCGCCAGTTCATCGCCATCAGCGGGTTCATCACGCCGTTGGTCACCAACATAAAGGCCAGCAGCTGCCCGCCGGTCATCCGGCCGTTCAGCACAAACGCCAACCCCACCGAACACAGCAACAAATAGGGGATCGCCAGATTCACAGAGGACGCAATCCCCACCGGAGCCTGTGCATCGGCCACCTTCAGCCCCGACTTCAGCCACCCGCCGATGGCGTCGGAGAACCTGGACAGAATCCAGGGCCGCATCCCGAATGCCTTCACCTCGCCATGGCCGCTGACAGCGTCCTGCGCAATTGAGTTGGCATTGCCCAGCTTTTCGTTTTGCTCGGCGGTGAGGCGCTGCACGGGTTTCCCCGCCAGCATGGAGAGTGTTGCACCGATGGGGATATAGGCCACGGTGGCCAGGGCGAGCCAGGGGTTCAGATAAATCATGTAGGCCAGCGACAGCGCAAATCGCACCACATCGTTGATCACCCAACGCAGCTGATCGTCCAGATAGGCAACCACCTGGCCCAGATCGTTTCCCAGAAGCGAGAGCATGTCGCCGGTGCGGCGCTTCTCCAGCCATGGCATCGAAAGATGGGCGAACTTGGCGCCAAGCCGCATCCGCAACGTGCGGGCGCAAAGGTTGGAATAGCGGCCCGTGCTGTAGCGGGCCAGCGCAGCAGTCAGCAGCCCCAGCACCAGAAGGCTCCCGATTTCCGGCAAATGCCCCACGAAGCCTGCCATATTCTTGGCAATGGTGCTGTCCACCATGTCGGAGAAAACCCAGGCCATCAGAATCTGCCCCACTGAGTCCAGCGACGTGGCGGCAGCCATGATCGCAAGCCAGAGGTTGTGGCTGCGGTTTTCCCTCACGATGCGCAGCAGCGGCGGCAGTACTCTATCCTTCTTCTTTGCCACTTCCATGGAATGAATTCCTCCAGACGCACATTCTGTCAACGATTATAAGTGATTGTCTTTATTTATTCAATACTCCAATTAATTTTATTTATTCATTGTTACGTTTCTTTAACTGTTATGTTCATATTTAAATCAAAACGCCTCTCCGCTTGTTTGTCGCCGGACGCTGCAGGATAGTTCACCCACGAAACTCACCACCGATAGCAGAGCTGGTTGCATTACTCTCCGTGATAGTGCTCTGTGAGGCAGAGTAATTATAGCACGGGTTACTTCTCTTGTCGATATAAATTTATGCATGTTATAACAAAAGCCCGCGGTTTTCTCTACCGCGGGCTGGGTCAGTTCCTCATTTTAGTTTTTGTCACTATGATATTTGTGGTCGATAATCGCCACGATCAGCAGCGCGATTTCCGGTGCCAGAGCGCTTTCTTCCACGTTGACCTCATAAGTGTCGCTGAAGGCAAAAAACGCCTTGCTGATCGCCGCGGCCTGCCTGCCGCCCACGCGTATATCAAAGTTGCGCCGGAAGAAGTCGCCGACGATCTCAAAGGAATCGCCGTCATATCGCCCGCTCCACTCAGGTGCAAGGCTCATGAACGGCACCTCCAACGACCCGCTGTGGGTGCCGGCTTCCAGCGAGGCGCTCTGGCTCATCACCGGCCACTCCGACCAGGCCACCAACCTGCCTGCCATGTCGTAGACCTCCTTGCGGCGCTCCGGTGACATGATCATGGAGCGGATCTCAAACACCTGATTGCCAGCGCCGTCAAACGCCCGATACTGCTTGCCGAAGGCCATGATTTTCTGTTTGACCGAGTAATTCATCTTTCCCACCTCGTTTCTTCTGTGGTAATTATATCGCCGCAGGCGCAGTTCCGCCATGGATTCTGCATCAATTGTCGCAGGTGCGGTTGGAAATGACGGTTATCTCCTCACACCCATGATGTGCAGGAAGCGGACAGCCTGATACGTATAGGTGGATAACGGGCGATTGTCTGAGTCGTAAGTATGGGTGGCAACGAGAATATTGCCCGGTGTCGCGGGGCTGCCCACAGCCACGATAAACGGGCTGTGGTAGAACCGGCCGGTGCCGTCGCCCAGCTGCAGAAAGTCTCCGGGCAGCACGCCCTCTATCGGCACTTTCTGCGCAAAGGGCCCCACACCGCTGTTGCCGGTCATAAACTGATACAAGAAAGGCACGCCGGTCCAGGATGGGCTTTTGTTGTTTGCGTCAATGTAGTACCAGCCGTATACAGGTGTGTAATTCATGATGCCCGCGCCGGCATAAATGCATTGGGAGGTGAAATTGGTGCAATCACCACCCAGCTCGGTGTAATCATAAAAGCGCGGGTTGCGGTCAAAGGCCCAGCGGTGAGCATATGCCACGGCGGCTGCACGGTCGTAAGGCAACACGGGCATCGGAATCAGCTCCACGAAACAGATGCTTCATCCTATGCTGACGGCACCAAATAGGCAACGGGCTCCTACATCCTTTGTTTGGTAAACAGATTCACGATCAGCAGGACCAACACAGCGCCACCCAGTGAAAACAGGATGCCGGCCAAGCTGAACTGGGTAATGCCGCCAAAGCCCAGCAGCGAGGCGATAAAGCCGCCCACCAGCGAGCCCAGCAGGCCGATCAGGATGTTGGCGACGGCGCCCATGCGGGCGTTGTTCTTCGTGATGATGCTGGCAATCCAGCCGATGAGGGCGCCGAAGAGTATCCAGAGGATGATCCACATAGTGCATGACCCTTTCCGTGCAAGTTTGGAGCATCAATAGTGTTTGCAGATGGCTTGCTGCTAACGTTGACAAATCATAGCTATAATGGCAGTTTTGCCCGCCGCCGCAAATAGAATATGTACTATATATACTGGCTTATCTGTACAGGACTCCGCATCAGAAAACGAAGAAATGGTGGAGCAGTATCCGCTCCACCATGATCGCAGTTTACGGGCAAAAACAATTAGTTGCGGCTACCTCGCCGGAGCAAATTCACAACAAACAATAACAAGACAGCACCTGCCAGTGAGAT
>JAEYYW010000161.1 GCA_023428265.1 Bacillota bacterium | reverse complement strand
TTGTGCGCAAGAGGATCGAAAAGGCAAAACTGCTCCTGGCAACCACACAGCTTCAGACCTTCAAAATCGCCGAAATGGTTGGCTATAACGACACAAACTATTTCTCGCTGGCCATCAAGAAAAACACAGGCATGTCTCCCAGGAAATACAGGGAGGAAATGTGGAAGGCAAACGAAGCCAAACAGCGGAGCAAATAGCACAACCTCCGGCACGCTGCCCATGCGCCGGGGAAGCCGCGGCCTGCCCCAATGAAAAGGAAAGGCCAGCCTTTCGGCTGGCCCATAAGTCGGGAGTTCGAATTATTCCTGGATCCAGCCGGTGATCTTGCCATCCAGATCCCAAAGGGCCGTCCAGTCCTTGGCGCCTTCCCACAGGAACACCTGGCCTTTGATCAGGCGGCAGTTGTGCTCCGCGGTCTCCTTGATGGCCTTCATTTCCTCGTCGGTGAGCGGATCCTCTGTGATGCTCCTCAGGTTGGACACATACTCGTTTTCAAAAACCGAGAACGGGATCGGAATCTGGCCGCGCTGCACAGCCCATTTCACGCAGATCACCGCCGGGTGCACGCCGTGGGCCTTGGCCGCCGCCACAATGGCCGGCTCCTGCATGTCCACATAGTCGTCGGGGGTCTTGTCGCGGTCCGGGCGGGTGGGCGAGCCGATCGGGCAGAAGCCGATGGGCTGGATGCCGTGGGCCACGCAATAGTTGTAGAGCTCCTCCTGCTGGAAGCAGGGGTGCAGCTCCATCTCAATCACGGCGGGCTGGATGCGGCAAAGCGGCAGCACAGCTTCCAGCTTCGGGATCGTCATGCTGGACATGCCGATGGTCTTGACCAGGCCCATATCCACCAGGCGCTCCATCTGCCGCCACGTGGCCATAAACTCTTCCACGATGAACGGGCGGGAGTCGGGGTTGCGGGCATCGCCGTCGCAGCCCGGTGCATGATAATTCGGGAAGGGCCAGTGCACGAAATAAACGTCCACATAGTCCAGGCGCAAGTCACGGAGCGTCTTGGCGCAGGAAAGCAGCACATCGCCCTTTCCATGCATGTCATTCCAAACCTTGCTGGTCACAACCAGCTCCTCGCGCTTCACCACGCCCTCATTGATGGCCTGTTCAAACACGCGGCCGATCAGGTGTTCGTTGCCATACACACTGGCGCAGTCAAAGAGCCTGTAACCGGCGCGGATCGCGCCGGCGACCGCCGCGGACACCTGCTCTGCGGTGAAGCGGTCAGAACCGAAGGTGCCCATACCGATTGCCGGAATGGTTGTGCCGTTGGAAAGCTTCTTCTGCGGCACGATCTTGGGGTCTACGAAGTTGGACATGCGGTTACCTCCTGTTGATCAATTGGTTGTCGGGGTGCAGGCTGCATGGTTGTATGATGCCCGCCCGTCAGTCTTCTGGGACGAGCAGGATCTTGCCTTTGACGTCGGTTGGGTTATGATACAGCGCAAACGCTTCCGCAGCTTGGGATAACGGGTATTTGCGGAAGATCAGGTCCTCCCCCGCCTTGAGCGCGCCGGTGCCCAGGAAGTGGGCCGTGAGCTGCCACTCCCGGCCGGGGAACGGCGCGCTGTAGCTCATCCACGAGCCGGTGAGCATAAACTCCTTGCGGAGCATCAGCTCCAGCGTTTTGGGGTCCAGCGTGAGGTCCTTGCCGGGCGTGCCGATGAAGCACACGCCGGCCTTGTTGCTGGCCAGCTCAAAGGCAAGCTTCATCGTTACGTTTACACCGGCCGTTTCATACACAAACCCGAAGCCCTTGCCGCCGGTGAGGGCCTTGGCCTTTTGCAGGAAGTCAGGCTCCAGCGTGTTGATGGTTTCGTCGGCGCCGTATCGGCAGGCCATCTGAAGCCTTTCGGGGCTGATGTCAAACACAACCACGCGCCTGGCGCCGAAGATTTTAGCCCATTGGGCAGTCATGAGGCCTATGGTGCCTCCGCCCAGAATCGCCACATCCTCGCCGCCGCGGTAATCCACGCGCATCAGGCCATGCAGCGCCACTGTGGAAGGTTCGAAGAACGCCGCCTGCTCATAGCTCACCGATTCGTCAAATTTGGTGAGGTTCTGCTCCGGGGCCTTCACATATTGGGCGAAGCTGCCCTGCACGCGGGAGCCGATGAAGCTGTAGTGCTTGCACAGGGAGTAGTCGCCCCGCTTGCAGTCTTCACAAGCATGGCAGGGCAGCAGCGGAGCTGCTGTCACGCGGTCGCCGGGCTTCACGGTTGTGACACCGGCGCCCACCTCCGCCACGTCGCCGGAGAACTCGTGCCCAAGCACGATCGGGAAGAAGTGCGCGCCGTTGTGCAGCACCCTGGGCACATCGGAGCCGCAGATGCCGGTGGCCCGCACGCGGATCAGCACCTCGCCGGGGCCCGGCTCCGGCATTGGATAATCCTCATAGCGCAGGTCTTCATTGGCGTGCAGCACAGCAGCCTTCATCATTCGCTTGCCGGCAGATTCCATGAATCATCCCTCCTTCATCAGGGTCTTCAGGTTTTCATATAGTTTGCGATAAACGCCATATGCCTTGTCGTATGCACCGCCCAGCGCGCGGTTGGGCGTATGAGTGCGGCTGACGGAAACGGTGCGGCTCACAGCCGTCTGGAAATCGGGGTATAGGCCCACGCCCACACCGGCCAGCAGCGCCGCGCCCAGCGTGGTGGCCGTGTCGGAAGACGGCACGGCGATGGGCTTGCCGGTGACGTCAGACTTGATTTGCGTCCACAGCAGCGAGTTGGCCGAACCGCCCATGGCCCGCAGCTCGGATACTTCCGCTCCGGCAGCCGCGGCGACCTCCAGGTTGTGGCGCAATGAGAACGCCACGCCCTCCATGCCCGCGCGGATCATATGGGCCCGGGTTTTGGTGTAGTCCAGGCCATAGTAGACGCCCTTGGCCATCGCGTCCCAGATGGGCGAGCGTTCGCCGGCCATATAGGGCAGAAACACCAGGCCGTCGCAGCCGGCTGAAACGGCTTCCGCCTCGGCGTTGATCACATCAAACACGCTGATGCCTTTTCCGGCGGCCTCCAGCCGCTCGGCGGAGCAGAGCTGGCTCTCCATCCAGCGCATGACGCCGCCGCCGCCCACAGTGCCGCCCTGCAGCAGCCATGTGTCGCCGGTGACGTGAAAGCTCAGAATGAGCGCCCGGTCGGCCTTGCTCTCCGCCATGCAGATGCTCATGCCGCCGGCCTGCCCGCCCTGCTCCTGTGTCTGGCCGGGGCTCACAACACCGGCGCCCAGTGTGCCGCAGGCGGCGTCCAGCCCGCCGGCACACACCGGTGTGCCCTCGGCAAGACCGGTGGCCGCAGCCGCGGCGGAAGTGACGCGGCCGATGATCTGGTGGCTCTTCACCAGGTCGCAGAGCAGATCGGGGTTCACGCCGGTCTCCCTGGCTACGTCGGTATCCCACTGGCCCTTGGCCATGTCAAAGCAGAACATGCCATAGCCCTGGGAAAGGTCGTGCGTCATCGCACCGGTGAGCTTCATGGCAATGAAGGCATTGGATTGCAGAATCTTGTTTGTGCGGGCCATCACCTCAGGCCTGTTTTGCTGATACCACAGAATCTTCGGGTGGGTGTAGGCCGGCTCAATGGGGTTGCCGCACAGGCTGAAAAGCCGGTCCTCCCCCACGCGGCGTTTGAGCTCCGCGCATTGCGTCTGCGACCGGGTGTCATACCAGATGGGTGTGTTGCAGAGCGGGTTGCCCGCAGCGTCCACGGCGATGGCGGACCAGCTCTGGCCGTCCAGCCCGATTGCCGCGATCTCATCGGGCTTCACATGGCTCTTCTCCCAGATTTCCCCCAGGGCGGACACGATCGCGCCCCACCAGTCCAGCGGGTCTTGCTCTGCCCAGCCGGGGGCCGGATGGTGCACGGCGCAGGGCTTTGCCGCCTGCGCCAGCACATGGCCGGCTGCATCAAACACAGCCACCTTGCACGCCGACGTGCCCACATCAATCCCTAGCAACAACTCTCTCATCTCAGTCTCCTATTTTGAAACGTTTCGTATTTTTCCCAAATCAATCAGGAGCAGCCTGCCACGGACGCGCCTTCGATCAAATGCGCCTCCAATACCACGGCGCGCTGCCCGGCTGCCTGGCCGTTCAACTCTGCCAGCACCATCGCCGCCGCTTCCTGCGCGATCTGGTCCATCGGCTGGGCCACAACCGTGAGCTTTGGCGTCATGACCCTGGAAAGCTCCAGGTTGTCAAAACCGATGAACGACAACTCATCGGGGATCCTGACCCCGGCCTCATTGGCTGCAATGATGGCCCCCAGTGTGATCTCGTAGTTGGAGGCAAACACTGCGGTGATGCCCGGTGATTGCCGCAATAGCTTCTTCATGCCCTCATAACCGCCGGCCAAAGACTGCTCCACCGCGCACTCAAGCGCCGGATCCGGAGTGATCCCAGCCTTTGACAGTGTTTCGCGATAGCCAAGCGTGCGCTCCCGAAAGGTATATACCTGCTCGCCACCGCCGATCAGGCCGATCCGCCTGTGGCCCAGCGACGCAAGACGCTCCACCGCCAGCGCCGCCGCTTTGCGGTTGTCTATGGTGACGGTGCTGTGGCTGCTCGCTTCAATCCTGCGGTCAAACAAAACAACAGGTGTGCCCTGCTCGTCGGCGGGCTTGAGCGTGTCACCGTTTGCCGTGACCGGCATTGCCAGGATGCCATCCACCTTTTTGGAGAGCAGAAACTCCACCGCGCTTTGCTCCAGCGCTTCGTCGGAGCGGCAGTCGCACACAATCACCGCGTAACCCTGCCTGCGCAGCGTGTCTTCCACGGCAGTGATGATGGTGGTGCAGAACAGGCTGGCAAGCTCCGGGATCACAACGCCGACAGTTTTGGACCGGCTGGTTTTCAGAGCCCTGGCATATTCGTTGCGCCGATAGCCAAGCTCCATGACAACGCGGTCAAGCAGGGCCTTGTTTGCAGGCCTCACGCTGCCGCCGTTGATGTATTTGGAGATCGTCGCAAGGCCAAGCCCCGTGGCCTTCTGTATGTCCTTCATCGTCGGCTGTGTCATGCTATCCTCTTCAATGACGAAACGTTACGCCCTCATTATAAAGCCCCGCCGCGCTTCGGTCAAGTAAATCCCGCCGACGGACACAAAGAAGCGGTGGCTGCCTCCGGCAGCCTCCGCTTCGTATCACTAATTGTTTCGGTTAACGCACGCACACGCCGATGCTGTCTGTCTTCGTCACACCGCCGAGGGTAAGCTCCACGGTGAGCCTGGCGACACCGGTGCCCACGGCCTTGACCCTGCCGTTTTCCACAATCGCGACGCTCTCGTCTGACGACTTGAACACAAAGGGCTGCTCTCCAGCCTCCAGGTGCCTGGCGTTTTCCAGCGTTGCGGAGAGTTCCAGCGCTGATTCCTCACCGACGCGGAGGATGCTGCGTTCTGCGAGCATCGTCACGGCAGAAAGCGGCGCGTTCCACTGGCCGGAAATCTGGATCTCGGTGAGGGCATGCACGGCGTCCGCCCCGCAGTTGGCGCCGAACCACACTTTGTAGGAGCCCTCTTCCACCGCAAACATCTCGCGCCAGGAGTTCCAGAATTTGAGCTCGCTCACCGGCACGCGCACCTGCACCGTTTTGGTCTGGCCGGGTGCAAGGAACACCTTCGTAAAGCCGTGCAGCTGCTTATAGGGCTTGTTGTCATACTTCCCAAACTTACGCACATAGAGCTGCAGCACATCGGTGCCGGCGCAGTCGCCTGTGTTGGTCACGTCTATGCTGGCAGTAATCGTGTCGTTGGCGTCATATGCCGCCTTGTCCAGCTTGTAGTTGGAGTATGCAAACTTCGTATACGACAGCCCATACCCAAACGGGAACCGCACATTGCCCAGATAATACAGATAGGTGCGGCCCATCTCGTTGGAGGTGTCAAAGGGCCGGATGCCGTACTCACTGATGTGCGGCAGGTCGCTATCCTTGAAGTACCATGTTTCGGTGGTGCGGCCACTGGGGTTGTAGTTGCCGAACAGCACGTCGGCGATGGCGGCACCCTGCGATTCGCCGGCATAGGTGGCATAAACCACACCGGGCGCCATGTCCAGGAAGTCGCCGATGGTGGGGCCGGAGGAAATGATCACCACCACGGTGTTGGGGTTGGCCTTCAGGATCTGCTGCACCTTGCCGTCTTGGTCATAAGGCAGAGCCAGCGTTTCGCGGTCCTTGCCCTCGCGGGTCACTGACGGATCAGTGCCGGCCACCACAACCACGGCGTCGGCTTCGGCGGCGGCTTTCAGCGCCTCGGCAAACAGCTCCTCGTCGGGCCGGTCCAGATCCGGATCTTCCACCGGGTGGCGGGATGGCACGATCGGGGCGTTCATGAAGAACTCACGGAACTCCGCATGCCGCTTGGTGTGCCACTCACGCTCGCACTCGGGGATGCGGCCTTCCAAATATTCCTGCACAGTCTTGCCCGCTTCTGCGGCCTCATGCAGCAACACCGGGATCTCCGGCGCGTCAAAGCCGTGCTTGCGCTTGGCATAGTTCCAGCCCTTGGCATATGTTACCGCAACGCCCTGCTTCTCGGCTTCCTCGCGGATACCGGCCAGCGGCGGGATGAACACGCGGGTGTTGGCCACTATTCTGGGATTGTCACCGATGGAGTAGCTGCCCAGCTGCCTGTAAATGGCGTTGGGCCCGATCACCGCCAGCTTCTTGACCTTGAGGGGGTTGATCGGCAGGATGCCGTCGTTGCGGAGCAGGGTGAGAGACTCCGTTGCGGCCTGGCGGGCGAGTGCGGCGTTGGTCTCGCTGCAGATGTGCTCCTTGCCGATGCTGTAGTAGGGGTTTTTCTTCGGGTCGTCAAACTCACCCAGGCGGAAGCGGGCTGTGAAGGTGCGGATCAGCGCCCTGTCCAGCATCTCCTCGCTGGTAATCCCCTGCTCAACGGCGCCCTTCAGATAGAAAAGGTGCTCATGACCGGTGCAGATGTCGGTGCCGGCATTCAGTGATAACCCGCAGGCTTCCTCCATCGTCTTTCCATAGAACTGCCCGCGGATGTCACCAAACATCCTGGCGGTGTTGGGCCCCACATCGCCCACGGCGCCGTCGTCGGAAACGATGTAGCCCTTGAAGCCCCACTCCTTGCGGAGGATGTCGCCGAGCAGGTGGTGGTTGGCCGAGGAGGGCACGCCGTTGATGCGGTTATAGGAGGTCATGATCGAATAGGCGCCGCCCTCGCGCACGCAGCGTTCAAACACCGGCAGGTAATACTCGCGCAGTGTGGCTTCGTCCACGTTTGACGACCCTCTGCAGCGGTTGTATTCAGAGTTGTTGGCAGCAAAGTGCTTGGGGGTGGAGACAGCCTTCAGATATCTGCTGTCATAACCCTGGAGGCCGCGCACATAAGCCGCGGCCAGCTTTCCGGCAAGATAGGGATCCTCACCGAAGGCTTCGTCATTGCGGCCCCAGCGGGGGTCACGGCCCATGTTCACAGTGGGGCACCAATAGTCCAGTTCTTTTCCGTTGATGTTCCACAGCGCGCGAATCTCGTCGGAGATGGCGGTGGCCACTTCCTCGATCAGCTCCGGATTCCATGTCTGGCTCATGGCAAGGCATGTGGGGAAGCTGGTGGCTTCCTCAAACTTCTGGAACACAGCCGGGATCACGCCGTGAGAGGCTTCGTTCCACCAGTCCCACGCGCGAATGCCAAGGCGCGGAATATCCGACGCGGAGTGGACAAGCTGCTGGACCTTCTCCTCCAGCGTCAATTGGCTGACCAGGTCGGCCGCACGGGCTTCAAAGGGAAGAGATTGATCCTCATATAAGTGCATATCCGCATCTCCTTTAGGTTACTTTATTTGGGTATAGCATGAAAAAAAAGTGAAGTCAATACTTAAATTAGAATACTAACAAATAAGACATTCACTGGTTGCAAACATCACAGGAACCAAAACAGGCAAGGAATGGGCAATTTCTTGACATTTTGCAATGAAGGTATATAATTGAGTATAATTAGATTGCTAATTTCTAACTACTGCCTCAGCCTAGTCACAGTAGCAAAGACAAGCCAGCCGGCCTGGCTGCTCAATGGATCAATGGAGGATACAAATGGCAAAGAGACTGCATCATGCCCTGATTGAAGCATCGGGGGCACATTTCAAAAGAAGCCGCCAGGAGCTCCAGGTGCTCAATCTGTCTCCGGGTCAGCCCAAAGTGCTTGCGTTTCTCAGCGAAAATGAAGGCTGCTCCCAGAAGGAGCTTGCCGAGCAATGCCGCGTTGAGCCTGCCACAATGACAATCCTTTTGCGCAACATGGTGCACAAGGAGCTCATCAAAAAGAAGGCTACCAACCTGCCCTGCGGCAAGCGGGCCTATATCATTTCACTGACCGATTTAGGCCGGGAGAAAGCGGAGAAGACCGCGGAAATCATGGAAGCGCTGGAGCTGGTTTGCTTCAAAGGGTTCTCAGAAGAAGAGAAGGCCACGCTCATCGGGCTGCTGCAACGGGTCACAGACAACCTTAACCAGTTAAAAGAAGGCTGACGGCAGTTCAAACGTGGTAATTTAATCATTTGTATCATGTGATTCCCACATCCGGCTTGGCATGCCCTGCAAGTCATCATTCACAAAGCACGCTCCCCATATTTCTTTCGCGTACTTGTATTTACATTATAGCAAAGTCATAATCACCAACCAATCCCGGAATTTTAGGTGGATTCCGGGGTTATCTGCTGCCAGCAAAGGCAAACAAAATGGTATACAAGTATACTACCTTTAAAATTCATAGTTCAATTTTTGGATTTTGTATAAATATTGACCAAATATGCATGAATTACATGCACAGATTAAATAATCCATGATTCACATGTTTGATGATTGACATACATGTTGTACAAGTGCTACTATAAGGCCGTGCAAGGAACAGCCCTGTAAATTCATCCAAAGGCTGCTTGGAGAAATGATCAATCGAGACAGCAAAACACCGGTATACAAACAGATATACGAAGATATCAGCCTTCGCATTTTGCAGGGCGAATACCCCTTTGGGAGCATGCTCCCATCTGAAAGCAAGCTGTGTTCGATTTATGGTGTGGAGCGCGCAACAGTGCGCAGGGCATTGGCGCTGATGGTGGATGACGGAAAGGTTGTCAGAGTTCCAGGGCTGGGCACAAGCGTTGTCAATCCGGAAAGGCAAGTGGAGCAAGGCAAGAAGAAAACGTTGCTGCTTCTGCTGCCCAAAGGCCTGAATGACGCAGATTTGATCCGGGAGCCATTCAACGCCCAGCTGATGGACGCGATGGAGCGTGAATGCTACTACCAGGGATATGACCTGCTCTATAAGTCCTATACGCAGGACGACACAGTGGGTGATATCGTCCGCACCTGTAACCCAATCGGCGTGTTTCTGGCCAGTTATCTGTCCATGGAGATGTACAGTGGGTTGCAGAAGCTGGGAATACCGGCTGTGTTGGTGAACCTGAGCCATCCCGCCTACCCCTCCGTGGGTCTGGACAACAAAGGCGGCGCCAGCCTGGTGATGGATCATCTGCTGGCCAAAGGTCACAGGGAAATCGGCTATATCGGGGCAACCATGGCAAGCCAGATCCATGAAGACCGCATTGGCGCCTATATGGAGAGCCTGACCCGCAGCGGCCTGAGCGTGAACCCCGATTGGGTTGTGCTGGGCGACTGGACAATGGCAAGCGGCAGAGCGGCAATGCGAACCCTGATCAAGCGCGGCAATCTTCCGACAGCCATCTTCGCAGCCAATGACGCGATGGCCATCGGCGCCATCATGGAGGCCTCAGATGCCGGGATCGGTGTGCCTGAGGATATCAGCATCGTTGG
Source organism: Bacillota bacterium (assembly GCA_023428265.1). GTDB lineage: Bacteria > Bacillota > Clostridia > Christensenellales > UMGS416 > JAEYRA01. Next base: position 820 of record JAEYYW010000161.1, on the reverse strand, counting down.
GTTTGACAACGTCGATCAAGCTGTCTACATCAGGCCGACGTTGACCACAGTCGCTCTGGATCACAGCACACTGGCGCGCTCTGCGTGCATGCTGATGTCTGACATGATCAATCGCGGCAACAGCGAGTTGAATGTAACCATCTATGTGCCATTGAGGCTTGTTGAACGAGAATCAACCCGGAGCATCAGCCCGGTGTGATGGACTAACCAGAAAACGCTTAAGGAAGGTGGAGACAATTGGTGGTGAAAAGTGAAAGCCGTTCGAAATATGAAGTTTCGTTCGGAACCAGGGTCGCCAAAGACTGGAAGAAATTCAAGGCAGTATATCTGTTGGCCCTGCTTGGGGTGGCATATTATGTAATATTTTGCTACCTTCCCATGAGTGGTGTGCTGGTCGCATTTCAGAATTTCAAGCCGCTCAAAGGTTTTTGGCGCAGTGAGTGGGTCGGTCTGAAGTATTTTGAGGAGTTTTTCACAAACCATTACACATGGCGAATTATCCGAAACACGCTGCTGATCAACCTGTATGACATCGTGTTCGGATTCCCGGCTCCGATCTTGTTTGCTCTGTTGCTTAACGAGGTTTCCAACAAGGCGTTCAAGCGCACAGTGCAGACGGTATCATACCTGCCCTACTTCATCTCTCTGGTTGTTATCTGCGGCATTCTGGTGGACTTCCTCTCCATGGAAGGGTTGATCAATCAGGTCTTGTATTCCCTGTTTAGCAACGACGGGCTGATCCCCCTGGGCTATGAGAAAACGATTTTCCTGATGTTCCCGCAGTACTTCCGGACAATCTATATCGCCTCCGGCATCTGGC
>JAEYYW010000127.1 GCA_023428265.1 Bacillota bacterium | reverse complement strand
CGACGCACCGGCACATTGCAGAAAAATGCAAGCCGTGCAAAGAACGCTGGGTGAACTGATGATAAGATGGTCTCGGAGGTGAGACATTGGATTGGCAAATCGGGATGAACCGGGCGATTGATCTCATTGAGGAAAACCTGGCCGGAGAGATTGACCTGGCGGCTGCGGCAAGATGCGCCGGCTGCTCGGTCTGGGAGTTTCAACGCGTGTTTTCGTTTATCACCCATCTGTCACTTGGCGACTATATCCGCCGCAGGAGGCTCACGCTGGCGGCGGAGGAGTTGAGGCTGGGGGGCGATAAGGTGATTGAGGTTGCGCTGAAATACGGCTATGAATCTCCTGCGGCGTTTGCCCGGGCGTTCCATCAGATGCACGGCGTTTCTCCATCGCAAGCGCGCGGCGGTGGTGGGCCCGTGAATGCTTTTCCGAGGGTCAGCTTCCTCACAGAGAGCAATGGAAGGAGCAATGACATGAAGCAGCAAAACGACATGGAGCGATATGCCGGCAGGGGGTATTACGTCAGGGAAAATGCGCCGGTCTATTTCACACGGGATATGGACGCCACCTGCAAATGGTTCCGCGATGTGCTGGGCTGGTATGGTGACATCGCCGCAAGGGATGAAAACGGCAAGGGAGCCTATGGCTGTGTGTTTGATTATCCCGGTGAACTGATTGTCGCCCACCTCACACCCTTTCGGGGGATCCATATGTTTCAGGGCGAACCGACGAAGGGCGTCGTGGGCTTTCTTCTGGTGCAGGGCATTGACAGGTTTCACCAGTTTGTGAAAGCCAACGGCTGGGATCAGATCACCGACATTTTCGAGCAGCCCTGGGGTGCCCGAGAGTGCCAGGTGACGACACCGGACGGCAGCGTGCTCCGCTTCTTTGAAACGGACCGTTGACCGTCTGAGCGCTCTGCAGGCTTACTGCAAGAAATCTTTCCCAAACATTCGGGCGGTTCTGCTGAACCGCCCGTTTTTGATCTCGTTGAGCCTGTCAATTCCTCGGTGAATGCGCTATACTGATACCGACTCCAGTCAGCAGGAAGGTCGCAGCATGTCATCCCCGCAATTATTGACAATGAAGCAGGCAAAGACCCAGCACTCCACCTATTACTGGTTCGTGATGAGCGGCATAATGAACGCCGTCATGTTCTCCCTGTTCAACCCTTTCACCGTGAAATTCCTGGAGCGGATCGGCGGAAATGATTTCCACATATCGCTGCTGAACTCGCTGCCGGGCCTTGTGGGCGTGGCGGTGAGCCTGCCCGGTGCGGTGTGGTTGACCGGCCGCCGGGGCAGGGGCCTCAAGGCGCTCACTGTGGATTTCACGCTGGCCAGCCGGTTGATGTTGTTGGCGTTGGTGCCGCTGGTGTGGCTGTCGCCGCAATGGGCGCCCGTTTGCTGCGTGGTGCTGCTGGCGCTTAAAAACGTGCCGGAGTCGATCTCGCAGACAGCTTTCCAGGGGCTCACGGGTGATCTTTTTGCCCCGGAAGACCGCTCCACCGCCATCACACAGAGAAGCCTTTACAGCGTGCCGGCCACGCTGCTGGTGTCGCTGCTGTCCGGCGTGGCGCTGAGCGTGCTGCCGGGCAACGACGCGCAAAGGCTCACGATGTATCAGGGATTCTTCCTGGTTGCCACGGCCGTGGGCGTGGTCGAGGTGCTGATGATGCGGCGCATGGGCGACCCCGCACATGGCGAGGCCATGAAGGAGGAGCGGCCCCCGCTGCGCCAGATGCTCGCCACGCTTTTGAAAAACAAACGCTATCTGGCCTATACCGGCGCGTCGCTGGTTTTCTATTTCACCTGGCAGATGGGCTGGCCGCTTTTCAGCATTTACCAGATCTTCCACCTCGGGGCCAACGAGCTGTGGCTGAGCGTGATGAACGTGCTCAGCGCCATCGGCATGTTTGTGGGCTACCGCTTCTGGAACAGGTTCATCCTCCGCTGGGGCAACGGGCGCACGGCGGTGTTTGCCACGCTGGGGATGGCGCTGAACCCCGTTGTGATGGCAATATTCCCCAACCTCTATTGGGTCACCCTCACAAACCTGCTGGCCGGCTTTGTCACCGCCGGCACATCCACGGTGCTTCTGAACGCGCTGCTGGAGGTTTCACCCCGGCAAAACCGCGTGGTCTATGTGGGCGCCTACAACACGCTGGTCAACCTGAGCCTTTGTGTGTCGCCGTTTGCGGCCTACTTCCTGCTGCAGGGCACCGGCATCATCCTGGCGCTGGTGGCGGTGAGCGGTTTCCGGCTCATCGGCAGCCTGGCTTTTTGGCTCTATACGCGCAAGGCCGACCGGCACGCTGCAAATGACGCGTTGGCCGAATCGGACTAGCGCTTGGGCGGCTTTGTTTCGCCGTTTGCTACTGGACGATGATTTGTGTGCGCACATGGGCGAGCGCCGGGTTTAAATCCCGCTCGGGCGTCAGATCAAGCACCGGCATGCCCTCCATGTTGAAATGCACACGCCGGGCTGCGGTGCACCTTGTAGTGCCTGCCAACGACTCCTGCGCGTGATAAGTGATCACCAGGTTGCCGTGCGGGTCGGTGAAAAAGGCGTTGTGGCCGGGCCCAAACTCATTGGGCACGGAGTAATGACTCAGCAGCGGCGTACTCCTCTTTGCCCAGCTGGCGGGGTTCAGTAGATCGTCGCCGGTTTGGGCGGTCATCAGGCCAATGGCATATGTGTAGCCACCCGCCGCGCCTCCGGAATAGCAGAGGAAGACGGTGTCTTCCGTCACAATGGCATAAGGGCCTTCGTTGTTGATGGTGTGGTCCACGTTTTCCCAGCCATACAAGGGTCTTGCCAGCAACACAGGCTCGCTGGTCAGCTTCCACGGCGTGGTTTCATCAATAGACGCAATCATGAGCATGGAACCGGTGTCCAGCGGGGTGAAGATGTTTTTCCGATACGACCAAACCAGATAGGAGGCGCCGTTTGCCTTCAGATAGGTCATATCCAGCGTAATTCCCTCTTCTGTCAGATTGGCCCCGTCTGCCTTCTTCACACGAACTGGCGCTTCCCAGCTGCCCGGGTCTGTGATGCTGCCGCCAGGCTTCAGTTTCATCATGTGTGATTGCGGCCCCCAGCCTTCGCCCGCCAGCGCGCACAGCAGATAGAGAGCACCGCCAATCACATGAAACTCCGGCGCCCAGAAACACTTTGTGAATCCATGGGGTGCGCTGCTGCCCAGGATCAGGTGCTCCTCCACGTTGTCAGCAAACAAGCCTGCCGGCGTGTCCGCCTCCCGCACATAGAACCCCACGGCATTCGTGTTATCGTTTGTGGCGATGAAGTAGTATTTATCGCCCCATCGAAGAATGTCCGGGTCTGCATATCCTTTTGCCAATGGGAATGGATACTCGTCCTGCATCACCGTGCCATCGACCTCATAGATGCCCGGCTTTCGAAAATCAACGGATCCCGTCTCCCATTTCACCTGTTTCCGGGCTGTGGAGCCGTCGGAATACACCGCCGTCGCCCGGACAGCCGTCACATCGGCTTCCGATGACGCGCGAATGCAAGGTGGCACCTGGATGGCAACATTGTGCAGCGGCGACCATCTGAGCGACAGCGCGTCACAGAACCGGCTCTCCGCCTCCAGCACATTTCCGCAAATGGCGTCTTCGGGGCCATCGGCAAAGGAGGTTTCCGGCACTTCGCTCGCCGGCTGCGCGGCGGACACGCTGCCGGTGTCCATGATGTCGCCCATCGTGTTTTGCCAGCGGTTTCCTTCGGCGTCCCGCCAGAGGATGCGGTATTTTTCTATGGAGGGATCATACCGGCAGGCGACTTCTTCCACAGATGCGTCCAGGCCCAGATCCACCAAGCCGGCTTCCCTGAACGAACACAAATCCCGTGAGTCCCAAAGCAGGATTTTGCCTTTGCTCTCAGCATCGCTGCTGCCATCGGCGTTCACACGCACCGCGGCGATGCCGAAGCCGCCGTCAGCGGTGTGAAACAGCCAGGGCCGTTTGAGCGCCTTTTCCTGTATGGTGTTGTCTGGGCCGATGGTTGATGCGGCAAACAGGATGCCATAGTTGTGGTTCAGCGCGTCATAATGGGTGCTGTCGCGGCTGATCGCAAGGTGGATGCTGCAGGCCAGGTGGGTGGGGTATTCCCCTTGGATGGGTGCCCTCGTGTATATCAGGATTCTTGCCTTGCCAGGTGTGGTTCTGTCCAGCATTTTTATGTTTCTCCTTGCTTTTTTCGATCCAATCACAGGGTCTCTTCGGCAAACAGACCTTTGTTCTTTTCTTCCAGCACGCGGATGCCGTGGTAAAACATCCAGCACAGCGGCGTTTCCACGCCCAGCTGCTCCCCGAGCTTCACCATCTTGCCGGCAAACATCTCAATCTCCGTTTTCCGGCAGCTCTCCAGATCCTGCAGCGTGGAAGGCTTGTTGAAAAAGGGGAGGCGCTTGATCTGTGATTCCTGGCGCTCTATGTCTTCCGCGCCCAACGCAATACCCATCTTGTTGGCGATCCGCACCACTTCCCACATGGCTTTCCTGCGGATCTGGTTGGCATGGTCGCTCACGCGAAAGGCTCCGAATGGGATGCCCAGCAGCGCGCAGGTGAGGTTTTCTCCCACGTTGCACATAAACTTGAACCACATGCCCCTGACCATGTCGGCATCGATTTCATAGGGGATGCCCGCTGCGTCAAAGAGCCCCTTGACAGCCAGCACCCGTTCGGAGAGCGCCTCGTTGCGGGCTTCGCCGAAATGCACCTTTCCGAAGGCCGGGTCGAAGTTTGCTTCACCGTCTTTCATCACGATGGAGACGCGCATGTAGGAATAGAGCACGCGCTCCCAGCCATATGCGGCGGCCAGCAGCTCTTCGCTGTCAACACCGTTCATCACGCTCATGATCACCGTGTCCGGGCCAACCTGGTTGCGGATGTCCTCAATGGCCTGGGCAAGGCCCGTGTCCTTCACGGCCATGATGACCAGATCGGCCGGGTCGCCCTTTTGGTCGGGGGAGATGACACGGAAACGGTGGTTGATGCCGTTGGCGGTCACGCCTCTGCTTTTCAGCCGTTCGCCGCGCTCGCCGCCGGCCAACACCCTGAACCGCTCGCTGCCCAGCAATGCTTCCAGCCGGGGCGCAAACCAGATGCCCATGGCCCCCAGGCCGATCAGGGTAACCTTGTTGATCCTCATACAGACGCTCCTTTGTGTGGGCTTCGTTGCAGTATAGCATAAAACGTGGGGGGACAAAACCGGCAAGCCCGATACACAAAAACCCCTGCCCAAACAAGGGCAGGGGTTCGGTTCGCTCCGGCGAAAAGTCACTCAAATGTCTTTGCCACGACCTTCAGCTTCTCGATGATCTGGATGTGCTGCGGGCAATGGCCTTCGCAGGCGCCGCATTCAATGCATTCGGAGGCTTTTCCGCTGTCACTGGTGGTCCAGCGGTAGTTGCCTCTGGCGCTGGGCAGGTTCTCATACAGCAGATAGCCGTTGAGCGCCTCAAACACGCCGGGGATGTTGATTTTCTGAGGGCAATAGTCGGTGCAGTAGCGGCAGGAGGTGCAGGGGATTGTGGGCACCTTCTTCAGCTCTTCCATCACCTTGGCGATCACAGCCCGGTCCTCCGTGTTCACCGGCTCAAACCGGGTCATCGTGGCCAGGTTGTCGTCCATCTGCTCGGTGTTGGACATACCGCTCAGCACCGTGATGATGCCCTCCAGCGAGGCGGCATAGCGCAGCGCCCATGACGCCACCGAGGCATCGGGCCTTGCGGCTTTGAACATTGCCTGCACCGCCGGGCCCATCGTCGCCAGCGAGCCGCCCTTCAATGGCTCCATGATGATGACGGGCTTGTTGTGCTTGCGGGCAACCTCATAGCAAAGGCGGGACTGGACCTTGTCGTCATCCCAATCGGCATAATTGATTTGCAGCTGCACAAACTCCGTTTCCGGATGGTTCGTGAGCAGCTCGTCCAGATATTTCGCCTCATCGTGAAATGAGAACCCCAGATGGCGGATCAGGCCACGCTCCTTGAGGCTGCGGCCAAACTCCCAGGCGCCGATTTTTTCCAGATGCTCGATCCGGTCGCGGTCCAGCGCGTGCAGCAGATAATAGTCGATATATCCGGCTCCTGTGCGCTCCAGGTGCGTGTCAAACAAAGGCTGCAGGTCTTCCGGCTTGTTTGCCAGCCAAACCGGCAGTTTGGTGGCCAGCTGGAAGGATTCCCGCGGGTAACGATTGACCAGCGCTTCCCTGGCTACCACCTCAGACTTGCCGCCGTGATACACATAGGCGGTGTCGAAGTAGGTGAATCCCTGCGCCAAAAACCGGTCCACCATCAGCTTGACCTGTTCGATGTCAATTTCCCCTCCGGCCATGGGCAGCCGCATGAGCCCAAACCCAAGCTTCGGGATCTCTTTGCCTAAATACTCCATCATCCTCTATTCCTTTCAACAATGGCTGAGAGCCGGATGGGAGAAGTATAAAACTTAAAGTTAACTTCAAGTCAAGCGTTTCTAGAAAAGTTTTTGAGGAAGATGAATCAATCCACTTTACAGCATCGTAAAATTGCGATATAATGCGCATCGTAAAAAGACGATGGAGGTCACCAATGGATATCGTGAAGATCTGCAATGCCCTTGGCAACGAGACCCGGTTCCTGATTGTGAAGGCATTAAAGGATAAAACGATTGGCACCTGTTGCGATAAAATTGAGTATTTTGAAAACGGAATCAGTGTTTCCGATGTTGTTGCATCGACCGGTCTGGCACAATCCACGGTGTCGCAGCACCTGGCTGTGCTGGAGCAGGCCGGCATCATCATGCGGGAAAAGCGCAGCCAATGGACATGCTTTTTCTTGAACCTGCCGATGCTGCAGGAGTTTTGCGCGGAGATCCACATATCCCTGATTGAATAAACGGTCACGGCCCTCAAGGGGGCCTGACTTTTTGCGTTTATGCATCGTAAAAATACGATAAATGCTTGGGGAGGGTGATACCAATGGAGTTTGTATTGGGTCTGCTGCAAGACACGCCTCTGTATGTGCTGGGCACATTGCTGCACAACCTGCCTGCGTTGGCAATCGGCGTTTTGGTGGCCGGCGCGATGCAGGTGTATGTGGATCCGGACCGGATGAGAAACTGGCTGATGCGCCGGTCCACGGTCTCGATCCCCGCCACGGTTCTGTTTGGAGCGTTCACTCCGTTTTGCGCCTGCGGCACAATGGCAGTTGTGCTGTCCATGGTGGCAACTTCGCTGCCATGGGGCCCGATTATGGCGTTTTTGACTTCATCGCCGTTGATGAGCCCGGAGGAGTTTGTGCTGTTGTCCGGCGTGGTCAGCCCCCGGTTTGCCATTGCGCTTGCGGCCGCTTCGGTGCTCATCGGTGTCGGTTCCGGCTATGCCTCCCATGCGATTGAAAAAAGAACACGTTTCCTGAAGGATCAGCTGCGCTTCGCTGCCAAAGATGCCGGTGGGGCCTCCGGAGGATGCCGTTGCTCCGGGCAGCCAGACCCTGATGCCGTCTGCTGCTCTGCCGCTGGGGAAGACATCCGCTGCGGCTGCGGGGAAGAGGCGCCGGCCGTTTCTTGTGGCTGCGGTTACGGCGAGCTTGCGCTGGAGCCACCGGCACGGGTCAATGGCGCTGGCACAATCATCCGGAGATGCAAAATTGACAAGCTGCTGAAGGCATTCTTCGATGTGGGTGTGCGGAGGATCCTGCCGCTCTTTGCGTTGTTTGCAGCCATTGGATACCTGATCAACCGGTTCATCCCGCAGGAGTGGATCTCAGCTCTCTTCGGGCAGCACAATGCCTTTGCGGTGCCGCTGGCCGCAGCGTTGGGATTGCCGCTGTATATCAACGGCGATTCGTCGGTGCCGTTGATCCAGTCTCTGCTGGCCAGCGGTGTGAGCCCCGGGGCGATGCTGGCTTTCATGATCACCGGCCCTGGTTCCAGTGCCGGCGTGCTGGCCGGTTTGGCGACAATCCTGAAGCGGAAAGCCCTCGGGCTTTATGTGGCCTATTTGCTCGGTGGGGCAATTTTGTTGGGATATCTGTATGAGCTGATCTCAAGAGTCTTTTAAGTATTGTTCTGGAGGAGATGATGACTGAAATGAAGTCAATTTTTGACATTTTGGTGAATGCGGTCTTTGGTGTGCTGTCCATCGGGAAACAAGGCTGTGAGAAGGACCACTTTTGCAGGCTGGAATGCAGGGAATACAAGGAGCGGTATTGCTGCTGAGCACTGACGGAGAGAAGGAAAGGTTTGTTTCCCAAGAAAATTTTCAGACATTGACAACCATCAATGTGCTGCATATACTGGATATAGATGACCATCAATGTGTTGAGGGGAGGCACCTTCTGATGACAGCCAAACCAGACCGGGAAATTGCCATTCTCAAGGCTCTGGCGGATCAAAACCGCCTGGCAATCATTGATATGCTTTCCTGCGGCGAGTTGTGCGCCTGCCGCCTGCTCGAGCATTTCCACATCACCCAGCCCACGCTGTCGCACCACATGAAAGTGCTCACGAAGTGCGGGTTGGTCCTGAGCCGGAAAGAAGGGGTATGGACGCATTACTCGCTGAACCGGCCGGTTGCAGAGGAATTCCTGGAGTTTTTCCGGAAGCTCACGAGCAGTAAGGAAGATTGCGTGTGCAGGCTTCCCGCCGGGGGTGATTGCCAATGCAAATGATCGGCGCGATCTTCAGCTGGCTTAATGACCAGCTGCTCAAAATGCAGTGGCTGGCCGACGGCGTGCGGCTGCTGCTGGAAAAGGTGTTTGGCCTTTCCACGCAGACGGCGCTTGGGGGCAGCATCCACTTTTTCCTTTATGACACGATCAAGATCTTCATTCTTCTTTCTGTGCTGATCTATGCAATTTCCTATGCGCAGAGTTACTTTCCGCCGGAACGCACCAAAAAGGCGCTTGGCAGAATCAACGGTCTTTGGGGCAACGTGATGGGCGCCCTGCTGGGCACGCTCACACCTTTTTGCAGCTGCTCCAGCATCCCGCTGTTCATTGGGTTCACAGAGGCGGGGCTGCCGCTGGGCGTCACGTTTTCCTTCCTGATCTCCTCACCGCTGGTTGACCTGGCGGCCTTCCTGGTGCTGGCTTCGGTGTTTGGCATCCGGATTGCCGTCGCCTATGTGCTGGTGGGGCTGCTCCTGGCGGTGGTCGGCGGCACATTGATCGGCAAGCTGAAGATGGAAAAGCATGTGCAGGATTATGTGTGGCAAGTCAGAAGCAGGGCAGTGGAGCTGCCGGAGATGAGCCGCCGCGACCGGTTTTCCTTCGCTTGGGCGCAGGTGCGCGACATTGTCAGGCGCGTGTGGCCCTATGTGCTTGCCGGCGTTGGGTTGGGGGCGGTCATCCACAACTGGGTGCCGCAGGCTTTTGTGGAGGCGGTGCTGGGCGGGCGCAACCCATTTTCCGTGCTGTTGGCCACCGTGGTAGGCGTGCCGATGTATGCCGACATCTTCGGCACCATCCCTGTGGCGGAAGCGCTTTTCCAGAAAGGCGTGGGCGCCGGCACGGTGCTGGCGTTTATGATGGCCGTCACGGCTCTCTCCGTGCCGTCGATGGTGCTGCTGTCCAAGGTGGTCAAACCCCGGCTGCTGGCGCTTTTCGTCGGCGTGGTCACAATTGGGATTGTGATCATCGGTTATGCGTTTAATGCCCTGCAGGGCTTGCTGGTATGAATGAGGAGGGTTTGCTATGAATATCGAGGTGTTGGGATCTGGATGCGCCAAATGCCTGAAGCTGCATGACACGGCGGTGGCTGCCGCCTGCGAGCTGGGGCTGGATGCCCATGTGGAGAAAGTGGCCGACATGGCCCGGATCGCCTCCTATGGCGTGATGCGCACACCGGCGCTGGTGGTGGACGGCAAGGTGGTGCTGATGGGCATGGTGCCCGGCAAGGAGCAGCTGAAGGCGATTCTTCAGGCAAGATCCGGGAGATGACGCGGCGTTTCTTCAGGTTATTGCGGAAAGGGTGGCGGGGCACATGGCAATGAGTGAAGCAAAACCAGGGATCGGCTTTTTTGAAAAGTACCTCACGGTTTGGGTGGTTCTTTGCATGGCTGCCGGTGTGCTGATCGGCAGGTTTCTGCCCGCGGTCCCGGCGTTTCTGGGCAGGTTTGAGGTTGCGCATGTTTCCATCCCCATCGCCGTATTGATCTGGCTGATGATCTACCCCATGATGATGAAGGTGGACTTTGCCAGCATCCGGCAGGTGGGTAAAAATCCGAAGGGCCTGTTTGTGACGTGGGTGGCAAATTGGGTGATAAAGCCATTCACGATGTATGCTATCGCAGCGTTTTTCTTCTTCACCGTGTTCAAGGCATTGATCCCCACCGGGCTTGCCAGGGATTATCTGGCAGGGGCGATTTTGCTGGGTGCAGCCCCGTGCACGGCTATGGTGTTTGTGTGGAGCCACCTCACGAAGGGTAATCCGGCATACACTCTGGTGCAGGTCGCAACCAACGATCTGATCATTTTGGTGGCATTCACGCCCATCGTGGCGCTGCTGCTGGGCATCGGCGGCATTTCCATCCCGTGGGACACTCTGTTGCTGTCGGTGGTGTTGTTTGTGGTGATTCCCCTGGCGGGCGGCATCCTCACCCGGACGTTGGTCACGCGCAAGAAAGGTGCGGAGTATTTCAATGGCACCTTCATCCCAAAGTTTAGCAACGTGACTGTCAGCGGGTTGCTCTTGACGCTGGTGATCATATTCTCCTTTCAAGGAGATATCATTCTGAAAAATCCATTGCACATCGTGCTGATTGCGATTCCGCTGATACTGCAGACATTCCTGATCTTCTTTATCTCCTATCTTGCCAGCAAGGCGCTGAAGCTTCCGCATGACATTGCATGCCCCGCGGGCATGATCGGTGCGTCCAACTTCTTTGAACTTTCTGTGGCAGTCGCCATTTCCCTGTTTGGGCCCACGTCGCCTGTGGCGCTGGCCACCATTGTGGGCGTGCTGGTGGAAGTGCCCGTGATGCTCACACTGGTGCGGATCGCAAACAACACGCGGCATTGGTTCAAAGCGACCTGAAGCACCAGAAGGAGGATGACACCATGACACCAAACTCCGCGACAAGCAAGCCCACCGTTGCCTTCATCTGCACCCACAATTCCTGCCGGTCGCAAATGGCCGAGGCATTGGCGAAGCTCCTTGCCACCGATGCATTCGATGCCTGCTCGGCGGGCACCGAACTAAAACCTGCAATTAACCCTGACGCTGTGCGCGCGATCAAGCGGCTTTACGGCGTGGATATGATTGAAGTTGGCCAGCACCCGAAACAGATCGACAGCCTGCCGCCGGTGTCCATCGTTGTGACGATGGGCTGCGGCGTGGAATGCCCCTGGCTGCCAAGCCGCCACCGGGAAGATTGGGGCCTTGAAGACCCGACCGGAGGACCTGACGAGCTGTTTGAAAAGACGGCAAAGACGATTGAGCTAAAGGTGCTGGACTTGAAGCGCAGGGTGCTGGCGGGAGAGGTTTAGTACTTGATGACGTTAAGTAGCAGTATGAGGTGAAGCCAATGCCAGAATCTTGTTGTTCCGACTCCCCACGGAAGAGGAAGCAGCCCTGCGGCTGCAATCAAACTGCCGTGCCAACCGTTGTGGCAAAGCCGGAGCCCTGCTGCCCGGCTCCGGCGCAAGCGGTGGAATCGGTCGGCCAAACTTGCGCCGGCAACTGCGGCGCAGGGGTGGGCCCCCGGCACAAATGGATCGCAGGCACCGTGGATACACCTGCCGGCCCGGTTCCCAGGGTGCACACAACGCTGGTATTTGCTGACAGGCTTGGTTCCTGGAAGGCCCGTTGGAGCATCGGCAGGATGGACTATAAGGTTGACCCCGGTCTGTATTGTGTGGGCACCCCTGATGATCGGGCACCGGTGCTCGTTACAGCCAACTACAAGATGACCTTTGACCGGCTGCGCATGGAGCTCTCCAATGTGAACGCCTGGATCCTGGTGCTGGACACCAAGGGCATCAATGTGTGGTGCGCCGCGGGGAAGGGGACGTTTGGCACCGAGGAGCTGGTGCGCAGGATTGACCAAGCGCGCCTTAAGCAGATCGTGAGCCACCGCACCCTGATCCTGCCCCAGCTGGGGGCGGTGGGTGTGGCTGCGCATGAGGTTGCCAGGCAATCCGGGTTCAAGGTGGTTTACGGGCCGGTGCGTGCGGAGGACCTGAAGGCATTCCTGGCTGCCGGGATGACAGCTACGGAAGAAATGCGCAGGGTGCGCTTTACGCTGTGGGATAGGCTGGTGCTCGCGCCGCTGGAGGTTGTGATGGCGCTGAAGCCCATGATGATTGTGTTCGGCATCCTGTTTATTCTGAACGCAATCGGCTTTGGGCAGTATGGTTTGATCGACCTCGTGGCTTATCTTGGCGCAATCATCACAGGGTGTGTGCTCACGCCGGCGCTGCTGCCATGGATCCCCGGCCGGGCGTTTTCGTTCAAAGGGGCGTTGCTGGGCTTGCTGTGGGCGGTGGGAGTGATCCTGATGGCGGGCTGGGTGCCGCCGATGCCGTTGGCAAGCTGGATGAAGGCAATCGCATACCTTTTGGTACTGCCATCGCTTTCGGCCTTCGGCGCGATGAACTTCACCGGAAGCTCCACATACACATCAATGTCCGGCGTGGACCTGGAGATGAAGGCCGCGTTACCGCTGATGTTGGTTGCTACGTCGCTGGGTGTTGTGCTTTTTCTCATACGTGATTTCATCATGCTGCTTCAATGAGGGGGTCTAAAGGATGATTTATT
>JAEYYW010000145.1 GCA_023428265.1 Bacillota bacterium | reverse complement strand
TGGACATTGTGGGCGTCAGCATGCCCATCACCAAGCACAACTACCAGGTGCGCGACATCAAAAAGCTCGCCCAGATCGTGCGTGAGGCCTTCGTTGTGGCGCGGCAGGGCCGCCCCGGCCCGGTGCTCATCGACGTGCCCAAGGATATGCAGCAGGGCCGCTGCGAGTATGAGCCTGAAGTGCCTGCTGACTTAAGTGGCAACGGCGCGCCGAAGCCCGAGCAGCTGGAAGAGGCGTTGAGCCTGATCGCTGCGTCTGAAAGGCCGTTCATCTATGCCGGCGGCGGCGTGGTGAAGGCCGGGGCGTCAGCCGAACTCATTGAGCTGGCCGAGCGCATCGGCTCCCCCGTGGCGTGCAGCCTGATGGGCCTGGGGTCCATCCCCGGCGACCATCCCCTGTTCACCGGCATGATCGGCATGCACGGCACCAAGGCCAGCAACATGGGCGTGATGAACGCCGACCTTTTGATCGTGCTGGGCGCGCGCTTTTCAGACCGCGTGATCGGCCGGGCCGAGAGTTTTGCCGCCGGCGCCCACATCCTGCATGTGGACATTGACCCGGCGGAGGTGAATAAAAATATCCGCGCCCACCACGGCATCATCGGCGACATCAAGCAGGTGCTGGCGGCGCTGCTCTCCCGCGTGGAAAAAAGCGAAAAGCCACAGTGGCTTGACGAAATCGCCGCCTGGAAGCTGGAAACGCCGGAGCAGTCCGTCACACCGGGCCTCAAGCCCAGGCACATCGTGGAGCGTCTGTCTGCCATCGCGCCGGAAAACACCATCGTTGCCACCGACGTGGGCCAGCACCAGATGTGGACAGCCCAGTATTTCAAGTTCCGCCGCTGCGGCGCGTTTTTGACCTCCGGCGGGTTGGGCACGATGGGCTTCGGCCTGGGTGCCGCCATCGGTGCCAAGGTGGCAAACCCCGCCCGCCCGGTGATCCTGGTGACCGGCGACGGCAGCTTCCGCATGAACCTCAATGAAATGACCACGATCGCCCGCTACAAGCTGCCGGTGGTGATTGTGTTGCTCAACAACCATGTGCTTGGTATGGTGCGCCAGTGGCAGACGCTTTTCTTTGACAAGCACTATTCCCAGACCAACCTCACCGAGGAGGTGGACTTTGGTAAGATCGCCGCGGGCTTCGGCATCCCGGCGTGGAAGGTTCAAAGCCCCGATGAGGTGGACCGGGCGATCACCTGGGCCCTCGGGTCCGGCGGGCCGGCGCTCATTGAGTTTGCCATTGACAATGACGAGAAGGTGCTGCCGATGGTGGCGCCGGGGGATAGCATTGACCGGTTGATATTGAGTGTGGATGGGGCGGAGTAGGTTATTTATTCTGAGATGAAAGAAGAGGCCGCATGGTTGTGCGGCCTCTTTTGTCTATGGACTACTTGTTGTTCTTAGAGGTATCTCCATTTTTCTTTTTGGCTTGGCGCGACTTGTGTTTGGCGTTGTCCGGTGTGGATGGAAGTTCCTTTTCATTCTGTTCTTTTTTCACTGGAATGCTCCTATAAAACTTGTCTCAACGTTATTCTTCTGTCTGGCAATAAAAGTTATGCATCATACCACTCCAACACCCTCAACGCCCTCATCGTATTCCACCCGCTCGCCGCACCAATGTTGTTCTCCATCGGGAACTTCAACAGATCATCCGGATAGGGTTTCACCAGCGGCCACCGCTCATTTTGATGGCGGCGCACCTTTACGATTTCAATTGCTTCCGCCATCCTTGCCTCGGGCCTCCGGCCAGACGACCGCATATACTCAAGCCCCCGCAGCACATCATAATGCCAGGTCGGAGGGAAGTGAAACCGCAGCCAGGCTTTGTCAATGACCTCGCCGGTGGAGAGACGCCGGAAAAGCTTTCGCTCCAGAAAATACTCTTCGGCTTTTACCCTCGCGGCTGCGCAATCCCCGTTGCGTCCGAATGCTTTCTCATATTCCGAAAGCCCTTCCAGCACGGCGATGGTGGTATGAAATGATGACCGGCTGCTCGCCGGCGCCTCGCAGTTCCAACCGCCATCCTCCAGCTGCTCGCTCAGCAGTTTCTCCAGCACCCGCTCGCATCGGATACCGAAATAGGAGCCAGCCGCCAGCACTTTGCCGTTGATGCAGGGCTCCACTTCACCATCCCAAAAGGGTTGGCTGCCGTGATATGCCCATTTGAGCCCGGTGACTTTGTCCGCCATCGCCTTGACTTTTTCGGTCTTTGGGTTCACGCCCAGATCCTTCAGCAGGATCAGGCAATGAATGGTCCGGAGCAGCCCGGGGTCGTCTCCCGACCAATCCCCATGGTCGGTCTGCTGTGAAAGCAGCTCGGCGCCCCAGCCGCTTTCCGCAACCTTGTCCCGCTCGGTCTGCACGACCGTTTCCTCCGCTTTGGCAAGGTCCCGCAACACCTGCCAGCGGATGGAGGGGTCGGAATCCAGAAGCCAGGCCATCACAGTCTTTCGCACCATTTGCTGCATCCTCCCCCGATAGCGCGTGTGAAACAATCTCCACGCAATGTGGTTTGATTATAGCGAAAACCTGATCTGCTGGCAATGTTGCAGCCTTCCTGCCGCTGATGCCGGTGTCGCGGAAACCTTTCCTTGACCCATTCTTTCCCTTCTCCGGGCTGTTGATTTGTGCTACGCTCATCCCATCCTATCGCAAAGGAGTGTTCCCTATGAAGCACAGCATTACCGCATACAACACTACACCTCGGAGGGCACTCAACCTTTAGCCTTCCGCCAAAGGAGGCATCCCTTGAACCAGGACTTCATCGCCAAACACTGGTACGCCAGCGTCTATGAGCAATTCGAGACCCAGACCGACGACGTGGACTTTCTCCTGAACACCCTGAAAGCTCAAACCGATGGCTCCCCCCAGAAGATCCTTGAGGTCGCCTGCGGCGGCGGGCGGATCTGCGTGCCGCTGGCCATGGCCGGGCACGAGGTGACCGGCTTTGACGCCGACGAGCAGATGCTGCTGCGCTGTGTGCGCCGCGGCGAGGGCCTCAAAAACCTTCGCGTTTATCAGGCCGAGGCCACCACCGCCGACTGGGGCGGCGGCTACGATGTGGTGGTGCTGGGTGGCAACCTGTTGATCAACATCGAGTCCACGATGGACTATGCCCAGGCTCAGCAGTTGTTTCTTCGCAAGGCGGCCATGGCCTTGCGCCCCGGCGGCCACCTCTGGCTGGATTTTGACCTGCATGCCGACCCGGCAAAGGTCTTCCACCGGCTGCGGGAAAGCAGCTACTTTGAGGGTGTTGACGAGCTGGGCACAACGGGCCGGGTGGTGAGTTTCGGGAGCGTGTATAACCCGGTCACGCAAATCTGCACCGGGGCCAACCATGTGGAGCTTACCACCTGCAGCGGTCAGCGGCTGATCATTCCTGAGGTGTGGCACAAGCACATCCCCACGCTGAGCCAGGTGTTGGTCTGGCTGGCTGACGCCGGGCTTGTGGTGGAGCAAGCAATGAAAAACTTCACGCCGGAGCCATTGGCGGAGCCGCTGGGCAACGACACCTGGCGGGCGACCATCTGGGCCTGCAAGCAATAGCGGAACCGAAGCGCCGCAGGGGTTATGCCCTGCGGCGTTCGCTTGCATTCGATCATCTTTTTCGCTATGATGACCTTATTGCCAACCATGATTTGCCAACACAACCGGCAAGGAGAGCAATCATGCCCACCTCCAACGAAATCCAGAAGGAGCGCATCCGCGAAATTGAGCAGGCCGCCACGGAATTGCTGGGGCGCAGCGACACCGTTGCCCTGGCCTCGGTGAACGAGCAGGGCTACCCCCGTGTGTGCACCGTCACGAAGATCCGCGCCAGCGGTTTTCGGGAGATGTGGTTCATGACGTCCAGGCGCTCCGAGCTCAACGGCAAGGCCGTCCACTTCGCCAAGAACCCCAGGGCCAGCGTGTGTTACACCAGCGGCGGCGACACCGTGACGCTGATCGGTGAGGTGCGCATGGTGGAAGATGTGGAGGAAAAGCGCCAGTTCGCGCAGGACTGTGACCGCCGGTTCTTCAAGGACGGTGTGGAGAGCCCCCGCTGCGTGATCCTGCACTTCCGGGCCATCGAAGCCACCTTTTGGATCGGCGGCAAGTTCCGCACGGTGAAGTATAAGCTTTGAATGAGAATTGGGGAGAACTGCTGAATATGAATGAGATTCGCCGAAAGATTGCCGACATGCTTGAATACATGCAGCAATGCTATGTTGAGCGCAACCCTGACAACGCCGCCGCTTTGTGCGACAGGCTCTTTGACCCCGCCGATTCGCCGGTACTTGTCGGCACCAGTAACAGCGAGTGGTGCCTCATGATGGAGGAAATCCGTGAGCTGTTCGTCTCCGACTGGGAGGGCTGGGGGGATGTGGTGATAAACCCCGCAAGCCTGGCCTGCGGCGGCCCCGGCCCGCTGCATTGGTTTTCGGTGGGCGCCACGGTGTCCTTCCGCTTTACGGACAGCGACCAGCGCTACGCCAACTATATGGCCGCCGTCCGCCGCGTGGCCGAAGGCGGCGGCTCCGCCGCAGCCCGCGCCGGCCACATCCTGTGGGTGCTGAGCCACCTGCTGCACACCCGCGCGCCCGGCGAGCGGGCCTATCTCTGGGATATCACGCTTTCCGGCATCATCCGTCAGTGCGGGGATCAATTAAAGGTGCAGGAGCTGCAGTTTTCCTTCCCAATGACCTCGGCGTTCCCCGATGTGCGCATCGACCTGGACGAAGCCGAGCGGCAGTGCTTCCGGGACGAATGCGCCAAGGTGGCCGCAAGGGCGCAGCGCGGGGAAGGCGCCGAGCCCCTTCGCGGCATGTTGGCACGCCTGTTTGAGGAGGGCGGCCCGGTGCGGTGCGCCCCCGATGCTTGCTGTTTCGACGGAGACAGCCATGCCATGGGCGGTGAAGCCTTTGTCGCGCGGCTGCATCAATACCGCCAGGACGGAGTTGCGCTGTCCTTGCTGCCGGAGACGCTCATCCTCGGGCAAACCGGCAGCTGCATCTGGTTCTGCGGGTTGGGCACGGCGGAGCGCGCCGTCTCGCTGGAGGAGGAGCTTGGCCGGGTGCTGGGACGCATTGAAGAGTATGACAGCCAGCCGGACACCAAGGAGGCCCTCTATCGCCTGCGCCGCGATCTGGCCCATGTGATGAAGGAGGCATTGGCTTCCGACCGGCATGTCGCTCCCTTCCGCGTGGAGGGGTTGGGCATGGTGGGGGAGGATGGCAATCTCATCATGGAGTATTGCCGGATCACCTATCCGTTCCAGTGGATCCTGGAGCAGAAGAACGAGGCGCAGAGGCAAGCCTGAGGGAGTGCTGTTACTGGGGAGGATTTGTGAGAACGAGGTAAGTTATGAGCAGCGTCTATTTACTACTACAAAAAATCCGGCAATGCCCACAGTTGTATCTTGGCAAGCTGTCGTTGGAGCGTCTTCATGCCTTCTTGGACGGGTATCAAATCGGCCGCCTATATGAAGTTGATAATTGCTTGGAAGGATTTAACGAGTATGTCGCGATGCATTATCATATTTCATCATCACAAAACTGGTCAAGCATCATACAATTTTTTCACTTATCAGACGAAGAGGCTTTTTGGGAGTTCTTCAAGCTTTTTGATCAATTCATGGACGCAAAACGCAAGAGGGAAAACCCTAAAGTGAAGTATATTGATTATGACACCTTCCTTCAGTTGAGCAAGGAGAAGGACGATCAGTTTTATTTGGATCGGTGGCGTTATTTCAATTCCATCATTGATTTGGTGCAGCAGGCTAAACCACAGAGCGTGTTGGAGATAGATCCTGAGCTCTTTACTGTGGTGGCGAATGCCGACATCATGCATCAACTGCGAAAGGATTACGTTCCATTTTCTATTCACACGAATGCTTGCAAGTGTTATGATTTTGACGCTGCAAAACCCCCTTGGCCCATTGTCGACAAGCAATATGATCTGGTTATCGCCCTGCGGTTGTTTGAGCGGTTGTCCGGCAACCAAGCCGATGTTTTTCGCGAGATGGCACGGATCGCACGCAATGTGATTGTGAGTGTCCCATGTGATTGGGGGCGAGGGGAGTTGCGGCGGGATATTTGGCCGCCGGAGGATATACATTCAGATTTGATCGGTATTGCAAGTTGGCAGTCGCAAATCGATATCACCAATACCGGGGAACCTGGTGCCGATGGGCAGCGTGTAATACGCTTATGGAGTTTCGAACAGTGCCTTTGAGCTTTTACTTGAGGGAAGGTATTGGGGAAGATTGGGGAGTATTTGGAGAGGTTGGAGTGCTGGAGGGAGAATGAGGGGAAGGTTGAGTGGAGTTGGGCGGGGTTCTTATTAACGAAGAGTACTTTTTAAGTTATAATATAAAAAATGATGCAAATTGTGGTAAGTGAATATGGATGATAGTTTTGATCTAGAGAAATGGCGTAAAGAGTCTCCGATGGACTATATACTCGCGATGAATCTTATAAAAAATTCATCATATAAGGATGTTGTATTCCATACTATATATCGAATTACTAGACTATATGTGCCAGATGTATTGTATAAGTTTTTTGCACTTACTGATAATATTGAACTAAATGAGCAAAAGATTCTGACTCTTGAAAGACAACAGATATTCATGTCAGATATTAAGGATATGAATGATCCTTTTGATAATAAGGCTTTCTTCTACAGACCGGATAGGCTTATAAAATTCCCAAGTTTGATAAACTGCGGTGGAAGAATCATTGATGATTTTTCGAATTATATCAAGGGATCTGCATTTACTGCTAATGATTTTAACTCAATGCCCATGTGGGCTCATTATGCAAGTAACCATAGAGGATTCTGCATATCTTACGATCTAAAAGACAAGGACAATGTTGGTTTAGCAGGATGTGTATTTCCAGTTCAATATTCATCATTGAGAATTGATGTAACGGATATCATGGAACAACAAATGGAGATGATGGAGTATGAAATTGAGAAACAAATGTCTGAAGGAAAAAAGCAAATTAGAATTAGCGACTTAACAATAGTTTATATGGCGTCATTTTTGTGTAATATTAAACATGAATCATGGAAGTATGAGAATGAATTTAGATGTACGACAGGTGCTATAGCTAAAGGGATGCCCTATTTCCCTGCTAAACCTAAACGAATGTACATTGGCATGAACTGCTCTCGAACATATAAAGAAAGACTTGTTAGGGTTGCTCATTCTCTTCAGATTCCGGTGTACAAAATGAAAGTTCATGAGTTTAGTCTTGATTTTAACTTGTCATACGAGGAATTATCTATGTAGAGTATGGTGTAGTGGTGAAACATGATTAGTAATGAATACAACATCCTCCTCGTCGAAGACGACCCAAAAATCCGCACCCTTGTCGCCCGCGAGCTCACCAAATGGGGCTTCGCGGTGCAGTCCGTCGAGCGCTTTGATTCCGTGCTGGATGAGTTCCAGAGGGCAAACCCCCACCTGGTGCTCATGGACGTGAACCTGCCCAGCCGCGACGGCTTCTATTGGTGCGGCAAAATCCGCGAAATTTCCAAGGCCCCGGTGCTGTTTCTCAGCGCCCGCGACTCGTCGATGGACGTGGTGATGGCCGTGAGCCAGGGTGGGGATGACTACATCACCAAGCCCTTTTCGATGGACGTTCTTGTGGCGAAGGTGAACGCGATGCTCCGCCGCGCCTATGCCTATGGGCAGGAAGCCGAAGCCCACACGGTGGAGCGGGGCGGCGCGGTGCTGAACCTATCCGCCGGCACGGTTTCCCATGATGGCGTGGAGGCGGAGCTCACCCGCAATGAGCTGAAAATTTTGGGCATGCTGATGAAAGCCGGCGGCGCCATCGTGAGCCGCGATCATCTGATGCGGGAGCTCTGGCAGGACGAAAGCTTCATTGACGACAACACGCTCACTGTGAATGTGAACCGCCTGCGCAAAAAACTGGGCGACATCGGCCTGACTGACTTCATTCACAC
>JAEYYW010000044.1 GCA_023428265.1 Bacillota bacterium | reverse complement strand
GCGGCGGTCATGGTGCGGCTGGCCGCCCTGGAAGGCAATGAGGAGCAGGGCCGCCGGGCGGTGAAATACCTGATGGTCTTCCCCGCCGCCGTGTTTCTGGGCGCGCCCTACACCGAAAGCCTGTTTTTGCTTCTCACGGCGCTGTGCCTCTGGGCGCTCCGCCGCGGGAAATGGTGGCTGGCAGGGCTCATGGGCTTCTTTGCCGCGCTCACCCGCAACCTGGGCCTGCTGCTGGTGGTGCCCTTCGCCGTGGAGATCCTGGACAGTCTGGGAGTGTTTCAGGAGCCCCGGCGGCTTGCCACAGGCCGGTTGTGGCTGGACTTCCTGCGGCGCGGCGCGTGGGTGCTGCTGATCCCCCTGGGCGCGGCGATCTACTTGCTGATCAACCAAATCGCCTATGGGGACCCCTTTGCCTTTTTGCAGATCCAGGCAAACCACTGGGGGCAGAAGATGCAGGCGCCCTGGCTCACCATGAAAACCACCTGGGAAAACCTGGTGGGCAACGGCGACGCAAACCTCAAGCTTTACCTGTGGGGCCCGCAGTTCATCGGCATGCTGGCGGCGCTGGCGGCGCTGCCCTTGCTGATGCGGAAGCTCCGCCCCGCCTGGGCTGCCTACCTGCTGGTCTACACGATTGTTTCGCTCACGCCGGCCTGGCTTTTGAGCTTTAACCGCTACATGATGGGCGCTGTGCCGTTGTTTTTGGGGCTGGCCGCGCTCACGGAAAAAAGGAAGACAGCCGACTGGGTTGTGACGGCCCTCTTTGCGGCGATGATGCTGTTCCTCGCGGCGGGCTATCTGATGTGGCGGCACGTGGTGTAGGGATCATCAATGGGCCGGGACGGAGCCCGGCCCCTACCGGAGAGTATAGGCGACCGACATCCCCTCCTGAGCGACTGTGAGAAAGCGACAGGGGGGATTACAATAAGGGGAGAGAAATCACTTATGTCATTCAAGCAAAAGCTCCAGCGGCACCCGTTGATCCACACCCTTCAGACGCTGGAGCGCAACCCCAAGCTGTGTGTGCTCACCGAGCCGCTGTTCACGATCCCCTATTACCTGCTGCAGCCCTTCATCACGCTGTATATGATGAAGCTGGGGCTCACCGAGCAACTCATCGGCGTGCTGCTCACCGTGGGCATGGTGGTGCAGGTGGCGGCGGCGCTGGTGGGTGGCGTACTCACCGACAAACTGGGGCGCAGGTTCACCACCTTTGTGTTCGACGTGCTTTCCTGGGTCGTCCCCAGCTTTATCTGGGCGTTCGCGCAGAACTTCTGGTGGTTTCTGGCCGGATCGGTGATCAACGCTCTGTTTCAGATCCCCACCATTTCCTGGGGGCTGCTGCTTGCTGAGGATACGGAGAAAACCAAGCTGGTGAACATAAACTCCTGGATACAGATCACCGGCATGCTGGCAGTATTCTTCGCGCCCATCACCGCCTTCGCGTTGGGCAAATATGACCTGGTCTCGCTGACGCGGGTGCTCTACGTGATCTTCGGCACGTCGCTTGCGGTCAAGGGCGTGCTGCTCTATTTGCTGAGCCGGGAGACCAGGCAGGGCGAGATCCGCATGCGGGAGACCAAGGGCGTGCCCTTCACACGGATGCTGACGGAATATTGGGGCGTATTCAAAACAATTCTCTCCTCGCGATCCACACTGCTGGTGCTGGCCTTTCTGGCGCTGACCAACGTGTGGAACCTGGCCATCGGCACTTTCTTTTCTCCATATGCCACCAACAACCTGCAGGTGCCAGAGCAATGGGTGCCCATTTTCCCGATGGTGCGCTCGGCGCTGATGCTGGTGGTCATGTTCTGCCTGCAGGGTCGGTTCAACCGCCTGCCGCTGCGCGCGGTGCTGACCGCCGGGCTTTGCATTTATCTGGCAAGCCACCTGCTGCTGGTGCTGGCGCCGGCCAAAAACCTCGCAATGCTCTTTGGTTACGTGCTGCTGGAAGGCTTGGCCTTCTCGATGGTGCAGCCCCGCAAGGACTCCATGCTCATCTGGTTTGTGGATGAAAAGCAGCGGGCCCGCATCAATGCGCTGCTCTATGTGGCGGTGATTGCGGTGTCCTCCCCCTTTGGCGCAGTGATCGGCTGGCTTTCCGGCATTGACCAGCGGCTGCCCTTTGTGCTCAACATCCTGCTGTTCCTCGTGGGCATCCTGCTGGTGGCCCGCTCCAGGACGCTCCGGGAGCATGAGCAAGAACAGATTGGGGATAAGAACGGTTTGGAAGAGAAAGGGGCAGCGCAGCCGGGATGAGCGTTGAATCCCCCCTGTCACTGCGGTGACATCCCCCCTTGAATTTTTGCCTTCGGCAAAAACAAAGGGGGTGAGGAGCGCATGATACAACTAACGCGGTTTCATAAAACACCTTCAAATAACAAGAAGCGGGCGTAAGCCCGCTTCTTTCTGTTCAGAGACAGCTTTAGATTTTGAACCTCAGCACGTTCCAGCTGGCGGCCGGCAGCCTACCGGTATAGACGCCGCCGCGCACGTTGCCGGCAGCAGCAAACACCGGGGCCACGTTGTCGGGGTTTTCTTCGGTGTTGGCAGCGGCCAGGTCGTCATGGCGCAGCACGATGTGGTCCAGGAATTCGGCCTTCCCAACGCCCCGCAGGTCAATCTTCACATCCATTGCCTGCTTGACCGAGCGGTTCACCGCGAACACCGCCACCTCGCCGGACTCCTCGTTGAGCACGGAGGAAACGTCCAGATAGGGCACGGCGTCGTAGGTCTTGGCATCATACTTGGGGCTGTCCACAATGGTGCCCAGAGAGAGGCCGCGGCCAAACAGCGACGCATGCATATAGGGCCAATAGATGGTCTGGCGCCAGGCCGGGCCGCCGTTGCGGGTCATGATCGGCGCGATCACGTTCACCAGCTGGGCCAGGCAGGCCACCTTCACGCGGTCGGCGTTGCGGATCAATGCGTTCAGCATCGTGCCAACAACCAGCGCGTCAGACATGTCATACTTGTCTTCCAAAAGCTTCGGCGCGATTTGCCAGGGCTCGTTTTTGCTGTCGGCATCGTTGCTGTGGAACCAAACGTTCCACTCGTCGAAGGAAAGCATCAGATCCTTCTTGCTGCGGGTCTTGGCCTTCACAAAGTCGCAGGTGGACACGATTTCGCGGATGAACTTCTCCATGCCCATGGCTTCGGCCAGGAAGGTCTGCATGTCGCCGGAGCGGTTGCCGTAGTATTGGTGCAGCGAGAGATAGTCCACGTTTTCATAGCAGTGCTCCAGCACCACGCGCTCCCATTCGGCATAGGTGGGCATGTTGCGGTGGGAGCTGCCGCTGGCCACCAGCTCGATGGAGGGGTCGGCCCACTTCATCACCTTGGCGGTCTCGTTGGCGATGCGGCCATACTCGTCGGCGGTCTTGTGGCAGATCTGCCAGGGGCCGTCCATCTCGTTGCCCAGGCACCAGAGCTTCACGTTGTGGGGCTCGGCGTGGCCGTTGGCCTTCCTGAGGTCGGACCAATAGGTGCCGCCCTTCATGTTGCAGTATTCCACCTGCTGGCGGGCCTCGTCGGGGCCTAGCGTGCCCAGGTTCACGGCCAGCATGATCTCGGTGCCTGCCTTTTTGCTCCAGTCGGCAAACTCGTCAATGCCCATTTCGTTGGTCTCGATGCTGAACCAGGCCTGCTCGGCGCGGCGGGGGCGCTTTTCCTTGGGGCCAATGCCATCGCGCCAGTCATAGCCGGACACGAAGTTGCCGCCGGGGTAGCGCACCACCGGCACGTTGAGCTCTTTGATCAGGTGCATGACATCCTTACGGAAGCCCTGCTCGTCAGCCTCGGGGTGGCCGGGCTCATAGATGCCGCCATAGACGGCGCGGCCGAGGTGCTCGATGAACGAGCCGTAGAGGCGCTTGTCCACCTGGCCCACAGCAAAATTGCGGTCCAGGGTCACGTTTGCTTTCAGCATGGGAAAACCTCCTGTGTAAAGTGGTGAACGTTTAGCTTGGTGCAGACTCTATCATACGGAATCAATGGGGTATTGGCAAGGGTCATTTTCTTTGGGAGCCATTATCATCAAGCCGGATTGTCTGGATAATCTCTTCCATCTCCTCAATCGTATAGAAACCTATAAACTGTATCCGCATTGCAGAATCCAAATTGTTAAACGGAAGGGCTCAAAGCCCTTCCGCCAGCAAATAATCTGAATAGCTGCTAGAACTCCGCCTTGATGCAAAGCGGCATGCTGCGGTCGGCATCCTGCGGCAGCTCGGCCAGCAGCGCACCATCCTTCTGCTCAAACCGCACCGGCATACCGGCCACCGAAACGGAGGAAACAGCGCCGGCAGTATGCACGCGGCCCAGGCTGCGGACCACCGCGCGGGGCTCGGCGCCGGCACGCATCAAAAAGGCATAAATGGCGTTGCCCTTCTGGGTGAAGCGGAAGTCGGTGGGCTGCCACTGGGCGGCCTTCTCCTGGAATGCGCCGCCGGCCATGCTGGTCTTGCCCTCGGCATGCTTCTGGCAGGGGCGCGTGCCGTAAATGCCGTCGCCGTTGGCGGCAATCCATTTCGCCATGCGGTTGAGTGTGTGGCGCGTCTCGTCGTCGATGGTGCCGTCAGGCCGCTGCGTCACGTTCATCAGCAGGTTGCCGTTTTTGGAGACCACATCCACCAGTGTGTCCGCCACCTCCGGCGCGGTCTTATAGACGTCGCGCACGTTGTAGTACCAATCGCCCAGGCTGGTGTCGTCCTGCCAGGGTTCGGGCAGCGGTTCGGCGGAAAGCCCGCGTTCAATATCCAGCACGCCGATTCTGGTGATGCCGGCGGCGGTGTTTTTGGCGTCGTGCTGCTTGAAGTTGTAGACGGCATGGTTCACCCCGCCGTGGTTGGCGGCGCTGGTGTTGTAAAGGTGCGCCACAATGGCACAGCCGGTTTCCTGAAAGGGCAGCTCGCCATCGGAATAGAGCAAGTCCGGCTGGAATTTGTCTATCACGTCCTTGATGCGGCGGAACCAGTCCTGATGATAGCGGGGGTTCTTGGTGTACCAGTGCCAGCCGTCGCCGTCTTCCACCAGCTCGCTGTCGTTGTCGCGATAAAGGCTTTGGTTGGCTGGGTCGGCACCGTCATAGGGCACGCCGGCATAGGGGCCGGTCTTGTCCGCCCCGTGGGAGGCGGAGAGCCAGGTGTAGGAAGCCGCCAGATGCTCGGTCAGGCCGAAGGGCAGCCCGTGCCGCCTGGCTTCCGCCTGCCAAAGCCGGCAGATGTCCTTCATTGGGCCCACCTTGGTGGAGTTCCAGGGGTTGTGGGCCGAATCGAAATTGTCAAAGTTGTCATGGTGCATCGCCTGGCCCACAAAGTAACGGGCGCCGGCAGCCACATACAGATCCATCAGCTCTTTGGGGTCAAAGCGCTCGGCCTTCCACAGCTTCACCAGATCCTTGTAACCAAATTGCGAGGGGTGGCCGTAGGTGCGCCAGTGGTAAAGATACTGGGGAGTGCCCTCCAGATACATGTTGCGGGCATACCAGTCGCCATACATCGGCACCGACTGGGGGCCCCAGTGGCTCCAGATGCCAAACTTGGCGTCGCGGAACCAATCGGGGCACCGGAAACCGGACAGGCTTTCCACGGTGGGTTCAAAGGGGCCGGGAGCGATGGGCAGATTTGGATTCATCGTGATCCTCCTTGCTCGCTGTGAAGAACAAAAGGGGACGAAGCCCGGCCCCCATGGATGGGGCCGGGCTATGCTCGGTTCATTTATTCGACCACTACGCCCTTTTTGATAATAATGTTGGCATAGAGCGCCTTTTCGCTGGTGGTCACCAGCGCATAGGCCTTCTGCGACCGCTCGTAGAAGTCCTTTTTGTGCACGGCAATCTCTCTGGCGCCCTTGGGGTCATGCTCGGCGGCGATCCTGCGGTAGTCCGCCCAGACCTCCGGCACATAGGGGTCGCCGGCCAGCACCGCCATCAAAATCACCGGGTTTTCCACATAGGGATCCAGCGGCATGAACTTCAAAATGGCATCCAGCAGCTCGGGGATGCCGTGGCCATCGGCACGCACCACGCGGCCAGGGTGGGCAAAGGCCGGGAAGTTGCCGTCGGCCAGCACCAGCTCGTCGCCGTGGCCCATTTCCATCAGCACTTTCAGCAAGTCCGGGGAGAGGATCGAGGGAATTCCCTTCAGCATTGCGTCGCCTCCATTAAATCTTGGAAGCGGTGCCGGCGTCTGGCCGGCTCACCGGCTTCCGAAACGTTTCCTATGCATTATAGGCGCGGCGATGCCGAAAAGCAAGGAGCTTTGCGGGATTGCCAAACCATCCCCGGGGCATTCCCTCCCATGAAAAAAACCGCCCTGCCGGGCGGTTTGCGAGGTGCCTATTGCCATTGTTCAAGCCCGTCGCCAACGGTTTTGATGACTTCCGTCACCGTCTCGCGCACCGCGCCGGTCATCTCTTCCCCAAACTCCAGGCATTGGGGCTGGATGCCCAGGATCGTTGTGCGGCAACCAAGCTCCTTTTTGAGATACTCCAGCATCACCTTGAGCGGCAGCATGTGGG
>JAEYYW010000119.1 GCA_023428265.1 Bacillota bacterium | reverse complement strand
CGATGGTGCATCGCGTCAACCGGCCGCCGGCACTAGCCAGCTATACCAAGAAGGCATGGAAGCTGGACTACTCCTATCTTTCTTCGTCAGCGGAAAACCTGATCGGCACGGTCTACAAGCTGGAAGGCGCAGTAATCAAGCAGATCGAGAATGAAAGCTCTCAGTATTACCTGTTCAACGTGGGCGCCGCCGGAGAGAGCAAGCCGCTGATCGTGGAATATACGAAGGATCAGGGGCTGAAGATGGACCAGTACTATTCCATCTTTGCCGATGTCACCGGTGTGATGGATGGTTACCCCGTGCTCACGGCAAGGTTTGTATACAACGCCGACTATCCGGAAGGGCATACCACCGCTCCCACCAGCGGAAGCTCACCCTCAGCCTCGCCCACGCCGAGCCCCTCCGCAACCGGCAGCCGGTGACGGAGAGCGCCGGGGTAGCGCAAACAACAACAAAAAAAGAGCGGTCACCCGCTCTTTTTTATTATGTAGTTTACGAGGGCCTCAGAAGAGCACCGTCAACAGGATCAGCAGGCCGATCACGGCAATGACCGCGCCGATGGCCTTAAACAGCAGCAGCGACTTTGCGGTGTCATGGCCGCTGAAAATGCCGCCCAGCTTCCAGGAGTTGACCAGCCGCCCTGCATACAGGAACAGCAGCACGCCCGCGGCGATCACAATCAGAAGAAGGATTACCCACCCCAGCGAGCCGGTCTGCGCGCCGCCCACTTCCTGCAGGATCCTGCCGCGGATGCTGAGCGCCTTGTTCATCTGCGCGTAGTCGTTCTGGCTCACCACAGTGCCATAGCTCATTTTCACAGAGGCCGGCGTGCCGGTGTTGTCCAGCGTGACATCCAGCTTCTGGCCGTTGGTCAGCGAAAACTGGGCATGCCCGCCCTGGATCACAGTGATCAACGTGTCATTGAGCGTGAGCTGCTCGGCATTGCCGGACTTCTCCCAGACCCACACGCTGTCGCCTTCTGTATATTTATAGCCCCCGTTTTCCAGTTTCGACAGGTTGCTGAGCCTGCCGGTGCACCCGGTGGCCAATACCGCAAAAGCCAGAACTAGCACGGCAATTACTCCTACCAATGCCCTGCTGCGTTTCGACATACTCTCTGCTCCTTTCAAACGTGCATGTGATATGCTATGAATCCGGGCGGCGTTCTGCCATCTCCCCGGCCTTGCGACCATGCTTTCTCTTATTCTACCACATATTGTGAAAAATAGTAAACGTGTATGGATCGTATATAAAAAACTTATCGAAACTCCGTTTTTAGGTTTTACGCCAAAAAGCCGCGCGTGATTTATCTCATCGTACTCGCCGGATACCATTTGCCTAACGCGAACATTTGTGCTATAATTGGGCATGCGGAGGCAACGACGATGGACCTGATGGAAAAGCTCGAAATTCTTGGTGATTCGGCCAAATATGACGTGTCCTGCTCATCCAGCGGCTCCACGGGCCGCAAGGGAGCGTTTGGCAGCACCGCCGCGCCGGGCATTTGCCACACCTGGGCCGGTGACGGCCGGTGCATCTCGCTGCTGAAGGTGCTGATGACAAACCGCTGCATCTACCGCTGCGAATACTGCGCAGTGAACGCCACAAAGGACATCCCAAGGGCCGACCTCTCACCGGTGGAGCTGGCCGACATTACAGAGGCATTCTACCGCAGAAACTATATCGAAGGGCTTTTTCTAAGCTCCGCCGTGCAGAAATCGCCGGACCACACAATGGAGCGGATGATTGAGGCAGTGAAGCTGCTCCGAGACAGGGGCTTCGGCGGCTATATCCACATGAAAGGCCTTCCGGGAGCAAGCCGCCATTTGATCGAGGCAGCGGGCCGCATGGTGGACCGCATGAGCGTGAACATTGAGCTGCCCAGCGAGAAAAGCCTGACGGCACTTGCCCCGGATAAAAACGCACAATCCATCCTGAAACCCATGGGCTTGATTTCAGGGCTGATTGAAGCCGGCCAGGAGGAAAAGAAGCAAATCATACACGCGCCAGGCTTTGCTCCTGCCGGGCAGTCCACCCAGCTCATCGTGGGGGCTTCACCGGAAAGCGACCTCACAATCCTGAAGCTCAGCGAGGCGCTCTATAAAAAGTACACATTGAAACGCGTCTACTACTCCGCCTATATGCCGATCAACAAAAGCCCCCGGCTGCCGGAGATCGGAAAACCGCCGCTGGTGCGCGAGCACAGGCTGTATCAGGCAGACTGGCTGCTTCGGTTCTACGGATTCAAGGCCGGCGAGATCCTGGAGCAGAAGGACCCGCAGCTGGATTTGGACCTGGATCCGAAAAGTGCCTGGGCACTTCGCCACCCGGAGTTTTTCCCGGTGGATCTGGCCACCGCGCCGATGGAGCACCTGCTGCGGGTGCCGGGCATCGGGCAGGTTTCGGCGCTTCGGCTGGTGCAGGCCCGGCGCTTCGGCGGGCTCACCTTTGAGGACATCAAAAAGTCCGGCGTTGTAATGAAGCGGGCCTGCTACTTCATCACCTGCCGGGGCGGCTTTCTGCCGGAAATCCGGCTCTCGCAGCCCCAACTGCGCATGCGGCTCACACCGCTCTCCCGCGTGCCGGAGGTGACCGGCGGCACACAGCTCTCTCTGTTTGACACCGGCCCCAACGACGCATATGGTGCGCTTTCAGCGGAGCCGCGCAAAAGCCCCGCGCCGCTGCTGCTGGGAGGCGCTTCATGAACACGGCCTATGTGACCGACGGCAGCTTTGAGGGCTTGCTCTCCGCCGTTTATGACTCCTGGTATCGCCGGGAAGACAATGTGTGCAACATTTTGCCGGCCATGCCGGTGCAGCCGGACTTCCTGATCACCTATCGGCCCATCAAAACCAACGAGGCCAAGGCCGAGAAGGTGTTTGACGCCATTGTGGAAAAGATCAGCGATGAGGCCGCCCGCAAGGTGATGCTGTGCTGGTTCTCGTGCGATCCCGAAGCAGGCCGCATGATCCTCAACTACCTGCGGTTCGGCTTCCGCACCGGCCCGGCCGTGGAAGAAATGGTCACGCACCGGTTCGTCAAACCGCTGCACGACATGGCAGGCCGCGTGGGGTTCGAAGCCCATCGCATGACCGGCCTGCTGCGTTTCCACAAAACCAATCAGGGCAGCTATTGCGCCGTGATCGAGCCGCTTTACTACATCCTGCCCCAGTTGGCCGAGCATTTTGCCGACCGCATGCCCGATGTGCGCTGGCTCATCCACGACAAGGGGAGGGCGCTCACTGCCGCCTATGAAGAGGGGCAATGGGCGATTGTGCCGGGGCGGCTCATAGACACGGTGAAGCAGGCCGGAGAAGAAGACCAATACCAGGAGATGTGGCGGCGCTATTTTGACACGATGGCCATTGAAAACCGGCTGAACCCCAAGTTGCAGCAGCACTTCATCCCGAAGCGGTATTGGAAGCATTTGGTGGAGAAGCCGGGGAGGAAGGTGACGTAGCCGTATATTGCGATACTCTCAGGGCGACTGGTTCCCAGTGGCTTCTCACAACGCAAACAGACATTATAGGTTTATCTGAGATGCTAGGCAATGAGCTTAAGCGGTTGGGCAAGCACAAGCCGGGCAAAGGTATACGCTAGTATGCATAAACATCTATGACATACCTTCCAGCCTTCATAGGTTGCCCGGTTTCATTGGTTTCGGCAGGGAAAATGAACTTGATCCACTTGATCTTCACTTCTCTTCCAAATGATCGGAAACCAGGGGTAAGGGAGTAGTCATCGTATTCTATCTTTGTGCCATCAGATAGCTCAATGATTATGGAGGAAGGGACAACACTGAGCTCCTCCGAAAAATGCTCATTTATATAGTCCATATCCAAGTTGAAGCCAGTCATAATCGTAGCTTTATTAAATGATACCTTGAGCCAACTCACCACCTCCGTTTTGGACAACCAAAACGTATCCTTATTTCCGTCCAGGACATTTTTAGGCAGAAAGTTCATGCCCTCTGCTGCGGCATAAGACGAGGATGCTACTGCGACATTGAACATCTTAGTTGTGTTTCGAAGGACTTTCCATCCCTCAAACGTAAAACCATATATGCTGTTCTTGCTTTTTCGTATGGTCGCTTCTACTTTATCTCTGTATACAGAGTACTGATAATGCACACCGACAACATCGAAACGCAATCTCCAAGTATCCGTACCTGTTTTCACTATCTGATAGACAAAAGGGCGATTGCGTGGATCACCTTCCATAAGGTAAAAGCTGTATTGATTATCAACAAACTCAACTTCTCGATCCTGCGTAGATTTACATGAAGAATCAAAATGATTCCCAAAGGCCGATTCAATCAACGATTTCATATCACTTGTACTAATGGATGTATTCACACCCTGGTCTTCGATAATCGTGATTGGAAGATTATTAGCACTATATAAATCATTCAATACGTAAAAACTGTATATTAAGCAATCCGCGGGGTTAAGCGATTTGATTGGTTTATCATACAAACAGGATCCCGATATCCCCACAAGCATGAGATGGATCCTATAGAACTCATCGTTGGTCAGACCAGCCTTTTTGATATCTGGAACATCATACGCAGGGATCGGCTCCGGCTCCTTTGATTCCTCAGGGACAATCGCAGGCTCTTCGGAATCTAAAACGGTTTCCTCAGGCTCAGGAGTCGAGGTGTTGTCCTGCATTGATGGCGTAAGCAATGGAGTTGGTTCAGACGTAGGAGCCGCTGCTAACTCTGTGGGTGTGGCAGTAGTAACCGGCGAAGCCATCATAATTGTTGGCTCAAGCGTCTCAATGGGCATCCAATTGCACGCAGCGACAGCAAGCACCAGCACAACGCAAACCACAATAGATATTGCCCGCTTCACGCCGCCCATACGCTGCCTCCATATGAAATTGCCATAATATGGTATCTGGATCAGATTATAGTGATAAAATGATCAATCGTCAACGTCACGGTTCCTGAGCCGCAGCATCATCTCCCACTGCTCTTTGGACATCCCCTTTTGCAGCGGCGCGCCGGCGCCCCGCATCAACCCCAGGCATGCCTTGCATTCATGGCCGCACTCGGGGCATTTGCACTCGCTTTCCAGGCCTTTGACCACATTGGCCATCAACACCCCGCACTGGGGGCAACCGCATTGCATGATACACACCTCAAATGGATATTCGGGCGGGTACAGAGCCCCAGGTTGCATGGGCGAGCAGCAACCAACGGTTGCGACCAGCCCGCCCGTACATCGAGTCGCTTGATCGGGCCGAATCCCTACCCTCCCTTAAGTCGGTGCGCTCAGCACCGACGGCTAAGGGGGGTGCCGCCCGCAGGCGGCGGGGGGATCTTTTAGGAATGCCCTCGGCAGAAGCCAGGGGGGATTCCCTTAGGATACAGCCCTCGACAGCAGGGCTTACTCCCCCATCCCTTTGGCGGAGGAGGTTTAGGGGTGAGGGCTTCTCTGCCTCACCGCTTCATACATCAGCACACCCGCGGCAACGGATGCATTCAAGCTGTTGAGCTTGCCCAGCATCGGCAGCCGCGCCACGAAATCGCATTTCTCCAGCACCAGCCGGCGCACACCGCCGCCCTCGCCGCCCACCACAATGGCAAGGGGGCCTTTCAAATCCACTTCGTAGGCCAGCTTGCCCTCCATGTCGGCACCGACCACCCACACGCCGCGCTCTTTCAGCTTTTCAATGGCCTGCACCAGGTTAGACACCCGGCACACCGGCACATGCTCAACAGCTCCCGCCGATGCCCGGCCCACAGCGGGGGTCAGGCCCACGCTGTTGTGCTGCGTGATCACGACGGCCTGCGCCCCGGCGCACTCAGCGGTGCGGATGACTGCCCCCAGGTTGTGAGGATCCTGCACCTCATCGAGCAGCACCAAAAACGGTGTTTCGCCCATTTCCGTGATGCTGTCCAGCACGTCGTCCAGTTCGGCATAGCCATGGGCGGCGCACAGGGCGATGATGCCCTGGTGTCTGCCGGTGGCGGAAAGGCTGTCCAGCCGCTCCTTGGGCACAAACTCCACCTTGATTTTCCTGCTTCGGGCAAGGCCAGTGATGCCGCGCACGCTCTCCTGGCTGATGGTCTTGGCGATCATCAGCTTCTCGATGGGCCGTTCGGCTTTCAGGGCCTCCCAAACAGGGTTCTTACCTTCGATCAGGTTGGCTTGATCTTCATTTGCATTCATGTTATTCACCAAACAGTTCCTCATATCTCCGGCGCACTTCCGTGATCTTGCCGCACGTCATTTTTCCCTCGGTGCAGCTGCGGAATACGCAGGGCGGGCCCGCTTTTGCAAAGAGCGCCGGCGCGGCCTGCTTGACCAGTCGCAGCATCTCCCAAGCCAGATCACGGATCTCCCACTGGGCCCGGTTGCAGCAGCGCAAGTTGAAAAAGTGCATGAGCTCCCGGGCGTTCATTGTCACGATGAGCTTGGTCTCGGCGGCGTTGGGCAGCACAAAGCGGGCATCCTCATAGCCGGACTCGTTTTCCCCCAGCAGAGCCACCCATCCGTCATACCACGCCTGCATCTGCGCCATTTGCTCCTCAAAGCGCCGCACGGCATCCGGGCCAAGCCTTTCCACACCCTGAGGTACTATATAGCCGAATGTGCCGCCGTCGGAAAGCGCCCCCACATACCGCTGGGACTTTACCGAAAAGCTGGCGACGCGATGGCGCGTGAGCTGCGCCAGCAGGCTTCGTGAAACACCCTCCACCCCAAAGGTGAAGGTGGCGTGCTCCACCGGGGAGAGGTGGCCCATCTCAACGAGCTTGTTTAAAAACCTTGATTGGTCTCGCGATTCCACACCGGAGCGCAGCTCTTCAATGCCGGCGTCGGAGTAGCACAATTTGGACGCCGTGGCAACAAGCTGCTCCGGATCCGGCGTGTGGCTGATCAAAAAAACCTTCTGACTGACTGCGCTCAAAGCCTGACCTCTGTTCATTCGCGTTCGGTTGGTTCATTATACCGGATACGGCCCGATCTGGCTAGTGTGCCGGGGCTCACGCATCCTCAAAACGAAACCCCTCTCCGCACTTTTGCAGCCGGACGGGAGCGGTTTCACCGGCAGGCAATCTGATGTATAATGATGGCAATTGCCTGATAAGGCCTACCCAGGGAGGGAAAGCGATGGTCATCATACTGTGGGCCAGTCCAAACGACGACGGCCTCACCGCCGCCTGCGCCCGCGCCGCGGAGAAAGGCATCCGCAGCGCCGGAAAAGAATGCGCGTTATACCAGCTCAACACACAGAACATCAACGCCTGCAAAGCCTGCGGCAACGGCTGGGGAACCTGCCGTGACGGCCACATCTGCCAGGTGCAGGATGGATTTCAAGCGCTGCACGAAGAACTGAAGAAGGCCGAGGCGCTGGTTCTGGTGACGCCGGTGTATTGGGGCGACATGGCCGAGTCGGCAAAAAACTTTGCGGACCGGCTGCGCCGCTGCGAGGCGCTGGCCCGCGAAACAAGCCCGCTTCGCGGCATGCCCATGGTCGCCGTGGCGGCGGCCGGCGGCAGCGGCAACGGCACCATCAGCTGCATGATGCAAATGGAGCGGCTTGCCCAGCATACGGGCATGCGGCTGATCGACGCGATCCCGGTGAAGCGATATACCAGGGAGTATCAGCTGAAAGCCATCGAGGGCGCGGCCGGAGCGCTGTGTGCTGCCATCGGGAAGTAATCGGAGGTGTCGCATGAGCACGAGGGACTATCTGGCCTTTGACCTGGGCGCCAGCTCCGGCCGGGCCATCCTGGGCCGGTTTGACGGCAGCAGGATCAGGCTGGAAGAGAAGCACCGCTTTGCAAACGGCCCCGTGGAGGTCAACGGCAGGCTGTATTGGAACGCGCTTGGCCTGTTCAACGAGCTGAAAACGGGCTTGGGCAAGGCCGGCGGCTCCGTGGCAAGCTTCGGTGTGGACACCTGGGGAGTGGACTATGGCATTGTGAGCGGCAACAACACGCTTTTGGCAATGCCCGCCCATTACCGCGACAGCCGCACCGACGGCATGATGGAGCTGGCTGACCAGATCGCCGGCAACAGCGCCATGTATCAGAGCACTGGCACCGCGTTCATGAAATTCAACACACTCTACCAGTTGCTGGCGGCCAGCCGCATGGGGGAGCTGCCGGAAACCGGCAGATTGCTTTTCATGCCGGATCTGCTCGCCTGGATGCTGACCGGCCAGGCCGGTTGCGAATACACGATCGCCAGCACCAGCCAGCTTATGAGCGCCGCCACCCGTGATTGGGACAGGGCGCTGATTGCGAAGCTGGGCCTGCCGGAAGGGCTTTTCCTGCCGGTTCGGATGCCCGGCGAAGCAAGGGGCAGCCTGCACAGGCAGATTGCCTCGGAGCTTGGGCTAGGCAAAGTCACGGCTGTTGCCGTGGCCGGCCACGACACGGCCTCGGCGGTGGCGGCTGTGCCCTCCGCCGGGCAGACTTATGCCTATTTGAGCAGCGGCACCTGGTCGCTGATGGGGTTCCTCTCCAAAACACCGGTGATCGGCCCCAAAAGCCTGGCCTGGAACTATACCAACGAGGGCGGGGCTGACGGCAGCTATCGGGTGCTCAACAACATCATGGGCCTGTGGATCCTGCAGGAATGCCTCCGTGAGTGGAAGCACAGCGATCCGGCGCTGGATTTTGTGGAGGTGGTGCGCTTGGCGGAGCAGGAAAAGCCCCTGGTGAGCCTGATCAACCCGGACGACGCGCTGTTTTACACACCGGGGGACATGCCCGGCCGCGTGCGCGACTGGTGCGGAAACACCGGCCAGCCGGTGCCGGAGACAATCGGCGCCGTCACCCGCTGCGTGCTGGAATCGCTGGCGCTCAAATACCGCTGGGGGATGGGCTGCATCGAAGCGCTGACCGGCAGCCGGCCCGCCGTGCTGCACATTGTGGGCGGCGGCAGCCAGAACCGGATGCTGAACCGCTTCACCGCCGATGCCCTGGGCATGCCGGTGGTGTGCGGCCCGGTGGAGGCCACGGCGGTGGGCAATCTGCTCACGCAGGCCATCGCGCTGGGCGACCTGTCCGGCTTTGACGAGCTGCGCCAGGTGGTGCGGGCCAGCTTCGAGCCGGAAGAAGTGCTGCCGCAGGGCAGCGCCATGTGGGAAGACGCCTATGGCCGGTTCCTCCGCGTGTCCGGCCTTACCAACCCGGAATGAAGGTGAACGGCATTTCAATTGACAGACAGTTTCAGTTGGGCGGCGAAGCGCCGGAAGACATGAAGACATTGGCCTACATCGGCGACGCCGTGTGCAGCCTTTTCATCCGCCAGGCGCTGGCCGGCGGCGGCGGGCATGTGAAGGGCCTCACGCAGCGGGCCGTCGCCTTCTCCTGCGCAGCAGGCCAGGCTAGGGCTGCCGAGGCGCTGCAACCGTTGCTGACCGAGGAGGAGGCCGATGTTTTCCGCCGGGGCCGCAACGCCAAGTGCGGCGTGGTGCCCAAAGGCTGCGATCCGCTGGATTACCGCAAGGCCACGGGTTTTGAAGCACTGATGGGTTGGCTTTATGTGTCTGGCTGCCGAACAAGGCTGGAAGAACTACTAACACAGGCATACAAAGAAGATGAGGATGCGCAACATGAAAACCATTGAAACAGAGCGCCTGACCCTTCGCCCTTGGCAGGAAACCGACGTGGACGACATGTTCGAATATGCCCGTGACCCCGAGGTGGGCCCCAACGCAGGCTGGCCGCCCCACGCAAGCCGCGAGGTCTCGGCCCAGATCATTCGCAAGTTCATTGAGCAGGGCGATGTGTGGGCCATTGTGTGGAAGGAGACCGGCAAAGTGATCGGCTCCGTCGGCTTGCACACGGACCAGCGGCGGCCCGGCGTCAACTGCAAGATGCTGGGCTATGTGCTCTCCAGAGAT
Organism: Bacillota bacterium; assembly: GCA_023428265.1. Classification (GTDB taxonomy): domain Bacteria; phylum Bacillota; class Clostridia; order Christensenellales; family UMGS416; genus JAEYRA01. Next base: position 3,167 of record JAEYYW010000119.1, on the reverse strand, counting down.
TACTGGGGCCGAGGCCTGATGACCGAGGCGGCAGGGGCCGCAATCCGCTATGCCTTTGATGAGCTGAAGCTGGATCTGCTTTCCGTCTGCCACTTCCCCCACAACAGCCGCTCCCGCCGTGTGATTGAGAAGTGCGGCTTTCAGTATGAGGGCGTTTTTCGCATGGCCTGGAAATTTGATGAAAGCACCGCGGTGGATGATGTGAGCTACTCCATGCTGCGCAGTGAGTATGAGCAAACCAGAAGCAGCCTTGCCAAGGCCCATTGGGATTAACGGAGCGGAGATGCGATGAGCATACAATCACCGTCCGGCTCCACCTTCCCCTACTATTACAAGGGCGGTGAGCTGCACGCATTGAAGTATGGCGGTCTAGGCACTGACCTGCCGCGCCTTGCCGCGCTGATGGACGCGGAGGAGCACTTCCTCCGGAGCCGCCCGGCGCAGCGCCTCAGGGTGTGGGTGGATTTTTATGAAACCGACCTCACCGCCGAAGCAGCCGGGCTTTTCGCAGAGCACATCAAGCGGTTGGAAGGCCAACTGGTGCGGCTGGCCCCCGTGGGCTGCGGCAGAGCCGGGCAGCGGCGCATCAGGTCGGCGCTCCGTAGCGCCGGCGGCTTCGCGGTGCCGGTGCGATTTTTCAATGATCCGGAGGAAGCCAAAACATGGCTGGTGTCTGCGGAGCAAGGGTGAGCACGCTTCACGCATGAAATGAGCCGCAGCACAATGGAACCCACAAATACAGAAGACCGGGGCAATCATGCCCCGGTCTTCGTTGCGTTCTGCTATTGCACTGTGATATACACCAGAGTCTGATTCAGCAACTGATATGCCACCTCGCCAAACGTGACCGGCCCGGAGAAAGGCTTTGTCCCCTTCCCTTCCAGCGCCCCATACAGGTAATTGAGGATGCAGTTGCAGGAGAAGACCGGCGCATTCTCCACATAGCCGGAGATTGTGCGGCCGAACTCCGCGGCATAGTCGCCAATGGGCCGCGCAAAACGGTATTGCGTGCCGGAAAACACCGGCGCATAAAAATGCACGGTGCCCTCTTCGATTGCCTTAATTGAGATGTTCACATTGGCGCCGTTGTAGTTCGCCACAAGAGGCAGCTTGGTATCAATCCCGTTGGCGGCAATATAGTCGGCAAACGCCGTTTCTTTGCCATCCACAAGGCAGGTCACCGCCTCAAAGGATGAATCGGCAAACTCAATCACAGGACCCGCCGAGTCGGGCTCAAACAGGTTGACAATCCCAATGGACGCAAGCTTGCCCTGCGGCAGCTCCACATGAAGGGCCACGGCGCGGTCTGCAAAGCTCACGCCGCAGGTGCCGTCAAACGCCTTGGCTGCTCCGTTGGTCGCAAGGTGAAAGCCGGACACCCAACCGGCCACGTTTTTCAGAAAGATCTGGTCAATCTCCGGAGCGTCCTTGGCAAAGGTTTCAAGCACCTTGCTGCCAAAGGGTATGATCAGGATTGTGAAGCCGTTGTCATAGGCATCCGCCGCCACGTTATGAATGGACTCGGCGTCATATGCCTTGGCCTTGAAGCTCTTTGCAGGCTTGAGCTCCGTCACAAACAGCAGTTCGTCGGTCGTCACGCCGCCGTTTTCGGCAATAAAGTAGGGCGTGGTGCCGCCAATCCAGTTGCCGGAGGGCAATTGCGCAAGCAATTTCTCATCGGCGGCAATGTGCAGCAGCTTCCCCGCATGGATCAGTTCCGTGGCCTTGTTCAGATCAATTAACATCATTGCACCTCTCTCATATGCTCTGCAGCTTGCTCAGATCCGCACCGAGCACGCTTTCGTATTTGGATACGAACGCCTCAACCTCCGCCACACAGCTGCTCATCGTGCCCGCAGTGGGGTTTGCCTTGTATTTGCCGATCAAACGTGTAAAGAGCATCCCAAGGCCCAGGGATTGAAATGTGACCGCCGTCTGCTGTGAAATCACTTTCTGATACTTCTGCTCCAGGCTGACTGACATAAAACACCACCAATCCTTATTCTTGCGTATAAAATGCCCATTCCGGGCAGTGGTGTAACGGTCAGTGCAAAACCCTGCCAAACAAATATCAGGCAGAAAACTGTTCCAATTGCACAACAAAATGAAATGTTAGAATGCCCATATGAAAGCTATTTGATCTTGAAATAGTCGCACACGCCCTTGAATATGCACTGGGCCAGCAGTTTCTGGTGGTTCTTGTCCTGCAGCAGCTTTTCCTCCCCGGCGTTGGAAAGGTAGCCGCACTCCACGATCACGGAGGGCTGCTCCACCACCTGCAGGATGTAGAAATCTCCGGAGTGGCTCCTGCGCTGCTTTTGTGTGTTGACGCTCTTGTTGAGCTCATCCTGGATGCATTGGGCCAGCGATTGGCCGTTTGCCCGCTCCTTCTGCCAGAACACCTCCGCTCCGCGCACCGAGCGCTCGGTGAATTTGTTCATGTGCACGCTGACCACGGCGTCCGGCTGAAACTCCCGAATGGCCCGGGCGCGGTTGTTCATGTCCTTCAGCTTCTCAGTTTGCGCTTCGCCGGAATAATCCACTTCGGCGGTCTGGCGGGTCATCAGAACCTCCGCCCCGGCTTGCTCAAACAGCTCCGCCAATAAGCTCGCCACCTCCAGGTTCAGGCTGGACTCCAGCACACCGGTGTCGGTGCCCGTCGCGCCGTCATCCTTGCCGCCATGGCCCGGATCCACCACAATCCTGAGGTTCGCCGCGCTCACCGGCGTGCCGGCGTTGGCGGCGTCACCGGGGTCACCACCGGCAGGATAAAGCGCAAGGCTGCATGCCGCCAATGCAACCGGGAGGAGGAGTGTTAAAATCATCGCAACAAACCGTTTCATTCCGTTCCGCCTTTTTTATGGATGGGCATGCTGATCAAGCATGCCGGTTCAGTCATATTCTGTGCAGTTCCGCGCCTTTTTACAGGATAAAGCAAAGATGTTTCAGAACTGTATCAAACCGGAAAAAATGCCGTAAATCGCCGCTCACTCCAACCCGAGATAGGCCCGGATGCCCTGATAGATGCTGGCGGCTATCATTTCACGATATTTTGGCTCCAGCAGCTTTTTCTCCTCGTTGTGGTTGGAAAGGAATCCGCACTCCACAATCACCGAGGGGCAGTCGTGCACCTTGAGCATGAAATAGTCTCCGGCTTTGGCCAAACG
>JAEYYW010000018.1 GCA_023428265.1 Bacillota bacterium | reverse complement strand
CGCCTACGAGCGCCAGCCCGTTGTGGAAATCCGCCGCGCCATAGTATTGAAACGGGATCACCACCTTTCCCGTTATGTCAATATACCCGTATTTGCCACCCTTCTGTACAGCTGCCAACCCTTCATGGAAAGGGCGAGCGTCATCGTATACCGGCTTTATCACCACCTTGCCTGTGGTGTCGGCGTAGCCGAATCGGTTATTCTTCTCGATTACCAGTAGTGAATTGTCGGAACCTTCCGAACCGTAAAGCAGCGGCGATGTGTCGAGCACCATTTCCCGCAAATAATACGGGGTGAGACGAAACCCACAGCCGGAGCAGAGGGCTGATAGTAAAATGTAAATGCAAACGATGGCGATATACCGCTTTCGCTTTCTCATTGGCCTTAAGTCTCCTTATGCTCTAAAAAATGACTGACGATTTTCTCCAACTATCTAAATCTGATCGTCCCATCTTTGATGTATTTAATAATCGCTTTGATACCGTCCTTCTGTATTTCTCTGGTTATCTCATCATCTCCTTTTGGAAAATACTGGGGTTTACCAGTCTCAGACGCTCTCAACATCATAATCATATCAATATCACTGACTGTGTCCCCGCTTCTGGCCATATCATTATCTGGTACGAAATCACGAGTATCTTGACCATAAATGTTTATTCCGTTAATTACTCTAGGCGCTTCTTTTGGACGGAACAATTTATCAAAATACGCATCACCAACACCAAACGTGTGCGTCGACTCATGCGCGCCTGTCTGCATTTGGCTAGCAACATCAGTTTCAGGGTATATATATGTGGTGCCGGGGTCTTGCAGTGACCAGTTGTACAGAACCCGCTCCAACTGCCCGCTATTTCTCATATCACGGACATTTTGCGGTAGTTCGGCGATTCCTTCCAATACATCATCTGCTGTAAACACATGGCTTCTAAAGCTCAGCAGTTTTTCAATAGGGAGAGGATCCCTTATGAAGACTTTGTTTTTCTTGGTGTTAGCCTGTTTTCCTTTCTTTATGATGCCATTTCCACTCTCTGAATCGCTGTAGATCGCAACATGTGTCCTGACCGTATCATTCGGATTAAGATAGTAAGCAATCGGGTTTCCGTCATTAAGAATGTCATTGCCTTTGGAGTCCTTCACCGTCATCTGCCCTCCAACATTGAAGGTCTGTCCGTTACCCCATTTGTTGATAATGCCTTGCGCGGTAACCTCAGCATACGTCATTCCAGTTCCAGGAATTGTCTTACCGGTTGCTGGATCTGTCTTTTCAGTGCCAGGATAAATTTGATCTGCATATTTGCCATCAAAATCTATATTCGCCTCGATATACACATCCCCCTCCTTCCTCACCACCGTAATCGGCGCGCCCCGCATCTCCGGCTGCGCGAAAGCCCGATAAACCCCATTCTTATCGTGGTAATAGCTGAAGGGCACGGCAAACTTGTCCGCAACCTCCTCAATGTCTGCTTGAGCTTCTCCATCCACCAAGGGGTACCTTCTGATTATATTCCCCTTGGCATCCTTTTCAAAGATAAATTTGTTATTTTTCGTCAAATAGGAAACAACGTTCCCATCCGGGTCATAGATCGTGCCCCCGGTCTGAGACTTGTTCCACACCACATCACCGCCCAGGCCCTTCACCACATCGCCAAGGTTGCCGGTGGCCTTCCCGTCCACATAGCGGGCGTTGCCCACGGGCTTGCCGTCCAGCGTGATGTCCACCACCCGCGTGGGGTCGATCTCTCTGCCCCCAAGGCCGGCCACCGTCGGGCCAAAGCCCTTCACTGTATCATCAGCCTGCTTCCGCATGCGCTCCCGCTCCCGGCGGGCGTCGTCCACCACCTCGTCGTCAAAGCGCTGGCGCAGCAGGCCGTTGGCGCCGGACCTCAGGCTGTTCACCTCGTCGGTTTTCGCTTTCAGCTTGGTCCGGTTCTCGTCCACCACACGCCATTTCTGATACTGCCCTTGGTCTAGGCCGTATTTCTTGTCAATGGCGTTCAGGACGTTACCTTTCTCCGTTTGCGGAATGGTGCCGGAGTTCAGAATGCCGTTGCGCTCGGCGGCATACTTCCGCATGCGTTCGTCGTAGCTTTCCTGCGGTGCGGTGATGGCGTCGTCAAATTCAACCGGCCTGTTTGGGTGCACCGGCGCGGGCGACCTTGCAGGAGCCGGTTTGGGCGGCGGCGTGCGTGAAGGCTGCGGGGCCGGGCCGGGGGCAGGGGTTGGCGCGGGCGTGGGTTTGGGAGTCGGTGTGGGAGTAGGGGTCGGGCTTGGAGACGGGCTTGCGCCTGGCTTGACGCCCGGCACGGTGCCACCCGAAGCAGGCAGGTCACGCTTGGGCGGGGCTGGCGCAGGTTTACTTTCCTGCTCGTTCAGTTCTTCCAGCATGAATTTCTTCTGCCAGATGTTGAGCCGCTTGTCATCCATAATCTCCTTGCGCCTGCGCTTGCGTTCCAGGATCGGGTCAGTGCCTTCGTTTTGAGTGGTTCTCATGTTGGTCCTCCTATCAATATAATGGGCCTCAATGCCACGGGTTCCCGGCCTTTTTTTCCGCCGCGAACGGATCCAGCGCCGGGGGCCGCCAGCCTTTCAGCGTCACCGCGGGCTTTGTCGCGCTGCCAACAGGGTTGGCCATCAGGAAATAACGGGTCTCGTCATAAATGTGGTCTTCCGCTGCGGTGTCCACATCCTCCGGGTTCGCGGCGCTGTAACACAGCGCCGGCACCGTGCGCAGGAAATGCCTGCAGGTGCGGAAGACCTGCAAACCCGGCTTGCCGTCCTGCCCCATGCCCAGGCGGTAATGCAGCTGCATCTTGCCGGGCAGGCGCTTGTTGTCGCCCCGAAGGAAGGTAACGCCGGCCTGGGCCATCTGCCGCGCAACGCTCATGCCCCGGCTCTCGTCAAAGATCGAGGGGTCGGCCACGCGGGCATAGGCAGCGCACGGATCCATCTGCCGCTCCCGCTCCAGGATGCCCTGGGCAATGGCCACCGGGTCAATGCGCAGGCCCTCGTCGGCCACGCCGGTGCAGCCGTACCACTCGCCTGTGCGGTAGACGCGGCCATCGGAGCCAGCCGCCCACCAGCCCACCGAAAAGGGCTTGGCGAAGCCAAAGTCAAAGCTGCACCAGCGCGGCCAATCCCTCGGCACCGGGAAGGGGTCGATCACATGGGTGCCGATGCCGTCGGCATAATGGGCGGGTTCGTCGCGCCACTCGGTAAGCACCTGCCCCTCAAAGGCGTCCCAACGGCCCAGTAGCAGCGCCTCCCGCAGCTGCCGGGGCTTCTGCTCCAGCTCAAACACATACTTCTCATTCAAATGGGGGTTGTCCGCCGCCCTGGCAGGGATGTATTCCACAACCCGCCGCTCCGAACGCCCCAATGTTTCCGACCACACCTCCAAAGCCCTTTGGCCGCCGTCGGGGCAGGGGTCAACAAAGTGCTGCTTCACCCAGCCGTGGCCAGGCCCGCCGGGGTTGGTGGCGCAGCGCACCAGCGGCGCCACACCGAGCTCCTTTCGCGCCCGCACGCGGGTTTTCAGATAGTCATAGACCGCCTTTGGGAAGTGCGTCAGCTCGTCGATGTAAAGATATTGCATCTCCGCGCCCTGATAGGCGCGTACATCGCCGTCGTTCTGCACGTGGCGGAACCGCAGCACGCTGCCGTTTTTCAGTCTCACCTCATGGGCCGAGGCCACGTATTTCCCCGCGCAATCAGGGATCAACCGCCGGGCCGCCGGCACCAGCGTGTCCATCAGCTCCGGATAGGTGCGCCGAAACAGATAGGCGCTCACGCCGGCCGTCTTCATGCAGCGGATGAACGCGTCAGCCACCAGCGCCGTGCTCTTGCCGCCGCCGGCTGCGCCGCCATACAGTGCCTCGTCGGCGTCAGAGCGGTGCAGCAGCAGTTGTTTTTCTGTGGGGCGATAGGCAATGGTGATTTCCTGGCGCATGGAATACACTCCTTGAAAAGCAAATAAAAAATTGCACGATGAAAAGACTGTGATGAGTTGTGTAAAATGGTGTTTCTATAGGACAAGGAGCTCCCTACCCTCCCTTAAGTCGGCACGCTTAGTGCCGACGGCTAAGGGGGGATGCCGCTCGCAAGCGGCAGGGGGGATATTCGAAATCCCACCCCCAGCCCCCTCCCCGGTCAGTCCATCCGGTTCAGTAGCAGAAGCCGTGGGGAGGGGGTAAACTTGCGGGGCTGCGCCCCGCTGCCCCACAATCATTCGGAGCGCTCCCTACCCCCTTTGTTTTTGCCGCTGGCAAAAATACCTTCGCATGCCTCGCCTGCATCCTTGCAGGACTGGTCATGCCTTCGGCATAACCCGGCATGCTTGGCTTGCGCCATCCTAGCGCTAGGCAAGGGGGGATGCATCCGCAGAGGGCAGGGGGGATTCCCCAAACCCCTCCAGCTTCAGCACCACCTCGCCGCCCTGCTCCGCAGCTTCCACCTGCAGCTCCATGAGGCGTGTGCGGGCGGCGTGCTGCCGGTCCAGGCCGGTCAGCTCGAAGAACCGCTGCTTGAGATCGGCCAGCTGCTTTTCGCACTTGCCCATCTTGTCCAGCGCCTCCGGGGAGGACTGGGCTTTCCTCACCTCCGGATCCTCCTCGCCCAGCCGGTAATACTGCTCATAGCGCGACTCCAGCCGGGCGATCTGCCCGGCCAGGCTCATCACCGCCGGCAGCGCTTCCGCCGCCATCGCGCCGGCCTCCGCCGCCTGTTCGGCGATTCGCTTCCAATCCGGCTGGCTCATTGCCCGCCGGCCTGCCCTGCCGCTTGCCTTGGCCGCTGCTCCCGTTTGTAACACTGCCATTATAAAGCCCCTCCACCCTCCCGCCCGTTTCGCCCCACCGGGCCGGGCATCGGCACATTGCCGTTCACAAACAGCATAGCGAAACGGCCCGCGCGCTGTCGAGGCTAATACACGCAGGAGCAGCCGCTGCCAAAAGCGGGGGGCAAACAAAAAGCGGCCCGTTTCGGGCCGCCCGGAGTGCTGTGGCAATCATTCTCTTGGCAGGTTCAGCAGCGCATCCTTGCTGTTTTTATCCGGCTCTGACATCACATACTTCCTGCCCTGCTCGCTGGCGGGCTTCATCGGCGGGAATGGCGCCAGGTTCACCTGGATGGATCTGGGGTTGGCATTCAGGTAGTCATGCAGAAACTCCGGCTTATACCATCCGGTCAGGAAAAATACATTTCCCACCACATACACCTGGTCAATAGCCTGCAGTTCATCGCTCACGGCGGCGTTCTTCTTCATCATGATTTTGGTTGCGTACATCCGTCGGAGACCCCCTTCTTATTGTTAAGTAGTTCACAAATACATCGTAGAATGATATTACCGCAGTTGGGCTTTTATCACAATATATTAATATAAATTATATGCGAAATGTAGCAAAATGAAAACCCTTCCTGAGAATAATCAGGAAGAGTTCACAAAAAGACAATGATTGACAGGAAAACCGGAGGCCTCACGCCATCAGCAGCGCCAGCTCCCGGATCACCTTGCAGGCCACGGCAGTGCTGCCGCCGCTTGGGTCATAATGTGGTGAAAGCTCCACGGCGTCTGCGCCCACGATGTCCAGCCCCTTCAGCACGCCAAAGGCCTCCATCAGCTCCCGGAATGTCACCCCGCCGGCCTCCGGCGTGCCGGTGCCGGGGAAAACCGACGAATCCAGCACATCCAGATCCACAGTCAGATAAACCGGCTTGCCGTGCAAAGCGTCCGCCGCCGCATCAAGCCCCGCAAAGCCAAACGGATGCAGCGATGTGTGGCCCTCCGCCGCCCACTGGAATTCCTCCTGCGTGCCGCTGCGGATGCCAAACTGCCAGATCCTGCCGTCGCCCAGCAGGTCGTGCACCCGCCGGATCGCTGAGGCGTGGGAATTCTTCTCCCCCAGATAATCCTGCCGCAGATCGGCGTGGGCGTCAAAGTGGATCACCTGCAAATCCGGATATCTGCCAACCGCCGCCGCAATCGCCGGGAAGCTCACCAGGTGCTCACCGCCCACCATCAGCAGCTTTTTGCCGCCGGCAAACACTTGCCCCGCCAGTTCGCCGATCATCCGAAGCGTCTCCGCCGTGTTGCCGATGGGCACATCGATGTCGCCCAGGTCGCACACTTGAGCGTCTTCCAGGTCGGCCAGCTGGTAGGGGCTCCAGGTCTCGATGCCGAAGGATTCGCTCCGGGCAGCCTGGGGCCCGAAACGCGTGCCGGCGCGGTAGCTCACCGTGCCGTCAAAGGGCGCGCCAAACAGCGCGATCCTTGCATCGGCATAGTCCGCCGTGCAGCCGAGGAAGCGCCAGTCTTTCATGGGGACGGATGGAATCATGGCAAACTCCTAATCAATATCCCCCTGTCGCTTGCCAGCGACATCCCCCCTTAGTCGCCGATCCTTTGTATCGGCTAAGGGAGGGTAGGGCGGGAATGGCAGCGTAATCCTTTTCGAAGCACTCCCCACCCCCTTTGTTTTTGCCGCAGGCAAAAATTCAAGGGGGGATGCCATCCACAGATGGCAGGGGGGATTTCCTGCACGCAGGCATTTAAGCCTTCCGGCGGCTTCGCCGCTACCTCCCTCCAAGAGGGAGGCATGAAAGAAGGAATGCATGCTAATCCGTGACTAACGACTACAGTCAGAACCTAGCGGTCAATGTACGGGCCGGGTATTACCCCGGCAATTGCGTAGCACATTTGTGCAGCGAATGTGCGGGCAATTGCCGATAGTGGTTCGCAGAGCGAACACGAAGGGCTCTGTACCGGCCCGCGCTTGGTAGGGAAGAACTAGCGTGGTTCACTCCCACCCCTCATTCCTTGCCTTCTCCAAATACTCATTCACATAGCTGGGCAACGCGAAGGCCGCGCGGTGCAGCTCGGTGTTGTAATACCGGGTCTTCAAGCCAAGGGCATTCCAAGCGTCCGCCTGGATATCACGCACCGGATCCAAGCCCTTGCTGGCAAAGCCAAACAGCCAGTGCCCGCTGGGATAAGTGGGGATGTGAAACTCATACACCCGCGCCACCGGGAACGTGCGGTGGAGTTTCGCATGGGCCCGCATCATCCGGCGCACATCGCGGTCATAATAGGGGCTCTCATGCTGGTTCACCAAAATGCCCCGGTCATTCAACACCCGGTAGCAATCGCGGTAAAACGCCTCGGTAAAAAGCCCTTCGCCGGGGCCGATGGGGTCGGTGGAGTCCACCAGCACCAGGTCATAGGCACTGTCCGGCGCGTTGGCCACAAAGGCAAGGCCATCTTCAAAATAGAGGTGAATGCGGGGGTCGCTGCCCATTGCCGCCGCCGTCTGCGGCAGATACTGCTGGCTCAGGCGCACCACGCGCTCGTCAATCTCCACCATGTCGATGCGCTCCACACCGGCATACCGGGCGCACTCGCGGGCTGTGCCGCCGTCTCCGCCACCGATGATCAGCACCTTCTTGATGCCGGGGTTCACAGCAAAGGCCGGGTGGCAGATCATGTCGTGATAGGCAAACTCATCCTTTTCGTTCACCATCATCAGGCCGTCCAGCGTGAAGAAACGGCCCAGGGTCTGGCTGTCAAAGAAGTCAATCTGCTGAAAGGCAGACGTTTCGCTGTGCAGGTGGCGGTCCACCTTGATGGAAAGCTTCACGTCGTCGGCGTGGAATTCGGAATACCATAGATCGAGCATTGTTAATCCTCCGTAGGGATAAGTAGAAAATTTCCGAAAAAACACTGGACTATTATATCAGTTAGGTTGAAAAATAAACATAGTCATAGTGTTCGTTCAGGACCTGCAATTCAACAAGATCAATCTGCATATCTTAAATTGACGAAGAATAACTTGTATCAAATAGGAGATAATTTCTCCTAGAATTAACATTTTGATTGAACAAAATAATGTAAGGTGGTATTATTGAAATGAAGAATGTAGAGACAATAGGAGCACGGAGCATGTTGCTACAATTTTATATGAAGAACTTCAAATCCTTTGCTGAGGATACCACCGTTGACTTTATAGCATCGCCAAAATGCAGAGAGTTGCCTGGGTTCACAATTAATCATAGGAAGACAAAGATTCTCCCTTGTATAGCTTTGTTTGGGGCAAATGCGAGTGGCAAATCGAATGTTATTGAAGGATTTGCGCGAATGACCGAAATAGTAAGAAATAATCATGATGATTATTCAGTCATTGTTCCATTCATTTTTGATGAAACCCATAAGTATGAACCAACAGTATTTGAAGTAACATTATGCGAAGGAATGCTAGAATTTAGGTTCGGAATTTCAGTTGATAAGTCTGATATAGTTAAGGAGTGGTTGTATGTAAAGCGCTCAGGCGCACGATATGCAAATGAAGAAGAAGATGTTGTATATGAAAGAGAGAACAGTAGTATAACGTTTATTTCTGATAGCGTTCAATTAGACAACCCTATAAGGACTGCCAGCTCAAAGAAGTCTCTGTTATCAACATTGGCTGAGAATGATGTCCCCATTGCAAAAGCTGTTTATACATGGTTTTCAAATTCAAATGCATTCCACGCAACATACTTGGAGAATAACACTAGATCATTAAGAGCTGCTGCCGAGCTTATGGGTAAAGTACCATCAGTTTTTGAGTTCTGCAATGAATTCATTCATAAATTCGATCCGTGCATTGAGGCATTAGTGTTGATTGATGATATTGATAAAGATCAAATACCATACAAAAAGATAATGACAAAGCATTGTGGAAGCGATAGGCAAATATCTTTTAATATAGAGTCTGCAGGAACAAAAAAACTACTACGTACCCTTGTACACCTAACAGTTGCACTTAAGCTAGGAAGTGTGGTGCTTATCGATGAACTTGATTCGCGACTCCATCCGTTACTTCTACGAGAAATTGTATCAATGTTTCATGACCCGAGTATTAATACAGCTAAAGGGCAATTATTATTTTCAACTCATAATGTTACGTTACTTGACGGCGAATGCCTAAGGCGTGACGAAATTTGGTTTACGCAGAAGGAAATTAGCGGAAAATCTTGCCTATATTCACTAATTGATATAAAATTATCTGGGACAAAAAGGGTAAGATCTGATCTACGATATATGAAGAATTATCTATTAGGTAAGTTCGGTGCAATCCCATATAGAAGGGAATGAAAGTCGATTGAAACCATCTCCTCGACATAAGCGAAATGTAAGAGAATTTACTGAGAGGAAAGGAGCATGGTTAATTGGATGTGAGGGGACAAAAACTGAACCATTATATATTAGTGGCGTAATAAACTGGCTATCGAAAAATGGATTCGAGCCACCAGAAATTGATACATTTGGAGTTGGCTATAATACACTAAGTCTAGTAGAAAGAATGCAGAAGCTATTTAATGATATTGATAAACAAAAAGCAAAAGGAATAAAATACGAAAGAGTGTTCGTTGTTTTTGATCACGATGAATTCTCTGCAGATAACTTTAATAGGGCTATTCATAAGTGCAGTGAACTTGGTAACAACTATATTCCGATATGGTCAAACGAAAGTTTTGAGTTATGGTTATACTTGCACTTTCAACTTGTAGAGTCTCAATTAACACGCGATCAATACTGTAACCTCGTCTCAAGAGAACTACTCAACATCGGATATAATAAAGAATACGACAAAGCAGATGAGCAGATAGCAACATTATTGATGGATAGCAGAAGGGTAGCAATTGCAATTCGAAATAGCAAAAGACTTCGGGCAAATACAAATCATATTCAATCGTATGTGTATAGAAACCCAGCTACTGAGATGGATAAATTAATGGAAGAAATTTTCAATGAAGCAGGCTTTATTCTCTAGCAATTACAATGGATAGAGCTAAGCTGTTGCCTTAACTCTACCCAAATACACCTACCTCTTCCTCACTCCCCCAATATCGTGATCATTCCCTCTTCATTCTCATCGCTCAAGACCGTGCAGTGGTTCTCCCGGTAAAACCGGTAGTGCTCCACCGTGGTTTCGGTGATGCGCTCCCCGGGGATCACCAGCGGGATGCCCGGCGGATAAATCATCACCGACTCGCCGCTCACCTCGCCCACGCTTTCCGAAAGCTTCACCGCCCGCTTGGGCGCATACCATGCGTCGCGGGGGTTGATCACCGTCTTGGGCTTCTCAAAGAAGCCGGAGAGCTTCAGCTCCAGCTTTTCCCGCTGGCCGAAGAAGCGGCGGCTCAGATCTTCCAGCGCGGCGCAAAGGCGATTGAGCGTGCTTTCGTCGTCGCCCACGCCTACGATTGCCAGCACTACATAGGTCTCGGCCAGCTCCATCTGCACGTTGTATTCATTTTTGAGGATCTCATAGGCCTCAAAGCCGGTCATGCCCAGCTCGTTGACGCGGATCACGATCTTGGTTTCATCATAATCATAAATACCCACGCCGTTCATGTCGTCACGGGTGAGCACCGCCAGGCCGGGAACTTTGCCAATGCGCCGCTTGGCTTCCTCCGTGAGCTCCAGCACCCGGCCCACGATCGCCTCGCCCTCCAGCATCAGCTTGCGGCGGGCCAGGTCCAGGCTCGCCATCAGCAGATAGGACCCGCTGGTGGTCTGCATCAGGTTCACTGCCGCGCGCACCTGCTGGCGGGTGAAGAGCCGTTCGTTCAGCAGCAGCACCGAGCTTTGCGTGAGGGAGCCCGCGGTTTTGTGCATGCTCACCGTGGCCATGTCAGCACCCAGCGCCGTGGCATTGTCCGGCAGATCGGGGTGGAAGGGGAAGTGGGCGCCGTGGGCTTCGTCCACCAGCACGGCGATGCGTTTGCGGCGGCAAAGCCTCACGATGCTCCGAAGGTCAGACACCGCGCCGAAATAGGTGGGGTTCACCACAAACAGCGCCTTGGCGTCCGGGTGCTCCCGCACGGCCTTCAGCACATTGGCATAGGGCATGCCGTTGGCGATGCCGTAGTCATAGTTGATCTCCGGCTCGATAAAAACCGGCGTGCACCCGGCCAGGATCACCGCCCCAATGGCGGACTTGTGCACATTGCGGGGCATCAGGATCTTGTCTCTGGGCCCGCAGGCCGTCAGGATCATCGCCTGCACGCCAAAGGTGGAGCCGCCCACGAGGAAAAAGGCAGCGTCGGCCGAATAGGCGTCGGCCATCAGCGCCTCCGCCTCGGCGATCACGCCGGAGGGGTTGCTCAGCAGATCCAGGTCATGGGTGGAGTTGGCGTCGTAGCGCATGAGCCTGTCATCAAACACGCCGCCCAGCGCAAGCCGCTTCTTGTGGCCCGGCACGTCGAAATGGGTGATATCGCTTGCGGCATAGCGCTCCAGCGCCTCATACAGCGGCGCGGCCCCATGCTTCGCCATCAGGTCCACCTGCCCCGGGGCATGTTGCGGCCATAGAAGATCTCGTCCATCTCGTGCCGGAGCTTGCGGGCGATTTCCTTGGCCTCGCCGGGGTGGATGTCCTTTTCGGTGAAGCCGAAAAGGTAATTGTCCAGGTCAAACTCCTTCAGCTTGCACTTGGTGTGAAAGATGTTGTCCTGATACACGTTCACGTCGATCATCTGGTAGCGCTGCTGCACATCCTCGGGGATGAAGTTCTGGATCGAGCTGATGTCGTGGTCAATGAAAAGCTTGTGGCCGGTGATGTCGCGGGTGAAGCCGCGCACGCGGTAGTCAATCGTCATGATGTCGGTGTCAAAGCTTTGGATCAAGTAATTGAGCGCCTTCAGTGGCGAGATCTGCCCGCAGGTGGACACGTCAATGTCCGCCCGGAAGGTGCACACGCCGCCGTCCGGGTGATACTCCGGATAGGTGTGCACGGTGATGTGGCTTTTATCCAAATGGGCGACAACGGCCTCCGGCGACGGGCCCGGAGACTCCTGGTTGGACACATGCTTGGCGTGGGGTTCCTCGCACACGAGGATCGTCACACTGGCCCCCTGGGGGTCATAGTCCTGTTTGGCGATGTTCAAAACGTTGGCGCCGATGATTTGCGTCACATGCTCGAGGATCCTTGTCAACCGGTCGGCATTGTAGCTTTCATCAATATACTTGATGTAGGCGTCCCGGTCCTCCACGGTGCGCGTGAAGCTCAAGTCATACATGTTGAAGGAAAGGGTTTTCGTGAGGTTGTTAAAACCATGCAGCTTCAGTCTTTCAGACATTCCTCGCCTTATCACACTCCTGGTCAGTCAGAATAACGACCCATATCATAGGGTAACCGGGGGGGTTCGTCAATATGAAAAATTTCAATTTCCCGATGATTTTCCGCAGCCGGGGCCTTTCAGGCCAAGGCGGCAGAAAAATCCGCACGGTTTGGCGTTATCCGGCAAGAGCCGCGATTGGCCGCAATTGGCCGCTATGATTCTGAGAAAGGGCCGTTTTCCTTTGATATCCTTGCTCTGGCACCGGTTTTCAACGCGATCCATGAGCTATCCAACGTGCATAAACAAGCTGCTGTTTGCCATTCAAATTATTGTTAGAACGATATGTTCAAAAAGTGCTAAAGGCAAAAAATCCGGTCCGCCCGATAGCATGCCTCCTGCTCCGGTTTGTGCCCGGCCAGTTCAAAGCGCCGCACCGTGTCGGTCAAAACCATGCCCGCTTTCTGCAGCACCCTGCCGGATGCCGGGTTGGCAACCCGGTGAAAAGCCTCCACCCTCGTAAAGCCCGCCTCCCCCAGCGCATTGGCAATCACGGAGCGCAAGGCTTCAGTGGCAATGCCCCGGCCCTGGAAGGCCCGGCCCACGCAGTATTCCACCTCGGCCGTGGCCGCCTCCGGATAGACCCGGCAAAAGGCGATCTGCCCCACGCATTGATTGGTTTCCTTCCACACCACCGCCCAGCGGTAAAAGCCGCCGTCTTCATACCGGCTGATCCACCGCTCCAGCAGCGCCCGCACCGCTTGCTCCGTCTGATAAACGGGCTCCCCATAGTTGCGCTGCACTTCAGGGTCGGCAATCCAGTGGCGCAGCATGTCTTCAGCGTCCTCCAGCGTGAAGCGGCGCAGCAGCAGGCGGTCGGTGGTAAGGGGGATGGTGCCGGAGGTGGTGATCATCTAATCCTCTCCAAACTGTGTTATCTGGGGCACAACGGAGAAACTCCCTCCGCCCCTTCGGGGCACCTCCCTCAAGAGGGAGGCAAGCAGTATCCTGAACAGAGGTCTGCTTGTCCCCCTCTTGAGGGGGATGCCGCAAAGCGGCAGGGGGAGTATCATTCCAAGCAATATAAAACAGAAACCACGGAAGAAATAGAGAAGAAGCCTACTCCCCCTTCTCCTCGTCTTCCTCTTCAGACGTCTCGATCACCGTTACGTCCACCCATTCGATGCGGTGGTCGGCGATCTCGCACACCTTCAAATGCAGGCCTGCGAGGTCCAGCTCCGGCTGAGAGCCGTCGTCGGGGATGCTGTTCATCTGCGCATAAATCAGGCCGCCCAGCGTTTCATACTCACCCTCGGGGAAGCCAACGCTCATTTCCTCGGCCAGTGTTTTCAGATCAATCGTGCCGCGCACCCGCCAGTGCTTTTCCCCCAATGTCTGGATGTCCGGCTCGTCAGTGTCGTGCTCGTCTTCAATCTCGCCCACGATCTGCTCCAGCAGGTCTTCGAGCGTGATCACGCCGCTGGTGCCGCCATATTCGTCCACCACCACGGCCATGTGGCTGCGGCGTTTCTTCATCTCGCGGAAAAGCGCGTCGGCAGTCACCGTCTCCGGCACAAACAGCGCCTGGTGCAGCATTGCGTGCCGGTCGCGGGGCTTGCCGTCGCGGGCGCCGCAGAAATAATCGCGCACATGCAGCAGGCCCACGATCTCGTCCATGCTCTCGCCGCACACCGGGAACCGGGAGTAGCCGCTGGAGCAAATGGTGTCTTCCCAGATTTCGTCCGGATCCTCCATCCACAGCACGGTCAGGTCGGTGCGGTGGGTCATGACCTCCACGGCGCTCTTGTTGGCAAGCTCCAGCACGTTGTCGATCATCTCGCCTTCCTCCGGCGCGATGGCCCCCTTCTCCTCGCCCAGATCCACCATGATGCGGATCTCTTCTTCCGTCACGTTGTCTTCCTCGGCGTTGGGGTTCATCCGCAGCAGCCGCAGGATGGCGTTGGTGGAGGTGGTGAGCAGCCACACCACCGGCGCAGCCACTTTGGACAAAAAGTAGATGATGCCGGAAACACCCCTGGCAATGGGCTCGGCCTTTTTCATCGCGATGCGCTTGGGCACAAGCTCGCCCAGCACCAGCGTGAAGAACGACAGCACCAGCGTGATCACAATGACCGAAATGGTGTCCAGCGTGGACTCGGGCAAGCGCACGCCGATGCCCACCAGCCATTTGGTGAGCTGGTCGGAGAAGTTGTCGGCGGCAAAGGCGCTGCCCAAAAAGCCGGCGATCGTGATGCCCACCTGGATCGTGGCGAGGAAACGCGCCGGCTGGCCGGTCAGGCGCACCAAAAGCTGGGCCTTCTTGTCTCCGGCCTCGGCGTCCCGTTTCAATTTTGCGTCATTCAAAGAAATTACGGCAATTTCCGTACAGGCAAAAAAGGCGTTCAGTAGGATCAAACCCAATTGCAGCAGCAATTGACTAGGGAGCGGATCGTCCAAAGGAGTGCCTCCATTCAAGGATTCATTTATAGTATGTTCTATTATATTTGAATTGATGCAGAAACGCAATTCCCAACGGCAAATAAACTATGCCGGATGGCAATATTTGGTGCACATACGAAAAACGGCGCACGCCGATGAAATTGATTTACGAAGCACTCAACCTCAGGTTGAGGGCAGTCATAAAAAACAACCCCATGTGCATGGATTCCCAAAATCTTTGTGATACACTATCGTCATGGGAGAGAGGTGTCACATCTTGTTCCACGCAAAAAGCACAGGGGAAAGAATTGCGGTTCTTCGCAGGGAAAAGGGATTGACGCAGGAAGAACTGGCCGAGCAAATGGGCGTGAGCCCTCAGGCGGTCAGCAAATGGGAAAACGGCATCGCGATGCCCGAGGTGGCCATGCTGGCATTGCTGTGCCAAACGCTTTGCTGCACCGCTGACAGCATCCTGAATCCTGCGCAATACAGCGAAAACGCGCCCAATTATGTCCGCATGCTTCTGCCGGTTGAGGACGTGGACCCCTATTCCGGTGCGTGGTGGCCGCGGAGCATGGCGTTTCCGGCGCTCATGGCCGCGCTCAAGCTCTTCCTGGGCCTGGAGGAGCGGCGCAATTTCAACAACCATCAGGTCAATGACGACCAGGAGTATTATCTGCAAGCCGGGCTGTCCACCATGGCGTTCGGGTTTTCCCACTACAACGCAGAGTTCCTCCACGACTGCTTTCATGTCTATGGCCTGGATTATCAAATGGTATCAACCAGTCACATGCCGTTTGAGGATGTTGTGGCGATCCTGCGCACGCAGATCCAGAAGGGGTTGCCCGTGATCCTCCAGGACAAAACGAACAACGCGGCGTTTTTGCTTGTAACCGGCGTCATCGGCGACGGGCAGAGGATCCGGGCCCACGCGTTTGTGGAAGGGCATGATGAATCAAACTGCAACATGAACCCCTATGAAATGGAAACGATGGATCATTGGCTGAAGCCCGGCATGGAGTTGCTGCTGCTGCATCGCCTGGATCACAGGCTCTCCATAGAGGCCGCATGCAAAAACGCGCTTCGTAACTATTGCCTGATGATGACGGGGAAATGGGTGCAGCAGGAGTTTGTGAGCAAGGAAACGCCGGATTCCTTCCGGCGGTTCATGGGTTATGGTTCCGCAGGGTACTGCGCCTACATCAACTTTCTGCAAGGCGGCACCCTGGAAGGCTTTTACCCGCAGCAATGCATTCTGCATGAAAGCCATCTGAGCACCTATCAATTCCTGACCATGTGCAAAGAATATAGCAAGGGCATCGATCCGCAAAGCATCAACTCTGCCATCAGCCGTTATCAGATGCTTAAGGAACATTCCTGGGAAATCATTAACATCTCGTGGAACGACCCCAAGCATACGGAGCCCGACGCAGAAAAAGCCAGGATGATCAAAGACATACTCGTCCGTTGCAACGAGATCTTCCAAGATGCCGTCAACGACATCATCAAAGCGGTTGGGTTTGTTGCGTAAGCTGGGGCAAGGCTTTGCTTTGACCAATCAGTAGGGGCCGGGCTTATGCCAACCGGCAGCATCGTGTGAAACACGATGCGAGAGGCCGTCCCGGCCCGCCAGATGGCTCCGGCATCTTATAGAGCAAATTTCATCTGGTAACAGAAAAAGTCAATCCCGAATAGAAAGGCCTCGCCGCAGCATGCAAACCCGTTTTTCTCATACATCGCCAATGCCGCGGGGTTGGTTTTGCTCACCAGCATCCGTATGCCGTCATACCCTTTTTCTTCTGCCGCCCTGATGATGTGCTGCAGGAGGATCGAACCGATGCCCTGCCTTTGCATCGCCGGCAGAACGCCGATTCTGGCCAGTTCGCAGGGCTTCTCCGGCGACCACGGCAAATGCCCCAACTCCTGAAAGTCGCCCGCTGACGCCACGGCGATGATCCTGCCGCCCTTCTTCAGAACATACAGCGCGTTGCTGCCGACATCCGCTTCCGCCGTCTTTCTGCTGGGATACTCAAAATCCCACGTGCACCCGGGCGTGCCGACCAGGCTGTGATAAACCCCCACGATTTCGGGGATATCCGCATGCTCCGCCAGCACAAACTCAAAGCCATCACTTTGGCTTCGTTCAAGATGTGTAGTCATGGTTTCCTCGTAAGATATAGCGTGATCTTGTCATAGAGGGTGATCTTGTTGCCGGCATCCCGTATGACACCCCGGATGCTGTCAAAAAACTTTGAGCGATACGGCTCCTGCAGTGTCAAATGATCGGCGTGGGTGCCGATGAAAGAAACATAGCCGTCAGCGGTGTATTCCCTTGTTTTGTGGTAACAGCGGCACTCCAGGTCGGTGAACCCATACTTTTCGCGGGCATCATAGTCCAGGCGGCAGGCATAGGGCGTGTCAGGGCGGAAATACTGCGCGTATACCTCTTGTATCCTGGAATACAGAGGTTCGTCCGTATATCCGCCGCCGGGGCGCAGGTCGGGCCGCATCAACAGCATCGCAAAAGCTCCGCCGCTTTTGAGCATGCGGTATGCCTTCTTGTAACCGATCTGCTCCGGGATCCATTGAAACGCCGCCGCGGAATACACGAGATCAAATCGGCTTTCCCCAAACTCATATGTCTCAAAGTCGGCGTTCACAATGCTGAAGTTGCGGTAGGAAGCAAACCTTTGCTTCATAAACTCCGCAAAGTTTTCGCCCAGTTCAATCGCCAGATAGGAGCAGCCTGTCCTTAGCACTGGCTCGGTGGCCTGGCCCGTGCCGGGGCCGACCTCCAGCACGGTCTTGCCGGCGTCGAGCTGCGCATAGGCAATCAGGTCGGCAAACAGCTCCTGACAGTAGCGCGGCCTCCATTGATCAAACTGTTCGGGGATGCTGTCAAACACCTTTCTGAAATCCATCTCCGCCTCCGCAGCGCCCTTTGATGCTTATGTTTCGCAGCATGGGCATTATACCGCCCGCCTCAGGGCCCATCAAGGCCAAGGCCCTGGCCGCACACACTAGTTCACTTCGCCTGTTCCGCATAGTTCTCCGTATACGGGCACCGGACCATGCACATCAGGCAGAGCGTGCAGCGCTTTCTGTCCAGGATCTCCTCCCTGGGGGTGGTGACGCTCCATGTCTTGCCATGCAGGGCTTGGGTCGGGCACGCATCCACGCAAGCGCTGCACTGCCCGCATTGCGGGCTTTTCAGCTCTTTGCTCCCGGATTCGAAAGGCGCCGTGGTCAGCACCTTGCCCAGAATCAGCGCGCAGCCAAATTGGTCATTGACCAGCAGGTTGTTTTTGCCGATAAAGCCCAATCCGGCTCTGAGCGCGACCGTTTTGTGCGGCAGACGGACTGTTTTCATCTTTGAAACGCTTTTATGCCCTTCGGCCTCCAGCCGTTCCGCCAGTTTGTCGGCAAGCGCATCCATCTTGCGTTCGGTTGAAATCATTTCGTTCCGTTTTGGTTTCCAGCCGGCCCTAAGGTCATTGAGATACTC
>JAEYYW010000178.1 GCA_023428265.1 Bacillota bacterium | reverse complement strand
ATATTCCCGATCGTCATGGATATCAATGCGTGCGATGAAATAGCAGCTCATCAAGACTCACTCCCCTCCATACAAGGCACAGGCCAGACCTGATGGCAACATCGTAGCATCCGCCCAAAGCGAAATCAATCGCGGCGTGGCAATAAAGAAACCCTCCCGGCTGGTTTGCCGGGAGGGCATGAGCGTTTGTTTGTTACGCGTGCTGCTTGACGTGCTTGAGGCGGTTGTTCTTCTTGCGAAGCTGCCACATCGCCCACAGCGGGCCTGCGATGCACACGGTGGAATAGCAGCCGCTGATTGTGCCGATCGCCATCGGCAGCGCAAAACGCTGGATGGAGTCAATCCCGTTGCCGAAGGCGAAAATCCACACCATCGAGATGGAGAGGAACACGGCAAGGTTGGTGTTGACCGAGCGGCTGAGCGACTGCGTGACGGAGAGGTTCACCAGCTGATCCACCGGCATCTTGGAATCCAAACGGGTGTTTTCACGGATTCGGTCATAGATGACGATTGTGTCGTTGATCGAATAACCGATGATCGTCAGCGCCACGGCCACGAAGCTGTCACCGATCGGGATTTTGAACAGCACGCAGGTGAAGAACACCACCAGCAGGTCGTGCAGCAGCGCCACAAGCGCCATCACACCGGCCGACAGACCGGAGATCCTGCGGAAGCTGTACCACACATAAAACACGATCAGGACGGAGGCCAGCACAATGGCCAGTATGCCGTTGCGCAGGAACTGCTTGCCGAAGAAGGGCTCCACCAGAATT
Organism: Bacillota bacterium; assembly: GCA_023428265.1. Lineage (GTDB taxonomy): Bacteria > Bacillota > Clostridia > Christensenellales > UMGS416 > JAEYRA01. The sequence continues at coordinate 14,284 of JAEYYW010000178.1, read as the reverse complement.
GTCTCCGATATTGCCAGGTTCGCATCGGGGAATTCTGCCTTCAGCGCGGCATCCAGCTTCTGCTGGTCATCAGTGCTCAAGCCTTCGTTGCCTGCCAGGTTCAGCACCAGGCGTTCCTGCTGGGTGAGCAGGTCGGTGGTGACCTGAGCGTCCACCAGGCGGTTCAATGTGCTGCCGGCCACTTCGGCGGCGCGCTCACCGTCTATTGCGGCGGCCATGGTGTATTTCAGAATTGCACCGCCCTTGAACTGGATATCCAACTGCACACCGTTGACAATGATGCCCACGATTCCTGCCAGCATGATCAGGCCGGAGATGATGAAATAGATGAACCGTTTTTCATAGAACGGGATGATTCGTTTCATGCCTTTGACCATCCTTTCGTGTAGAGTCCGGGCTTGCGCAGGAACTCAAAGCGGCTCAGCGACTTGATCATGAGCCTGGATGAGAACACGCCGGCAATAAAGTTCATCGCCACGCCGATCGCCAGCGTGATGGCGAAGGACTGAATCGCGCCGGAGCCCAGGAAGTAGAGGATCGCGGCCACGATCCACACGGTGATATTGCCGTCAAACACTGAGCTGAAGGCCCGTTTGAAGCCGGCTGCAATGGCGGCATCCAGCGTGCGGCCGGATTTGATTTCCTCGCTGATGCGCTCGGAAATGATGATGTTGGCGTCCACGCCCATGCCGATGGAGAGGATTACGCCGGCAATGCCGGGCAATGTCAGCGTCAGCTGCGGCAGCGACAGTGCCAGCAGCTGGCCGGCCATCTGCATCAGCAGCGCCAGGCAGGCCACAAAGCCGGGCAGCTTGTAGAACAGCAGCAGGAACAGGCAGATGACGGCGAAAGCCACCCCACCGGCGGTCACCATCGTGTCCAGCGCGCCTGTGCCCAGCGTGGGGCTGATCGTGGAGTTGTTTTTTGTCTCCAGCGAGAAGGGCAGGGCGCCGGCAGCGATTTTGTCAGCCAGGTTCTTGGCTTCCTCATAATTCGCCATGTTGTCGATATAGGCCCTGCCGCCGGAAATCTGCGTCCGCACGGTGGGGGTGGAGATCTCGGTTTCGTCCATATAGATGGACATCACCTGGCCGATCAGCTTGCCGGTGGCATCCGCAAACAGCTTGGCACCTTCATTGTCAAATTCCAGGTTTACCACAAAGCCGCCGGTGTCGGGGTTGGTGCCCGGCTTGCTCAGCGTCACATGGGTACCGTCCAGCAGGATGTTGCCGCTGGAATCGCGGAATGTGAGCTTCGCCGTTTCGCCAAGCTCCTTGATGGCCTTCTGAGGATCGAAATCCTTTTCGCCCGACTTCCAGGGGAAGCGCACGATGATGTAGCCAAACTCCTTGTTGACCGTCACATCGCGGTCAAAGATGTTCTTCTGGTCCAATCGGGTTTCGATGACGGACCGGGCCGCTTCCAGCTCATCTGCGGTGGGCTGGCGATTCAGATTCTTCGGCTGAAACACCGCGTCCACACCGCCGCGAATGTCGATGCCGAAGCGCATATCCGGCGCTCCCTGCAGCGTGAAGTCATACACGCCAATGGGAATCTTGACGCCGAACAGCGCGACCCATGCCATGAGCAGGATCACGGCGGCCATGATAAAGAAATGTTGTTTTTTAACCTTCTTCATTTCGCTTTCTCCTCGCTTCTTTGCCGGCCGAGGCAACTCCGCCATGGAAACCCATCAAAGGCCTGTGGCGGTTGATTGCCCGATGCCGGGCTTTTGATCAAACACAGAGAGCGGGGAGGCACGGCGGTGCGCGGCAACTATGGGCCACGCCGGTGAGGCGCGATTTCTGCAAAGGGGATTCATTGGGTGCAAAATAAGAATAACCGCTTGCGGTGACGGTATGCGTTGCGGAAACGATTGCGCCGGATGCTGTGCTGCCGGTTTGGGCGGAGCCTTGCAGCGCTGGCCCCGCAGGGATCAGCACCAGCCGGCCCATGCCTGCCATGCCAGAATCCACCAGGCCTGCGTCCGTCGTGGCGGGATAGCGGTCCAGCGCCGTCATCAGCTGGTCAGCTGTGTCTGACGCGTCGGCGGGTTGTGCGGAAGCGATGGGCAGCACCAACAGAAGCGCCGCACCCGCCGCCCAAAGAAACATTCTCCGCCGCCGTTGTTTACCGGTCATGACTGCGAACGCCGACCTTTCCAGACATACAAATACAGCATATTATATCGGACTTTCCGCGGTTGTGTCAAACGCAATAAAAGGATATCGCGGACCTGTGCAGATCGAGTTGGAAAAGCTTTTTTTGCGTAATTATCGCTTGTCGGCATTGCGGACCGCAACGGGCGGCTGGCCGTAGCATGCGGTGAAGCAGCGCGTGAAATAGGTTGGGTCGTTGTATCCCACATGCCTGGAGATTTCTGAGATCTGCATGTTTGTATAGTTCAAAAGGTGCCAGGCGGTGTTGAGTCTTTGCCAGGTGATGAAGCGCGACGGCGCCTTGCCGCATGCCTCGGTGAAAATCTTATAGAAATAGGACCGGTTCAGGCCCAGGTGCTCCGCCACGTCGGAGGTGGTAATATCGCGGGAAATGTTCTCCCGGATGTAGTCCTTTGCCCGCTCCACATATTGCTCGGTGGAAAGTTTGGGCGCTTCAGCTCCGGCGCCTTGCCGGTGTTTCTCGCCTTCGCGGGCCAGGTTGGAGACAAACTGCAGAAACAGCCCGTAGCTTTCAATGATGTTGTCTGCCCCGCCGGTTTTTGCCGTGGCGATGATCTGCCGCAGCAGGTCACGCTGCCGCTCAAACCGTTGCTCAAACCCGATCACCGGCAGGCTGGGTGACAGCGCCGTTTTTGCGATCATGCGGGGTACTGACTGGCCTGTGAAGCCCACCCAGATGTATTCCCAGGGATCGGTTTCATCGGCCATGTAGTGCACCTGCGTTTCCGGGAAGAGCAGAAAGCCCTGCCGCCCGCCCAGGCGAAACTCCTTGCCGCCGGTATTCAGCCTGCCTTTTCCGGAAAGGACCAGATGGAATACATAATGGCCGCGCATGTCCGGACCCCACCTGTGGCCGGGCTTGCATTTTTCATGGCCGCAGAACAGCAGCTTCAAGTCGCAAAGCTCGAAATCCTGCACATCCAGTTCGATATCGGTGTCGCATGGGTTGTGCGGTTGGGTCATATCCTGCTCCCGTGTTTGATTTCAGACGCGATTGTTATTGATCTACCGGCTATTATGCAACAAAAGTGCAGCTTCTGGCAACAACCATATCTTTATCCGTGCTGACTTTGGCGTATAATGGTTATGACAATGCCCACAGGAGGAGTAGACATGGTGAAAATTACATTCATGGGTGCCGGGAGCACGGTGTTCTCCAAGAATGTGCTGGGAGACGCGATGCTTTCGCCCGCGATGCACGACTGCGAGATCGCGCTGTATGACATTGACAGTGCCCGTTTGGACGAAAGCTATGTGATGCTGCAGGCGATCAACAAAAACTGCAACGAAGGCCGCGCCACGATCAAGAAGTATCTGGGTGTGCCAAACCGGCGCGAGGCGCTGAGAGACGCCAGCTTTGTGGTCAATGCCATTCAGGTGGGCGGTTATGACCCCTGCACGATCACCGACTTCGAAATCCCGAAGAAATACGGTCTCCGGCAAACGATTGCCGACACGCTGGGCATTGGCGGCATTTTCCGGACGCTGCGCACATTGCCGGTGATGTTTGACTTTGCTGCCGATATGGAGGCCGTGTGCCCCAAGGCTTGGTTTCTGAACTACACCAACCCCATGGCGATGCTGACCGGCGCGATGCTGCGGGCCACTAAGGTCAAGACGGTGGGTCTTTGCCACAGCGTGCAGGTTTGCGCTTCCGGCCTTCTGAACGGCGTGGACATGGAGTATGACGACCAGGTGCAGTGGAAGATCGCCGGCATCAACCATATGGCCTGGCTGCTGGAGATCACCCGCAACGGCGTGGATCTTTATCCTGAAATCAAGCGCAGGAGCCTCGAAAAGGGCGCCCCCGAGTGGGACAAGGTGCGCCATGAGATCATGCACACCTTTGGCTATTATGTGACCGAGTCCAGCGAGCACAACGCCGAATACATGCCCTATTTCATCAAGTCCAGATATCCTGAGCTCATTGAGCGTTACAACATCCCGCTGGATGAATACCCGCGCCGCTGTGTCAACCAGATCGAAGGCTGGAAGCGCATGCGTGACAGCCTGGTAAACAACCCCGACCTGGAGCACCAGCGCTCCCACGAATATGCCTCCTACATCATGGAGGCCATGGTGACCAACAAGCCCTATAAGATCGGCGGCAACGTGCTCAACAACGGCCTGATCACCAATCTGCCCGGCAAGGCATGCGTGGAAGTGCCTTGCCTGGTGGACGCCAGCGGCGTTACGCCCTGCCATATCGGCGAGCTGCCGGAGCAGCTGGCGGCGCTGAACCGCAGCAACATCAACGTGCAGCTGCTCACGATTGAAGCTGCGCTCACGCTCAAGAAGGAATACATCTATTATGCCGCAATGACCGATCCGCACACCTCGGCAGAGCTTTCCATCGACGACATCAAGGCCATGTGCGATGATTTGATCGAGGCCCATGGGGATTGGCTGCCGAAGTATAAGTAGCCAGTAGCCAGTAGTCAGTAGTCAGTAGTGGGTTACAGGCAGCGCAAGGAATGCCGGAGCGATTCATACGAATCGCTCCTTTCCTTTTTCCCGCGTTCCTCCTGGAAAAACACGGCGCGGGGCGGGGGCATCCGGTTTACATCTCCCCCTGCATTTGGTATATTATTTGCATTCTTTGATACTTTTCACCTGTTTTCCCTTCGGGGAGAGGGAGCCGTTTTGCTGTTCCGATATCTCAAACGAAATCTGGGCGCCGAGCAGAATGAGGCGGAGGCGCTGGCCCGCGAGTTGGGTGTGATGAAGCCCACGGCGGAAATCCTGATCGGCCGGGGCGTGACCACGGCTGAGCTTGGGCGCGCCTTTTTTGACCCCGGCATGGAGCGCCTGCGGGATCCCTTTGGCCTTCTGGGTATGGCTGAGGCAGCAGAGCGGATTGAGCGGGCGGTGCAGGCCCGTGAAAAAATCGTGGTATATGGCGATTATGACGTGGACGGCGTGTGCGCCACGTCAATCCTAATCGAATATCTTTCGGGCCGGGGCGCCCTTTGCGATTACTATATTCCGAGCCGCCACACCGAGGGGTATGGCCTGAACACGGCGGCGGTGGAATCCTTTGCCGGAGCCGGCCTTCTTGTGACGGTGGACTGCGGCGTGACCAACGGTGCGGAGGTGGCGCGGGCCCGCGAGCTGGGCATGGATGTGATCGTGACCGACCATCACGAATGCCCTGACGCGCTGCCGGACTGCACGGCGGTGGTGAACCCAAAGCGGCCGGGGCAGGCTTATGGTTTCTCCGGGCTTTGCGGCGCCGGCACGGCGCTGAAGCTTGTCCAGGCGCTCGGCGGGCGGGAGGCGGTGGAGCGGGCGCTCGATCTGGCGGCAATGGCCACGGTGGCCGACATTGTGCCGCTCACCGATGAAAACCGCGCCATTGTGCGCATGGGCATCGATCGCATCCAGAAGGGGGAGCGGCCCGGCATTCAAGCGTTGAAAGAAGTCTCCGGGCTTGCCGGCAAACCGGTGAAGGCCGGCAACATCGCCTTTATGCTGGCCCCGCGCATCAATGCCGGCGGGCGGATGGATCTTTCCCGAAAGTCTGTTGAACTGATGCTGACCGGCGATGCGTCCAGGGCAGCAGAGATTGCCGCGGAGCTCAACGCCGACAATGCGGATCGTGTCCGTGTGGAGGAGGGAATCCTTGAGGAGGCCGTGGCGATGATCGAGCGCGGCTACTCCTTTTCACGGCGCAGGGCCATTGTGCTGTATCAGCCCCATTGGAACACCGGCGTCACCGGCATTGTGGCCTCAAGGATCGTGGAACGCTACCACCGGCCCACGTTTCTCTTTGGCGATGGCGAGGGAGCCTGTTACGGCTCCGGCCGAAGCGTGCCGGGCGTGCATCTGTATCAGGCGATGAAGGCCTGCTCTCAGTGGTTTCTGCGCTATGGCGGCCATGAGCAGGCGGCAGGGTGCGCCTTGCTGCCGGAACATGTGGAGCTCTTTGCCGCCGAGCTGGATGGTTTCCTGGCGGAAACCTATCCTGAGGATGTCTTTCTGGCGCTCCGCTATTTCGACGCGGAGCTTGCGGTGTCAGAGCTCTCCATGGGCTTGGCGGAGGATATGGACAGACTGGAGCCCTGTGGCTTCGGCAACCCCCGGCCTGTGTTTTTGCTGAAGGATGTGGGGCTTGCCGGGCTGGCCCGCACCAAGGATGAAAAGCACCTGCGGATGCGGTTTGGCGGGGTTTCGGGCGTGGAGGGCATCGCCTTTCGTCAGGGCGGCATGTATGCCGCGCTGCAAGGCGCCAGCACCTGCGACGCGCTGGTGGTGCCCGATGTGAATGAGTGGCTGGGCCGGCAGCGGGTGCAGGCCGTGGTGGAGCACATCCGCCCGACGCAGGGCTTTGACGGTGCGCGGGCGTTGATCGGCAAGGCCAGAGGTGTGGTGCAGGCTTCGCTTGTGAGGCTGGCCGACGGCGATGAACCCGCTGTGCCGCTGGGATGGCAAACCGGCGTATCAGCCTTTCTGGAAGCGGTGCGCGGCTCCTGCTGGGGCACTCTGGCGCTTTGCCTGACGGAAACCACAGCGCTCGCCCTGCTGGAGGCGCTGCGGCACGACAGCCTTCTGGACAGGGTGTATGCCGGCGTGGGGGCGGCACATCAGGCTGCCCGCCGTGAAAACGCGTTGGTGCTTGCCCCTGACTGGAAGGCCGTCCCGCTTGAAGGTTACGAGCGCGTTTTCCTGTTTGACGGATCGTTGAGCGGAGACATGAAAACCCGCATTGCCGAAAGATTGAACAATGTGGAAAACTGCATTATAATTAGCGGTAACTCTTCTGCCCCTCAGGCCGGGGAGTTCTGCCGGGAGGAGCTGCTTCGGGTTTATCGCCTGATCAAGGGCGCGCTCCTTTCAAAGGCTGGCCCGGCAGGCCCCGCCGATTGGCACTGGCTGGAGCGCGATGGCATATCGCCGTGGCGCGCCGAAGTTTCTGCCCGGATCTTTATGGAGCTGGGGCTCCTGCTGGAGCTGGACAAGCCCGTTTGGCTGCGGCCGGCAGAGCCGGCGGCAAAGGCCGATCTGAACACAAGTGTGATCTGGCAGCGGTTGACGGAATCGATCAGGAGGTGCGGTGATGAATCTGAAGGACAAAGTGCGCTTGGTGCAGGACTTTCCAATGCCCGGCATCCGTTACCGGGATATCACGACGCTGTTGAAGGACGGTGAGGCCTTCTCTGCGCTGCTGGACAGGATGCATGAGCACCTGAAGGGCAAGGGCATTGACATCGTGGCCGGCCCCGAGGCCCGAGGCTTCGTGATCGGTGCGCCGCTGGCTTATCTTCTGAAGGCCGGTTTTGTGCCGGTGCGCCGCCCCGGCAAGCTGCCCGCTGAGGTGTTCCGCTATGAATACCAGATCGAGCAGGGCCGCAGCGACACGCTGGAAGTGCACAAGGATGCCGTTTTACCCGGTCAGCGCGTGGTCGTGGTGGATGACCTGCTTGCCACCGGCAGCACGGCGCTTGCCACCTGCCAGTTGCTGGAAAAGATGGGCGCGGAAATCGTGTGTGTATGTTTTGCGATGGAGATGACGATGTATTCCGGCAAAGAGATCCTGCAGGGGTATGACGTTTTCTCGGCAATTAAGTTCTAGAGCAGGTGCTATGAGGCAAGGCGGGGAGGTTCCCCGCCTTGTTGTGAATCATTGGGAGTTTCTCACCCCTTGATTATGGGAATAATACTATAAAAGCATCCATCTCCAAAGGAGTTTTGTGTGAACGGGTTCATTGACCGGATTCAAAAGGAAGCAGCAGGCAAGCTTGACGTCAACCTGATTGAGCGGGCTTATCACTTTGCGCAGACCGCCCATGAGGGGCAGGCCCGCCAAACCGGCGAGCCTTACTTCATTCACCCCTGCCAGGTTGCCACAATCCTTTTGGATATGGACATGGACGCCACCACGATCGCCGCGGGCTTGCTCCACGACACCGTGGAAGACACGATCGTCACACTGGAGGAGATCAAGGAGAAATTTGGGCCGGAAATCGCGCTCATTGTGGATGGCCTCACCAAAATCAGCAAGGTGGAGTTCAGCAGCAATGAGGAGCGGCAGGCGGAGAGCATCCGCAAGATGCTGCTGGCGATGTCGCAGGACATCCGCGTGATCATGATCAAGCTGGCCGATCGCCTGCACAACATGCGCACGCTGGACGCCTGCCCCAGGGAAAAGCAGGTGGCTGTGGCCCGCGAGACCCGTGAAATTTATGCTCCGCTGGCCCACCGGCTTGGTATCTTCAAGATCAAGGTGGAGCTGGAAGACCTGGCTCTGCGTTACCTGGACCCTGACGGTTATGCCGAGGTTGCCCGGCAGCTGGAGGCAACGGTTGCCAGCCGGCGCGCGGAGATCGACATGGTGACCGCCCAGATCCGGGAGCGGCTTGTGGACGCGGATATCACCGCCACCATTGAGGGCCGCCTCAAGCATTACGCCAGCATCTACCGCAAGATGAAGGAGCAGCACAAGTCTCTGGAGCAGATCTATGACCTGTCCGCCGTGCGCGTGATCGTGGACACCGTGAAGGATTGCTACGGCGTGCTGGGCATTGTGCACACGTTATGGCGGCCGCTGCCGGGCCGGTTCAAGGATTATATCGCCGTGCCAAAGGCAAACCTCTACCAATCGCTGCACACCACGGTGATTGGTCGTGGCGGTGCGCCGTTTGAAGTGCAGATCCGCACCTGGGAGATGCACCGCACCGCGGAATACGGCATTGCGGCCCACTGGAAATATAAGGAGAAGGAATCCGGCGCGGGCAACCAGTTTGACAGCAAGCTGGCCTGGCTCCGGCAGATCCTGGAGTGGCAAAACGAGACGCGGGACGCCCATGAGTTCATGGATTCCCTGAAGCTGGACCTTTTTTCCACCGAAGTGTTCGTATTCACCCCCAAGGGCGATGTGGTGGATCTGCCCAAGGGCGCCACACCGGTGGACTTTGCCTATATGATCCACAGCGCCGTGGGCAACAAGTGTGTGGGCGCCAAGGTGAACGGCAAGATGGCAAACCTGAATGCCGAGCTCAAAACCGGCGACATTGTGGAAATCATCACCTCCAACACCAACCGGGGGCCCAGCCGCGACTGGCTCAACATTGTCAAGACACCCCAGGCCCGCAACAAGATCCGCGCCTGGTTTAAGAAAGAATACAAAGACGAAAACATTGAAAAAGGCCAGGACATGCTGGAGGAGGCCGCCAAGCGCTCCGGCGTGCCGCTGAGTGACCTTCTGAAGCCGGAATGGCTGCAGAAGCTGTATAAGAAGTTCACGCTGAGCTCCGTGGAAGATATGTACGCCGCCGTGGGCTACGGCGGGCTTACCACCGGGCAGGTGCTGCAAAGGCTGCTGGCCGAGCACCGCCGCGAGCAGAAGGCCAAGCAGGCCGAGGCCGCACCCGGCGCCGCCGCAAAGGCGCAGAAGAAGCCGCCATCCAGCCGCGGCATCATCGTGAAAGGCCACAAAAACATGCTGGTGCGCTTCGCCCAGTGCTGCAACCCGGTGCCCCACGACGAGATCGTGGGCTTCATCACCCGGGGCCGAGGCGTGTCTGTGCACCGCCGCGACTGCCCCAGCATCATTGATCTCATGAACGACGCCAGCCGTTTCATAGACGTGGCTTGGGAAGATGACGCCGATTCGGCTTATCGCGCCCGCCTGCACTTGAGCGCATATGACCGGCCGGCCCTCATTGTGGATATATACAAAGCCATTGATGCGGTGGATGCCCACATGATTGAGGTGAACGCCAAGGTGACGGCCAAGGGCGTGGCCAATATGGCGATGCTCATTCAGATTAAGGACAAGGTGCAGCTGGAATCACTGATCAGAGCGTTCCGAAAGATCCCGGAGATGATTGACGTGTATCGGGGGACGTGATCAAATCGTTTAATCATTTCGATATTTTCTGGCAAGTCTGTATTTTCTATCATGAGAATTATTCGTTTGACAATTTCCAACTTCATTAGTCATAATATTATTGACTTGAAATATAGGGGATGTGTCATGAATAGGATTCATGCGTTGCTCGTGTGTTTTGTTTTGCTATTGGCTGGTTTCTTTAGTGCGTGCAGTTCATCATCTCAGGATCCATTGTTAAGAACGGTGAAAATCTCGCCACCACTCAAGGAACCTAATTATGGAAGCGCTTCACTAGCACCATTCAACGAAGAGAAGTTGTTTCAGAATTTAAGCAACGAGTTCATTTTTAAAGGCAGAATAGAAAAGGTTGATGAAGTACAGATTAGTTACAATATAGGTACGAAAGAAGACATACATATGGTGGATCAATGGCTCTCTGTTTGTTATGTCAAAATAGGGAGTATTCTTTATGGAGATATTCCTGGGATAAAAGATAGCATAAAGGTTGTGTCCGGACAGTCGACAAGATTACTGGCAGAAGATGAGTTTAGATTGCTGGAAGGGCAGGAGTACTATTTCATTACCTTTATTATAAGCCATAACGAAAATGTCAATATAGAGAACGATCCTCTAAGAATTCCCGAGTTCGGCGATGTAATGGCCGGAACATTCTCAGATTTATTCCCGATAAACGACGGCATGGTTTCATATCGCGACTGGAAGTTCGAAGGAGGGAAGCGATCAGCTGTATCATCAGAGTTAATAAGAGACGCGGAAATCACCGCTTCAATCGATGAAGAAGCCTTCTTGTCACAGTTTTCCAAGAAAATTCAGGAAGCAATGAGCAGGCAAGTACAGAATGAAACAGCCCCGTTGGAAACAACCCGGCAGAATGACATTCCAACTAACTGAGAGTTAACGTTTGCGCCAGATAGACTAAATTTCTGTCAAACCATTTTAACTCCATTGTCAAATCTCTTGTGCATACGGCTTGCCACTTTTCATTACTCAATGCTTCGTGTATGATTGGAATGAAAATATTCTGATACATCCGGAGCCCCCATGCGTGCAGTGATCCAACGTGTCAAATCCGCCAAAGTAGACGTGGCAAACCAGACCGTCGGCCAGATCGGCCACGGTTTGCTGGTGCTCCTCGGCGTGGAGATGGGTGACAACGAGAAAGATCTGGATTACATCTGCACCAAGATCATCGGCCTGCGCATCTTTGAGGATGGCGAGGGCAAGATGAACCTGGCCGTGGGCGATGTGGATGGCAGCGTGTTGGTGGTCTCGCAGTTCACGTTGCTGGGCGATGCCCGCCATGGCAGAAGGCCCAGCTTTTCCAATGCCGCCGCCCCAGACGAGGGCGAGCGGTGGTACCAAGCCGCCGTGGGCTTTCTTCAACGCGCCGGGCTGGAGGTGCAGACCGGGCAATTCCGGGCGGAGATGGAGGTGCACCTCATCAATGACGGGCCGGTCACAATCTTATTGGATAGCAGGAGGGCCTTTTAATGGCCGCGTATAAAATCATCCCCATACCGACAGGCCGGAATGACGGCCGCAGTTATCTTCTGATCTGCAAGGAAACCGGCACTGCCGCCGCCATCGATGTGGACATCAACGTGGAGCAGTTGCTGCAGGCGGCGGAAGCGGAGGGCGCTTTAATCCGCCAGATCCTGCTGACCCATTGCCACTTTGACCATGTGTCAGGTTCTGACGAGTTGCGGGAGCGCACCGGTGCCCAGGTGTTGATCCACAGTCTGGACCGGCCCGGCCTCAGCGACCCGATGCGCAACATGTCCGGCCCGTTCCGGCAGCCGCCCATCACCGGGCGCCATGTGGATGTGGAGCTGGCCGAGGGCAGTGAGATTGCCGTTGGATCCCTATCTGTGAAGGCGCTGCACACACCGGGGCACACGCCGGGCTCCTGCTGCTTTTTGGTAGGGGATGACCTGTTTACCGGCGACACGCTGTTTCGCGGCAGTTATGGCAACACCGGGTTTCCCGGCGGCGACATGGATGCACTGATGCTTTCGCTGGCACGGCTGCTTTCTCTGGACGAACACATTGTGATCTACCCCGGCCATGGCCAGCCCAGCACCATTGGCAGGGAGCGGGTGATGAACCAGATCAGCATATGATCCGATTTACAACAAGCCAACCGGCGTTTTTCAACGATATGGCCGATGTGATCCGGCTCTTCTTCGGCATGGGGAAAATTGCTGCGGACGCGCCGGATGCGGAGCTAGCCGTTGATCATCGCTTTGAGGAGCGGCAGGGGCAATGGGTGGAGCGGTGCGAGCTCACCCGGCCCGGCCAGGCTCCCATTGCCCGGGAAATGGTATTTGACGCGGTGCAGAGCGCCGACAGCTTGCTGGTGGAGCGCCTGAAAAAGCGCTATGCCAAGCTATGTCTTTATGTGCTCCTGAAGCAGGATCAGGGCTTCTCCCCGCCATGGGGATCGCTGACCGGCATCCGGCCCACAAAGCTTGCCCGGCAGCTCATTGACGAAATGGGGCAGAGCAGCCTGCCGGCTGTGGTGGAAGCGCTGCGGACCGTATTTGATGTGTCGGAGCCCAAGGCGCGGCTGGTGGGCGATATCCTGCAGGCGCAGCAAGGCATCCACACCTGGGGTGACCAGGCTCATTACGATGTCTATATCGGCATCCCGTTCTGCCGCACCCGCTGCCTCTATTGCTCGTTCTTCAGCGCCGACATGCGCAAGCCCAAGCTGGCCCACGCCTATGTGGAGGCGCTGCTCCGGGAAATCGCTGCGTTCGGTGCTCTGATGAGTGAGCTGGGCCGCAGCTGCCGCGCCATTTATGTGGGCGGCGGCACGCCGGTGGCCATCCCCACGGAGCAGCTGCGGCGTGTGCTGGAAGAAGCGCAGCGGGCCTTTCCCGGCGCGGCCGAGTTCACCGTGGAGGCCGGCCGGCCGGACAGTGTGACTGCCGAAACCATGGCGATGCTCAAAGCCATGGGCGTGGGGCGCGTGAGCATCAACCCGCAAACGATGAACGCCCGCACACTCCGGGCCATTGGCCGCGATCACACGCCGGAGGATGTGCTGGAGGCATACGCGATGGCCCGCGCCGCCGGCCTCAGCCAGATCAATATGGACCTGATTGCCGGCCTGCCCGGGGAAACAGCCTCCGACATGGCCGCCACGCTGGCTGCTTTGGCCGGTCTGGACATGGACAATCTCACTGTGCACACGCTGGCGATCAAGCATTCCTCCAGGCTCAATGAGCGGCTGGCTGATTTTCCGCTGCCCGATGATGCCGAGGCCGCCCGCATGGTGGAGCTTGCCCACGCGTTTGCGGCAGGGCGGGGGATGGAGCCATACTACATGTATCGCCAGAAGTATATGGCCGGCAATCTGGAAAACGTGGGTTACGCCCTGCCCGGCACGGCGTGTGTCTATAACATTGACATGATGGAAGAAACCCATGACATCATTGCGCTGGGGGCCGGAGCGGTTTCAAAGCGGATGTTTTATGAGCAAACCCGCCACGAGCGATTTCCGAATCCCAAAAGCATCGAGTATTACATCAGTAAGATTGATGAGATCATCGGGAGGAAAGCTGCGTTCTTTCGGCCAGCTCCTGATTTCACTCGGTAAGGGCCGTGTTCAGACCCGGCCAGGATGACGCCAAGCTCCGAACAACTACATACGAGAGAGGAAGCACATGCCCAACCAACTGGAGGCTACATATACCAAGCTGATCCAACTGGCTTCCACCCTTCCCGGTGTGCAGTCCATCGGCCGCAGCGGCGGCGGGGCGCTGCCCCAGTCACCGGCAGAGGGAGACATCGATGTCTTTCTGTATTGTGACATAATCCCATCCCAGGAAGCCCGGAAGGCGATACTTGACAGCATGTGCAACGAACTTGACATCATGCAGGTTAGCGTGTTCAGCGGCGGGCGATGGGGCGATGGGGATTTTGCCCGCATCGGGGGCGTGGAGACCTGGCTCATGTACTTCACCTTGGAGCAAGCTGCCGCCGAGGTAGACGCCGTGCTGCGCGGTGAACAGCCGGATCGGGAAGGCACTTACTTTTACCCAACCGGTCGTTGCGCGATGTATTTGGGCATGGAGGTGCTGCTGGACCGTGGCGGCTTCCTGCGGGAAATGAAGGAGAGATTGGCGGTGTATCCGGAAATGCTTGCGGATAAGCTGCTGGAGCATCATCTAGCCGCGCTGGACGACACCGAAGACCTGGAGCGGGCCGTGGCCCGCAAAGACCCGCTGTTTTATCACTTCGCGCTGGA
>JAEYYW010000157.1 GCA_023428265.1 Bacillota bacterium | reverse complement strand
GTATTCCACCATGCCCTGGCCTTCCTCGTCCTTCATCGTGCAAGCCAACAGGTTCTTCTTCATTGTGCTTCCCTCCTTGATCATTTGGTTTATGTCATTCAATGAAACCCAAATTCATGTGGCCGTTCACCAGGCCAGAAACCCCAGAGCGCCCATCCGATCCAGCATCAGCGTGAGCACCAGCCCCGCCATCAGGAACCCCGCGAAGGGCATCGGGGTGTTCTTCCCCATCCGCTTCATCCGGATGCCGACACCGGCAGCCACCGCCGAGAGCAGCGCCATCAGCAGGATTGCCATCAGCACATTGGGGAACCCTGCGGCAAACCCCACCGCCGCGCCCAGCTTCACATCGCCGCCGCCCACCTTGCCGCCTGCGATCAGCATCGCTACCAGCAGCATCGTGAGGGCCACCAGGAAACCGACAATCCTGCCGGGCAGCCCAGCCCAGCCCTGGTCCAGCATCACCAGTGCCGCCGAGAGCGCCAGCAGTGCCGCCGCCAGCTCGTTGGGGATGATGCGGATGGACGTATCAATCAGTGTGAGCACCACACCGGCGGAGGTCATCAGCATGAGGGTTGCCATATCCACGGGCGACTTGCCCAGCAGCGCCGCCATGAGCCAACCCAGGCCGTTTGCGGCGGAGGCGGCCATCACGGCCCACGGGGCAAACCCGCCTTCCAACGCCGGCTTCCTGCACCGCGCGATCCACCGAGCATAGGCGGCCAGCGCCGGGCCCAGGGTCAACCCCAGAGCCAGTGCCAGTGCCGGAAACCAGATCTCGCGCATTTGCCCCTCCAAAAGAAAACCGCAGTCGGTTTGTTGCCGGCTGCGGTGATGAAGCTGATGGCCCGATGGGGAGGCAAAGCGCGCCTTCACCCAATGGGGAAGCCTATCATCCTTCGGCAACTGGCTGCCATGGGCTTTCGCCTTTAGGCCCTGTAGCTTTGTGTCGCTGCCTTTCAGCAGGTTTACTATTATCGGGAATGTCTGTGTCGTGCTGCTTGGGGCCGGAAACAAAAACCGCGCCTGGCAAGTTGCCAAGCGCGGTAGGTAGCTCAAATCCAGCAGGCATGCCTGCTTGGGTGGAGCCATACAGCTTTCGGCAACTGGCTGCCATGGGCTTTCGCCTTTAGGCCCTGTAGCTTTGTGCCCCTGCCTTTCGGCAGGTTTACCTTTGTCGTTTTGTATCCGTGGCCGAAGAACCTTGATCCTTGCGGCCTAACAAGAAAATACCCCAAACATATGGAAAATACAACATCTTTGTTGCATATTTTTGGTTATTGTTTTATCGATATATGTGTCCGCCATATGGTGGCAAGGCCCGTATGTTTATACGACAGAGTGTATATTGTTCTGAAACAGAACCATCCTGCGCACACCAGGTATGGGTTGCCGGAGCGTCCGGCACGCGCCCGGTCCGCGGCAAAAACGCAGAATTCATGCGCATTCAGGGCGAAAAACATGCAAAAACGGTCGCAATTGACAGTGCAGAAGCTCTGTGCTACAGTCAACCCGCACCAGAACCCATTGAGTAATCAGAATTTATTTTTCTCGCCGGCACGCGGGCGAAAGGATCAGCGCATGAAATATGATGTCGCCATCATTGGCGCGGGGCCGGCGGGCTCCACGCTGGCAAGTATGCTCGCGCGGCAATACAAGGTGCTCCTGGTGGACCGCAGGCGGCTGGATCATGACCCCAACGGCGCGCCCGGCAAGTGCTGCGGCGGCCTGGTGGCGCCGGACGCCCAGCAGGCCATCGCCCGTCTGGGCCTGGGGCTGCCCTCCGGGGTGCTGGCGGGCCCGCAGCTTTTCGCCGTGCGGACAATCGACCTGGCTGCCGGGTTGGAGCGGCATTACCAGCGCTTTTATATCAATATAGACAGGGAACGGTTTGACCGCTGGCTTGTGTCGCTGGCTCCCCGTGCGGACACGCGCTTCGGCTGCCAGTTCAAAGGCTTTGAGCGCATCGAAAGTGGCTTTCGCATCCGGCTGGCGGCAGCGGGCCGGGAGTGGGTAGAAGACGCGTCGGTGCTGATCGGCGCCGACGGTGCCTCCTCCCCAGTGCGGCGGCTGGCTGTGCCAGGTGCTACGCACCCCGAGCGCTATGTGGCAATCCAGGAGTGGTTTGAAGATCGGAGCCAGTCGCCGTTCTTTTCGGCGCTTTTTGACGATGAGACGACAGACTTCTACAGCTGGACGATCCCCAAGGACGGCGCGCTGCTGCTGGGCGCGGCGCTGCGGCCCGGAGGCGACGCCGCAACCAAGTTTGAGCGCCTGAAGGAAAAACTTGCTCCCTGGGGAATCCGGCTGGGCAAGCTGATCCGCCGGGAGGGGGCAATGATCCTCCGGCCAACCTCCATGCGGCAGATTTGCACCGGAGCCGACGGCATCGCGCTGGCCGGCGAGGCGGCAGGGTTCATCAGCCCCAGCTCCTGCGAAGGCCTGAGCTACGCCTTCCGCAGTGCGGAGGCATTGGCTGAAAGCCTTCTGCCGGGCATTGAGGGCTTTGAGGCGCGTTATGCCAAAAGCACCCGGGATCTGCGCACCAACATCCTGATCAAGAACTTAAAATCGCTTTTTATGTATAACAGCTTGCTGCGCCACACAGTGATGAAGGCGGGCGTTTCAAGCCTGAACATCAGTTCAACTTGGCGTGCCGATCCTCACGAACCACAATAACGAACAGCACCGCCAGCGCAAAGAACAGCGCAAACATCGCCGTCAACGCATACTGCCCCAGCTGCGTGAAATACCCGAAGCCGGTCAGCACCGAATATATCAGCATGCCCATAGACACCGGGAACACCCGCCGCGCCCAGCCCCTGCCCAGCAGCGTCCCGATGCCGCCGGCCAGCAGAAACGCCGCCGTGAGGTATTCGGAGAAGAGATGCACAGCGATGCGAATTGGCTCGGTTCTGAGCTCCGGCACATTGCCGCCGGCCAGCAACATCACCCAGATACCGGCAATTCCGACGCCAATGACGATGGATGTGATTGCAGAGATTTTCTTAATCATGGATAGACCTCTTTCAGATGATTTTCCTATTCATAAATCCCATGGATGCAAACATCGGCGACTTCCTTCAGCCTGCCCGCCATGCCGCCAATCGGCTGCCCTGACCGCATCCAGTCCAACATCTCGGCAAACAGCAGGCTGTTGAGCACATGCACCTTCAAGGCAAGCCCCGGCTCTCCGACGCGGCGGAAGTCCGACGAAGCCAGGAGCACAGTGGACAGCACCTGTTCAAAGTCGAACGCGCCCACAGGCAGCGCGCCCCGGTCCATCAGAACCAACTCCTGCAGGAAGCTCATAAACAAAGCACTATCGGCCGCTGCCTTCGCGCACACGGTATCCACCAGTTTGTGCAGGTTCTGCAGCACGGTGGAGCCCCCGTCAATCGCTGGCGCCAGGTCCATGCCAGCGAACTGCCCGGCGGCCCATGCCATCAGGATGTCGCGCTTGCTTTTGAAGAAGTTGTAGAACGTCCCCTTGGCCACGCCCACTGCTTTGGTGACTTCCTCCACCGTCACGGTGCCATAACCCTTCTCGCGGAAGAGCCGGACCGCCGTGTCGATGATGTGCTCCCGGATCTGTTTTCTTTGTTGCTCATACATGAATCTACCTCGGAAATGACTGTGGTCATTTTATGACCTCGGTCATTCTATTATGAAAATCATCCACTGTCAAGCAGGATTTATGTTTATAGACAAATTTTGTTGACTATACAGGAATCCGGGCATATCATTTCCGGTATGCCGGCCATATGGAACAAATTGGACTTCCGGCTCTGCCAGGAGGATCGGATGATCAGCATCAGCGACGTATCCAAAAGCTATAACAAGGGCAGCGTGAAGGCTGTGGACAGCCTGAGCCTGGAAGTGCGCTCCGGCGAGATTTTCGGCTTTCTCGGCCCCAACGGTGCGGGCAAAACCACCACGATCAAGATGATGGTCGGGCTTTTGAACCCCGACCGGGGCAAGATCCTCTTGAACGGCAAAGATATTCAAAAGCAGCCGATTGAGGCCCGGATGGGCATCGGCTATGTGCCGGATAACCCGGATATGTTTGAGCGCCTGACCGGCCTGGAATATCTCAACTTCATGGCCGACGTCTACCATGTGCCCAAAGAGAGGCGCAAGGAGCGTATTGAGCGTTTCCTCGGCCTGTTTGAGCTGGACAACGCCGCGCAGGATCTGATCAAGAGTTACAGCCACGGCATGCGCCAGAAGATCATACTAACCGGCGCGCTGATCCACGACCCGGCGGTTTGGATCCTGGACGAGCCGCTGGTGGGCCTGGACCCGAAGTCGGCGCGCCTGCTGAAAGATCTGATGCGCGGTCATTGCCAGGCCGGCAACACGGTGTTTTTTTCCACCCATGTGTTGGAGGTGGCAGAAAAGCTGTGTGACCGCATCGGCATTGTGAACCACGGCAAGCTGGTCGCCATCGGCACGCTGGAGGAGCTGCGGCAGGGTGACGCTGCCGAATCGCTGGAAAGCATATTCCTGGAGCTCACGGAAGCATGAAGAATTTCCTCAGGCTTTTCTGGCTGCAGCTCAATGTGAACTTCGGCATCTCGGCGCTCCGGTTCCGCTTCCGCAAGGAGACGGACAAGGTGCCGCAGACGCTGCTGGTGGGCACAGCCATTGGTATCGCGGCCTTCGGCCTGATTTCAATGTATAGCCTGCTGATGGGCTCGATCTATCAGGCAGGCCTGGCTTCCGGCCGGCCGGAGATTGTGCTGGTGATGTCCATCCTGGGTCTGCAGATGTTTCTGCTGGTCACCGGCGTGTTTTATGTGATCGGCGTGTTCTATTATTCCAGAGATATCGCCAACCTGATGCCGATGCCACTGAAACCCTGGCAGGTGCTCGGCAGCAAGTTCGCGGTGGTGATGGTGTATCAATACCTGCTGGCGCTGCCCATCCTGCTGCCGCCGGTGATCATCTATGGCGCGGGGCAGGCATCCGGCCTGTTTTACTGGCTGAAGGCCGTGGTGCTGGTCGCGATTTCACCGGCCATCCCGATGCTGCTGTCTTCGGTGGCGGCGCTGGGGCTGATGCGGCTGATGAACCTGGGCCGCCGCAAGGACCTTTTTGCCATCATCGGAAGCTTGCTTGCCACGGCTGCAATCATTGGCTTCAATCTGTTTGCGCAGCGGTTTGCCGCTTCCAGCACCGACGCCGGCGCTTTGGCGGATCTGCTGAACGAGCAAGCCCGGTTCATCAACGCGGCCGGGGCGGCCTTCCCGCCCAGCGCCTGGGCCACGCTGGCGCTCACTCAATCCGACGGTGAGTCGGTGCTGTTTTTGCTGCTCTATATCGCCGTTTCCGCGGCGCTCGGCGCAGCGCTGCTGCTCCTCAGCGAGAGGGTTTACTATCGCAGCGCCGTGCTGCTGGAAGAAGCCGAGCGCAAGAGACGCCCCACCGCCAACACACGCGCGGTCAGCGAAGCGCCGGTGTTTGGCCCGGTGCGGTCGCTTTTCCTCAGGGAGTTGCGGTTGCTGCTGCGCACGCCGGCCTTTGCGATGAACTGCCTGCTGGCTTCGCTGCTGCTGCCGGTGCTTTTGATGATGTCAATGACACAAGGGGCTGACGCTGTCACCGGCATCCGTGCACTCATCAATGACCCCTCAAACTCATTGCTGATCACGCTGGGAGCGGTGGCGCTGATGTCACTGGTCTCGGTGGTGAACGTGACGGCCTCCACGTCGCTATCGCGGGAGGGCCGCACTTTCTGGGTGTCGCGGATGATCCCGGTGCCGCCCCGGCAGCAGGTCTATGCCAAGTTTCTGGCGGCCTATGCCGTGGCGGCGGCGGGCCTGGTGCTCACCGCCGTGATGATGGCCGTGATGCTGCACATGAGCCCTTACCGCTGCGCGCTGGCGCTGGCACTGGGGCTGCTGGGGGCGATCCCCTGCACGATCGTGAACATGCTGCCGGACCTGATCCGGCCCAAGCTCCACTGGACAAACCCCTACGAAGCCGTGAAACAGAACCTGAATGTGATGATCTCGATGGTGGCCTGCGCCGTGGTGCTTGGCGTGGAGGTGCTGGCCGCCGTGGTGCTGGTGTTGCTGCAGCTGCCGGAGTGGCTGGTTTATGCGCTGCTGGCAGCGCTGATGGCCGCCCAGTCGCTGGCCGGTGTGAAGGCGCTGGACATCGCGTCCATCCGCTATTATAGAATCGATGGGTGAATGATATGAACGAACAGAGCCAAAACTTCTTCAAACAGAACCGCGGGCCACTGATTGTGCTCATTGTGTGCGTGGTGATCGCGGCGGTGGTGTTTCCCTTTCTGCCGGAGCACATCCCGATGCAATGGGGCGCCGACGGCCGGGTGTCCCGCTATGGCAGCCGCTGGGAAGTCTTCCTGATTGCGGCGCTGCCTGCGCTTGTCTTCTGGAGTTTGAAGAGAAGGTATGGGAGGAAGTAACCCTCAAAAGATCCGATGGGCGGTTTGTGAACCGCCCATACAAGGAATAAAACGCTCCATCTCGTTCCGTGGGAAATCGGGCCGGGACGGAGCCCGGCCCGCACGTTGACCGCCATGTGCAATTTGATTCGCCCTGAGTAGGCAGTGCGTTATTTGTCACAAGAAGGGCTGGGGTGAAACCCCGCGAAAAAGCCCTCTCCCCACGTCAGCCCGGCCAAGGGTGGGCAACCATACCAGCTCATTGGCGGTGTTTCCACTTGCACAGCCTTTCCTCCAGCACATCCATACCCACAAACAGCACAAACCCCAGCAGCCCGATCACAAGGATCCCCAGATACATGCCGGGGTAGTCGATGCGTGTCCACGCGTCCATGATGTAATAGCCAAGGCCCCAGTGGGTGCCATAGACCTCTGTGAAAAACAGGATGGACAGCGCCGTGCCGATGGAGACCTTGGTGTTGGTCAGAAGCTCCGGCAGGATCGCCGGCAGCGTGGCGTGGCGGAATGCCTGCATGCCCGTGGCGCCAAGGCTCTTCAGGTGGTTGTAGGTCTCCTGCGGCACGTTCAGCGCAGCACCGCGCACCACCACGATCACCTGAAACACCACAATCAGCACGATCACAGCGATCTTGGAGCCGTCGCCCAGGCCAAAAAGCAGCATGATGACCGGCAGCAGCGCCGTTTTGGGCACCGGGTAGGTGAGATAAACCAACGGGTGCAGCAGGCGGTTCCAGCGGGGCGACCGGGCCATCAGAAGACCCAGCATGCCGCCCGCCAGCAGCGCAATCAGCAAGCCGCAAGCCACCCGGAAAAGGCTGGCCAGCGCGTGCAGCGCCAGGCCGTCGGTGAGAAGCTTGCCTGCCCTGGCATACACGGCGATGGGTGTGGGCAGCGCCCTCAGGTTGAGCAGCAGAGCGAGCACCAGCCAGATGGCATGGAGGGCAAGAAAGCCTTCGGCAAACAACAGCAGTTTTCGCTTCATCGCCGCCACACCTCGTTCACGATGCCCCGAATGGAGTCAGTCATCTCATGAAACCCGCTGCTTGTCCGCATTCCATCCGCGCCGAAATGGGGGTTCTCCACCGTCTCCGCCACCCTGCCGGGGCCGTGGCTCATCACAACAATGCGCCGGCCCATCATCACCGCTTCCTCAATGCTGTGGGTCACAAAAACAGTGGTCACGCGCTGCCTGCCCCACAGGTGGAGAAACAGCTCCTGTGCCTCCTCGCGGGTGAGCGCGTCCAGCGCCGAAAAGGGTTCGTCCATCAGCAGCAGGTCGGGCTCCATCAGGAATGCCCGCAGGATCGCCGCCCGCTGCCGCTGCCCGCCGGAAAGCTCCCTGGGATACCGCTCCAGCAATCCCTCAATGCCCAACCGTGCGGCAAGCCCGGCAAACCGCTCCAGCACATCGGCTGTCAACGCCTTTTTACGGATTAAGAAAGGCAGCAGGCAGTTCTGCTTCACAGTGCGCCAGGGCAGCAGGCCGAAATCCTGCGGGATAAAGCCAATGCTGTGCCGCGCCGGGTTCACCGGCTCGCCGCGCAGCAGGATCGACCCGCCGCCGGGCCTGACCACACCGGTCAGCGCGTGCAGCAGCGTGGATTTGCCACAGCCCGACGGGCCGATGATGCCACAGATGTCACCGGCTTCCAGGTGCAGCGAAAAAGGCCCGAGGGCGTGCACCGCCGCGGGGCCTTCGCCGTATGTGATGGTGAGATCTTTGATTTCCAGCATCATAATCCTATCAGGCGGGCCGGGGGCTCAACGCACTTTTTCCACCAGATCCTTTGGTGCCAGCGTGCTGGCGCAAAGCCCCTTGGATGAGGCCCATGCCACCACCGCGGCCAGGTCAGATTCACCGGGCATCATGTCCTTGGTGAACTTGGGCAGCACAATCTTGCCGCGCATCTCCTCCGGGTAGCCCACAGTCTTGATGATCAGCTCCTCATATTCGGAAATCGGCGTGCTGTTGAGATAATCCACCGCATCGTTATAGGCCCGATACATCGCGGCGATGTCGGCCCGGCGGCTGTCAATCACCTTTTTCTCAAAGGCAATCACCGAGGGGTAAAGGCCGATTTGCGTGGCGGAAGAAAGGCGCTTGCCGCCGCCGTTTTCTGCAAATGTGGCAAAGGGCTCCGGCAGCAGCGCGGCGTCCACCTGGGCGGCGTTCAGCATCTCCAGGCGCACCGGCACGGCCGGCACGGCAGTCTTCACAACAGCATCCGGCGCAAGGCCGCCGCTTTCCAGCATCTTATCCAGCACAAACTCAATCAGTGTTTTCTCTGATATCGCCACGCTGCGGCCCTTCATCGCCGCCAGATCAGAAACCCCGGAATCCTTGCCGGCAACCAGAGCATACTCCCCGTCGGTCATACCGGTGATCTTCAAATCGGTGCCGCCGTTCTGGTAGATGCACACGGCCACCTCGTCACAGCAGAAACCATCCAGCGATCCGGACTGGAACGCGGCGTCACGGTCTTTGGCGCTGCTGAACAGCTCCAGCTTGAACGAGAGGCCGTACTTTTTGAAATAGCCCTGCTTTTCGGCAATCACGAAGGGGATCACGTCAATGCTGGGCAGCGCGCCCAGTGTGAGCGTCTTGCCCGATGGGGCGGCAGTGCCGCAGGCGGTCATGCCCAGGATCAGGAGTGTGGCAAGCAGTATGGCCAGGGGCTTCTTCATTTGGTCGGTTCCTCCCAGCGGGTTGTCAGATTGTGGGGCACACCAAGCCAGTCCAACGCCCTGCCGGCCACAAAGGCCACGGCGTCATCCAGCGTCTGCGGCTTGTTGTAAAAGCCCGGCATGGCCGGCAGGATGCCAGCGCCCATGCGGGCGAGCTTTAGCATGTTTTCCAGGTGGATGGCGCTCAGCGGCGTTTCCCTTGGCACGATCAGGAGCTTCCGCCCTTCCTTGAGCGCCACGTCGGCGGCGCGGCAAAGGAGCGTTTTGCCCGTGCCGCAGGCAATCTCCCCCAGCGTGCTCATCGAGCAGGGGACGATCACCACGGCGTCAGCCGGATTGGAACCGCTGGCGATGGAAGAAAACAGGTTGCCGTTGTCTTCCAGGATGAGCCTGCCGGTTTGCTTTGCCCATTGGCCGGCCCATTCATCCAAAGGCAGCCCCGTCTCATGGGCAAACACCTTGCGGCCATTGTCGGTGCAGATCAGGTGAACCAGAGCTCCCTGCGCAAGCAGGGCCTCTCCAAGCCTGACCGCGTAGGCGCTGCCGCTGGCGCCGGTAATGCCGAGGACGTATTTACTCAATGATTAACCTCGCGAAGGTTTAGTTCCACAAATGGATCCCGTTTCCTCCCTACCCTCCCTTGTTTTTGCAAAAGGCAAAAATTCAAGGGGGGATGCCCCTCGCAAGGGGCAGGGGGGATTTCCATGGATGTCTCCCTCAGGCGGCAGGCGTTAGCCTCCGACTTTGCGTAGTGTCAGCGAAGCTGATACAGGAGTAAAGCAGAGCATTGCATTGCAATGCGTTGAGGGGGAGTTATATCAGCGCATCCAGCACCCCTGAAACCAACAGCACCAGGCTCACGATCTGGTTGATGCCGTAGGAGGCGAGCTTGACGTTGGTCAGGTTTTCCGGCGACACCATGCGGTGCTCCACCACAAACAGCACCGCGATGGCGCACACGCCGGCGCCGTAGATCCAGCCAAGCCGGGGCTCCAGAAAGCCCACGGCGGCCAGCAGCAGCGCCGCTGCGACATGAAACACCGCGGCGATCGCCAGCGCGTTTTTTACGCCAAACCGCACCGGGATGGAATGCAGACCGTTTTGCCGGTCAAAGTCATAATCCTGTGCGCCATAGATCACATCAAAGCCTGCCACCCAAAGCGTGTTGGCTGCGCCCATCGCCAGCGGCGTGAGCGAAAAGCTGCCGGTCACGGCAATCCAGGCACCCACCGGCGCGCAGGCCGTCGTGACGCCCAGAATCAGATGGCACAGCCAGGTGAAACGCTTGGTGTAGGAGTAACCGATCATCAGCACCAGCGCCACCGGCGACAGGAGCAGGCAGAGCGGGTTCAGCATCGCGGCGGACACCGCCATGGCCACAAAGCACACAGCGGAGAGTACAAGCACCTCGGTCTTGCCCATGAGCTTGCTGGGCAGCTGGCGCATCGCCGTGCGGGGGTTGCGGCCGTCAATCTCGGCGTCTATGGCGCGGTTCAGCGCGTTGGCGCCGGTGCGGGCGCTCAGAAACGCCAGCAGGATCCAGATGATCTGGCGCAGCGAGGGCAGGCCGCCGGCGGCCAGCAGCATCGCCACCACGGCAAACGACAAGGAAAACACCGTGTGGGAAAACATGACCAGCGTGCCGTAATCGCGGATTTTGCGCGTGATTCGCACACCTATGTCCCGCAGCGCATCAAATGCCATAGCTGGCCCACTTTCCGTCCACCAGCGCCTTGACCTCATCGGTCATGACGATGTCGTCGGGCCATAGCCTGCCATGGCCTTCTTCGGGCCATTTCTTCGTGGCGTCAATGCCGAGCCGTGCGCCGTAGTGCGGCAGGTTGGAAGCATGGTCCAGCGCGTCCAGCGGCCCCTCGCTGATCGCAAGGTCGCGGCGGGCGTCGATGTTGTTGAACACCTTCCACGCCACGGTGGAAATGTCCTGCGGAGACACATCCCCGTCCACCACGACGATCATCTTGGTATACATCATCTGGCCCATGCCCCAGAGAGCATTCATCACCTTGCGGGCATGGCCGGGGAAGCGCTTTTGGATCGACACGATCACGCAGTTGTGAAACACGCCCTCCAGAGGGAAGTTGATGTCCACAATCTCCGGCAGCTGCAGCTTCAGCAGCGGCAAAAAGATCCGCTCGGTGGCTTTGCCAAGGAAGCAATCCTCCATGGGCGGCTTGCCCACCACGGTGGCCGGAAAAACAGGCCGCTCTTTGTGCGTGATGCACTCCACATGGAAAACAGGGTAGTCGTCGGCCAATGAATAGTAACCGGTGTGGTCTCCAAAGGGGCCCTCCCGGCGCAGCGGTTCGTTGGTGTCCACATACCCCTCGAGCACAAACTCGGCATCGGCGGGCACATAGATTTCATTGGTGATGGATTTTACCATGTGCACCGGCGCTTTGCGCAAGAAGCCGGCAAACAGCATTTCGTCAAGGATCGAAGGCAACGGGGCTGTGGCGGCATACGTAATCGAAGGGTCGCAGCCCAGTGCCACAGAAACGGGCATCCTGCCGCCCAGCGCCTTGTATTTCTCATAGATCGCCCGGCCATCCTTGTGCAGATGCCAGTGCATGCCGGTAGTAGTATTATCATGCACCTGCAGGCGGTACATGCCGCAGTTCTGCGTGCCGCTCTCCGGGTCGCGGGTGAACACCAGCGGCAGCGTGAAGAACCTGCCGGCGTCACCGGGCCAGCATTTCAGCACCGGCAGCGTGGAAAGGTCCGGATTCCTCTCCACCACCTCCTGGCAGGCACCCCTGCCGGAGAGCTTCTTGGGAAACACGCCGGCCAGCCGGGTTAGGCGCGGCACCGCCTTCACCTGGTTGATCAGGCCGATGTATTGGGAAATCTCAAAATATCCGGAAATATCCTCGCCGATTTCGTCCAGATCGCCCACGCCCAGCGCCGCCGCCATGCGCTCCATGGTGCCGAAGGCATTGATGAGCACCGGGTAACGGGAGCCCTTCACGCGCTCAAACAGCAGCGCCGGCCCCCCGGCTTTCACCACGCGGTCTGCGATTTCGGTGATTTCCAGCTCCGGATCCACCTCCACGGCGACCCGCCTGAGCTGCCCGGTCTTCTCCAGCCGGGCCATGAATTCCTGCAAATCTTTATATGCCATTGAGGTTCCTTTGTTTGCGGATTTTTATCAGGTTCAGTATACCACAAACAGCGGGGCGCACAACATTCCGCTGACCAAAGCGGTGCCCAAGCGGCGCATAGCCGGGCCGAAAGGCTGACCGGCAAGGCCGGATCCGCGCCGCTGCAGGCGGAATGTTTACCCGATGCGGTCCGTGGGCAAATTGTTATTACATGCACATGATAGTACAAAAAATGGCAATGGCCGTCATTGCGTTTCATGATCTCTTCTCCTATAATGTGCATATCTACACAAGGAGGAGGCCGTAATATGTCCGAAAGGCTCAGAAAAACGCTCAGGATCACGGGGATGGTGCTCATCGCCGCGTCACTCTGCGCCATCGGATATGCCGCCTACAACCTCATCTCCACCGAAATCTTAACCAGCCAGGGTCTGGACGATGTGGACCAGATGCTGCAGGAGTTCGAAGCTTTCACCGGGCATCCCGAAACCCTGGCCGCAGACCCTGCCGGCGGCGGTGACAGCCTGCAGACCGGCGATGCGGCAAACGACCCTACCGCCGGCGAGACTGCCGGCGACGGCTCCCCCGCGCCCACCGGGACGGCCACAGCAGCGCCGGGCGCTGGGCCCACCAAAAAACCGGCCTTTATGGGCAAGCTTGTGTTTCCCTCGCTGGGACGCAGCGTGGCCGTGAGTGAAGGCGCGACGAAGGAAGACCTGGCAAGGGGCGCTGCCCACCACCCGCGGAGCTCTCCGGCAGGCGCAGTGGGAAACTGCGTGATCTTCGGCCATCGAAACACCGTGTTTCGCGGATTTGATAAACTGAAGGACGGCGACACGATCAAACTCGAAGTGCCGGGCGCCACCTACTCCTACCGCGTCACTTCCATGGCGGTGGTGGAGCCGAATGACCCAAGGATCTTCAAGGCCTACAGCGAGAAGGTCATGACGCTGGTGACCTGCTACCCATTCCACTATGTGGGCTCCGCACCCCAACGCTACATCGTGGTGTGCGTGCTGGACTGACGGCTGATGATGTTGCTATCTTGAAAGCATCCATGATGAGCCAAAAGTGGCTTTGATATCTACCAAAACAGTGGTATAATGTCAACACCCCAATACATTGCGTTCTTACAATATGCAGGCGGCAATCGTTGATTGCTGAATCGGGGAGATTCATGAAACCTGAGAGTGTCACAACCAATAGCAAAGAACCATTGACGCTGCACATGTTCGGCGTGTTTTACGCCGCGCGCGGCGATGTGGTGCTGACGGACAAACTCAAGAGAAGCCGGCAGCTGGAAGGGTTGCTGAAATACCTGGTGGCTTACCGGGGGCGCTTCGTGGCCCCGGAGGAGCTGGTGGATGCACTGTGGGAAAACCGCAGCTGTGACAATCCGGCCAAAGCCGTGCAAAACCTGGTTTACCGCCTGCGTGTGCTGATCGACCTGCCGAATGAGGCAAGCCACATCCTGTATGTGAACGGCGGCTATGGCTGGAACACCCAGGCCCCCTACGTGCTGGATCTGGAAGAGTTTGACCGGGCTCATGACGGCGCAATGGCCGCTCTGCGGGCCGGCAGGCCGGACACGGAGCTGCTTTCCAAGGCGCTGAGCCATTACGTGATGGACTTTTTGGCCAACTCGGTGTATGACCTTTGGACGGTCTCGATCCGCCAGGCCTACCGGCTGAAGTTTACCACCTGTGTGGAGACGCTGCTGAAGCTGCTGAGCGCCGAGGAGCGCCACCAGGAAATCATCGAAGTGTGCGAAAAGGCGATGGCGATAGACCCCTACGACGAAAAGGTGCACGCGGCATTCCTGCGGGCGCTGGCGGCCACCAACCGCATCGCCCACGCCCGCATGCATTACACCTACATCACCGAGCTGCTCTACCGAGAGCTGGGCGTTTCCCCCTCGGCGGAGCTGAAGACCGCCTACGCGCAGATCAGCGGCCACTCCCGGCTTGTGCAGCACGACATTGACTCCATCGTGGGCACTTTCAACGACGAGCAGACATCCGACGGCCCCTACTTCTGCGATGAGGAGATTTTCCACGAGCTGTTCAAGCTGGAGCGGCGGCGCCTGCAGCGCAACGGGCAATCCAACTGCCTGCTGCTGATCACGATCAGCAACCTGAATTACGGCATGCCACCGCCGGACGCGCTGAAGGCTGCCAGGGCGCTGGTGAAGGATGTGCTGATCCAAAGCCTGCGCAAGGGCGATGTGGTGTGCATGTGGAATGATTCGCAGGTGCTGGTGATGCTCTCCAGCCTCACCTATGAGGATGCGGAGATGATCTCCGGCAGGATCATCAACCGGTTCCACAAGGCATGGTCCGGCGCGCCGCTGATGCTGCAGCGGAAGATCAGCCCGGTGCAAGCGGAAGTGGGATAATCAGGATCGGTTGGATAAGATGAAAGCGGGCTTGCGCCCGCTTTTTGCTTATGGAATCAGAAACAGCCTTGCATCACGCCCATGTTAGCAACTCTATGCTTTCAACCCAATGAGTTTTGTTCCATAGGCATCTGATGCTCCAGGAGCTTTTCAAAGTCAGAAGAACACATGGGTTTGTAATAATAAAACCCCTGGATCTCGTCACACATTTTCTGCAGCAGAAAATCGTTCTGTGTCTTCGTCTCCACGCCCTCCGCGATTACACTCAACCCCAGGCTCTTTGCCAGTACAATGATTGACTTGGTGATTGCCTGGTCTTTGGGGCCCATGTCAATGCCATGCACAAACGGCATCGGTATCTTGATCCGATCAACCGGAAGCTGCTTCAGGTGATTCATCGACGAATACTCAGTGCCAAAATCGTCAATGGCAATGTGCACACCCATCCTGCGAAGCATGTGCAGTGCCTCAATGATATATCCCTGCTCCTGCATTGCGATGCTTTCCGTGATCTCAAGCTCCAGGCAAGCGGGGTCTAGCCCTGTGTCACTGAGAATGGACTGGACCTCACTGACAATGTTGTGGTTCTGGAACTGGCGGACGGACAGGTTAACGCCCACGCGGATTGCGGGATAGCCGGCATTTTGCCAGGCTTTGTTCTGCATGCAGGCAGTGCGCAGCACCCATTCCCCAATCGGCAGTATCAAGCCGGTTTGCTCCGCAATGGAGATGAACTTTCCGGGCAGAACCACCCCCATCTCCGGGTGATTCCAGCGGATCAGCGCCTCAGCACCAACAATGCGCTTGGTGCTGCAATTGATCTGGGGCTGATAAAGAACTTCTAACTCGCCCCGCTCCAGCGCCCGGAACAAGTGGTTGGAAATCCGCATCGTTTCCAGCACCTTGCTCTTGATCCCCTCACTGCACATCACAAACTGGTTCTTGCCCTTCTCCTTGGCACGATACATTGCCACATCGGCATTCTTGATCAGTGTCTCGCTGTCCTCACCGTCTTGCGGGAACACAGCCACACCAATCGAGGTGGTGATGAAGCACTCCTGCTTGTTTAATACGAATGGCTCACGGAAGCTGGCCAGCACTTTTTCAGCAATTTCTTCAATCGCCTTTTCCTCTGTGATCTCTTCCACCATGACGGCAAATTCGTCACCGCCCAGCCTGGCAATGGAGCCGCTGTCACACAGGATTGATTTCAGGCGATTGGAAACTCCAACCAGCAACAGGTCGCCCGCCAAATGGCCCATGGAATCATTGATCATCTTGAAACCGTCCAGATCCAGAAACAAAACAGCCATCATCTTGTCAGCCCGCTTGGCCGATTGGATCCCGCGGTTTAGCTGCTCCGAGAAAGAGAGGCGGTTGGGCAATCCTGTCAAATGATCATGATACGCCAAAAATGATATTTTGCCCTGCGCCTTTCTGCGTTCAAGCACCTCCTGCTGCAATTCTTCGGCAACAGATCTGAGGGCAGTCTCACTATCCGATATTCGCATGTGGGATTCCTGAATATTGTCCAGCATGGAGTTGATCTCGCTGATCATGCCCGATAATTCATCGCAATATCCATCCGGCTCCAGACGTTCCGCCGGATCGTCATGCTCACCGATGCTCTTGATCGCGCTGCTCATTGACAGCACTCTTTTCAGGATCACTCTGCTTGTATAGATAAGGATCAGCACTGTGAAAATGAAGCTGGAGACGCCTAACGCAATCAGAACCGAGCGCACGCTTGTATTTACCACCATATTCATGTCGCGGTTCATTTCCAAGCTGATGGATACCGCAGGCCGCCCAAACACATCATACAGCGTGGTTGACCCCCGAATGGTCTTTTCAGAGATTGCCTGCACATCGACCTTTGAGCGGTCCAGTCTCTCTTCAAACCGGATCTCCTGCGGAACGGCACTCTCTACATCGATCTCCTGATCGATATTTGTAGATAGATATGTAATCTCTCTGCTGTTCAGATATCGAAAGACGGCAAGGTAGCCAGTGATTGGCCCCTCACCGTTACTGGTGAGAACCGGAGTGGCGGCAACCAGCATTGCACCACCAGGAACTTTCAGGATGCCACGGGTGCCGGAGTCCTTGTGGCTGCTCACAAGCAACTGGAGCTGCTCTTTCACTGCATCGGGCACCGGCTCAAGCGCGGTGGCGTCACCATTAACCTGTTGAGCATATACAAACTCGCCGGATTTGTTCATATACACCACTGAATCCAACCGCAGATTCAGAAAAAAATTAGCCCCAAGGTTGTCTTCAATAAACTCTTGATTGCCGTCTTGCACAAACTGATATGCGTCATCCCATTCTGCCCAGTCAATAACGGTCTTCTTCAAATCATCCAATTCAAAATTAATCGCGACGGAGACTCGTCTCATGCGTTCCGAGACGAAATCCTTTTCCAAAGCCTGTATGTTCTTTAGCAAGTATGAATTCAAAATCAAAACAACCATGATGAGCATAAAAACAAACATGCCGGCCATGGTTGCAGTTGTCCTGTAATGAATGGATCTAAACAGTTTTTTCCCCATACGATAACTCCATTCGAGAACGAAAACTTTGCTTCACATTGATATACCTCCATTTATACCTCTATAAACAAAGGATAAGATTTCTTTCGGCAAATTCGACGCTGAGGGGCAACAAAATCCCCTCTCCCATTGCCGAATCACTGTGTCTGTGCCACCATCCCCACGATCCAAACAGTTTGAAAACACCCACCACACACGAATCAACTTCCCTGTCCATAGAAAGAAATTATGACGCCGCAAGGCCGCGGCATTACCTGCGATACCAAAAGCACTGCTGCTCACCCGCCGCCGGAAAACAAGGAAAGCCCGCTGACCTGAGCAGACAACAATCACCCAAGAAGGCCCCCATCCATTGCGGATGGGGGCCATTTTTCGACAAAAGATTGGAAAAAGATTGGCAGAAGAATGGAAAAAGATCATGGCTTGCTATGATGTTTACACAATATTGAATTATATCAATAAGAGGGTTTGAACAATGATCATGGAGCGGCAGGACAGGTTTCCAAAAGGCACTTACAAGGTGCTGGCGCAAAAACAGGGCGATGAAACCCTGTTCAGCGTGATCAACCTGTCTTCCGGAAAGCAAGCCTGCTGCAGCAACCTGTGGGAGCTGGTCAAACTCATCGAGCTGGACATGTCGGAAAACAAATATCCGCAATGCTGCATGCAATATCGCTCCTGGAGCCAGGGCGGGGCCAGCGGCAAGCCGGACTGGGGCAATGTGGTGGCGATGGGCGGCGCGGCAGAAGCGCCGCAGACCGGCCCCACCTTCATTGTGAAGGTGCTTTTCCGGCAAAACGCCACCTGGCAAGGCACGATCCAATGGCTGGAGGGGCGAATGACCCGCCAGTTTCGCAGCTCTAACGAACTGATGTGGCTGATGGACGAAGCGATGGACCTGCCGCCGGCCCAGCCGGACGAACCGACGGGTTGACATCGATCAGAATAAACGATTGAAGCGATACACCAATGACAACGTTCCAAAAGGAGGAATACACATGAATACAGGAAGAAAACTCATCGCACTGCTGACAGTGTTTTTGATGGTCTTCGGCAATCTGCCGGCCGTCGCCTTGGCAGATGCGGACTATCCTTATAGCTACACCGGCAACACCACAAACAGTGGCAGCATAGCGACCAGCGCAGGCAACAGGAGCACGGCAATGATCCTGCTGCGCCACGAGGACGGCAGCACCTTTTACACCTATTGTGCTGACGCCAGCCACAACCTCAAACATGAAAATTACCGCATTGCCCCGCTGACCGACGGCAACATCCGCGCCATAGTGAATGCCAACATCAGCAGCATCCTTTCCGGGCTCGGCATCAACCTGACCAACACAGAGCGCGTGGAGGCTGTGCAGGCCGCCATTTGGCACTTCAGCAATGGCCTGAATCTTTCCACCCAGGGCAACGACGCCGGTGTGGTCGCGCTGTATAACGCGCTGATCGCCCTGCCGGCCGTGGGCGGCGGCGGGGTGCCCACCGAAGCCACTGCCACGGTGCAGCTGACCAACGTTACGGTCAGCGCCAACGACAGGCTAAACCTCACCTTCCGGTATAAAGCATCCGTAGACTCCGTGACACTGACCCCCGCCACCAACGAAGGCACAATCGGCTCTGTCACCACCGACGGCGACTGGAAAGTGGTCACCGTGAGCAATGTGCGCAGCGACCGCACCATCAACTTCACCGTCTCCGGCAAGCAGACGCTGAACTACGGCGCCAGCTACTTCATCCCCGAGAGCGCCGACAAAGGCGGCACGCTGGGCCAGAAGCTGGTGGGCATGCCCTCCAGCCGCGAGATCACGGTTTCAGCTTCCTTCTCCTCCCAGTTTGGCGGAGTGCAGCTGAAAAAAGCGTTCAGCACCAAAGCTTCTTCCGCAGACAGCAACGAGGATTTCTCCGTCACCCTGTCCGGCGGGCCCGGCAACACCGTGAACCGCGTTGTCACAATCCCCGGTGACGGCTCCACCGTGACGGTGAGCGGTCTTCCGTTTGGCACCTACACCGTGACGGAAAACCTCACGGACGTCCAGAAGGCCAATTATGCCATCGTTTCCATCAAAAACAATGACACCAACAAAGACACGGTTCTCATCGACAACACCCGGTCTGACCGTAACGGCACCGTCACCGTGACCAACCAGCAGCTTGGGTCCATCAGGATCTCCAAGGCGCTGACGCCGGCGGACGCGACCAGCACGTTCACCTTCAACATC
This sequence comes from Bacillota bacterium, assembly GCA_023428265.1. Taxonomy (GTDB): domain Bacteria; phylum Bacillota; class Clostridia; order Christensenellales; family UMGS416; genus JAEYRA01. The sequence goes on along the minus strand of JAEYYW010000157.1, from coordinate 12,674 downwards.
ACAGGCCCGGGATTCCCCTCCGGAGGCGAGAATTTCACGCTGAAACACGGAGAAAGCAAAACCTATAACGGCCTGGCATTCGGCACCTACACCGTGACCGAGCAGACGCAGATGGGCTTCCGCCTGGCCAGCTACACCGGCGACGGCACCACCAGCAACGGCAGCCGCGTGCTCAAGCTGGACAACGGCAAGCGCTCGCTTTCCTTCACGGCCAACAATGAAAAGCGCGGCAGCATCGTGATCCTGAAGACCGACTCGGTGACCAACGGCCCGGTCTCCGGCGTCACGTTCCGCATCACCGGGCCCGGTGGATTCGACCGGACCATTGTGACTGACGCCACCGGCCGCATCGACATCGGTGACCTCTCCGCCGGCGTCTACACCGTCACGGAGACTGCCGTGCCGGCCGGCTATCGCATCAACAACCCGGCCCCCGTCTCAAAGACGATCACCACAGGCGGCACCGCCACCTTCAACTTCTCCAACGACCCGGTGGGCCGCGTGCGCATTATCAAAACAGACTCTTTCGATGACAAACCGCTGGCCGGCGCAGTGTTCGGCATCTACAGCGACCCCGCCGGCAACACGCTGGTGGCCACGCTGGCCGCCACTGACAGCAATGGCCAGGCGACCGGCAGCTGGCTCCCCTTCTCCGCCGGCACGATATATTATGTAAAGGAAATCTCAGCCCCGGCCCAATATGCCCGGTCTGAGAAGACTGAGCCAGTCTCCTTCACCGCCCCCGGCCAGACCGTGGAGCTCTCCTTTAAGAACGACCGTTTGTATGGCGGTTTCTCCGTCCGCAAGGAGCTGACCAGTTTCGCCGGTGACACGCAGACGTTCACCTTCACAATCACCGGCCCGAGCTACCCCAATGGTTATGAGTTCACGCTTGCCAACGGGCAGACGAAGGACTTCTCAAACATCGACTTCGGCACCTATACGATCACCGAAACCGTTTCGTCGCCCTATGAGCTCACAGGCTTTGCCGGTGGCGGCGGCACGAAGAGCGGCAGCAGCTACACCGTGGTGCTCAACGGCAGCAACCAAGCGTTCACCGTGGTGGCTTCCAACCGCCGCCTTGGCTCTCTGACCATCGCAAAGGCCCTGCAGTCGGGCGTGACCGGCGACACCGCCGACTTTAACTTCACAATCACCGGCCCCGGCCTGTCTGACAGCTTCACGCTGAAGGCCGGCGGCAGCAAACCCTATACCAACTTGCCCTACGGCTCTTATGTGATCACCGAGCAGCCCACGGCTGGCGGCTACCGCCTGAACGGCTTTGCCGGCGGCGGCGGCACCCGCAGCGGCAACAGCTACACCGTGGTGGTCGGCACAGACAACCTGGATGTGCAGGTGACCGCCAACAACCTGAAGCTGGGCAAGCTGGAGGTGGTTAAGACCGCCGCCGGCAGCACGCCCACGGTGTATCTGCCGGGCGCTGTGTTCGGCATCTATCGCGACGCCGCCGCAACCGATCTGGTTGAGACGATGGCGGCCACCGGCGCCGACGGCCACGCCGTGTCCGGCTGGCTGGACCCCGGCACCTACTATGTGAAGGAAATCACCGCCCCCACCGGTTATGTGCTGAACACACTCGTCGTGGAAGCCGCCGTGACCGCCGGGCAGACAGCGCTGCTGCCCGCCATTGAAAACGTGAAGAACGAGGGTTCCATCCGCGTGACCAAGCTGGACCGCCAGACCGGCGACCCGGTGAAAGGCGTCACGTTCCAGTTGCTGGACAAGGACCCGCGCACCACCTCAGAATTCACCGTGCTGGCCGAAAAAGTGACCGGAGATGACGGCGTGGCCGAATTCTTCCAGCTGAAGCCCGGCACCACCTATTATGTGCGAGAGACGAAGCAGGCTCCCGGCTACAGCATCGACATCACCGACGTCCGCGCAGTGACGGCAGTCCTGGCCACTGCGGTGGATGTGGAGTTCCAAAACGACCAGGTGGGTAACTTCCGCATCGTGAAGACTGACGGCCACGGCAACCACCTGCCCGGCGCCGAGTTCCAGGTCTCCCGCAACCATGATGACTTCTCAGAAGCCTTCACGCTGATGACCAAGGCAGACGGCACCGTGACCAGCGAGCTGCTCACCGTGGGCACCTGGTATGTCAAGGAGACCAAAGCCCCCTATGGCTACGCGATCAATGACGCTTCCATCAAGGAAGTGCAGATCGTGCAGTTTGAGACCGCCGAGGTGAGCTTCACCAACAACCGCCTCTATGGCTCGGTGCAGTTCTCCAAAGTGGTGGACAACATTAAAGATGACCCCGCGACGTTCACGCTGCGGATCACCGGCAACAACGGTTACTCCAACACGGTGACTGTGAGCGAGGCCGGATTGCCCAAGAAGCTGAGCGACCTGCCCTTCGGCACCTACACCGTGACGGAGGATGACGCTGTCGGCTATCAGAAAGTCGGCATCACGCCGGCGGAATTCACAATCGACGCGCAAACCTATCTCACGACCGTGACGGTAACGGCCACCAACCACAAGCTGCTTGGCTCTGCGAGCTTTGCCAAGGTTGTGGACAACGTGGAAAATGACCCGTCCACCTTCACGCTGAACATCACCGGCGACAACGGCTACTCCAACACGGTGACCGTGAGCGAAACCGGCACGCCGCAGGAACTGAACGACCTGCCCTTCGGCATCTACACAGTGACCGAGGCGAGCGCTCCCGGATATTCCAAAGTCGGGATCACCAATGGCATGTTCAGCATCGACGAACAGAACTACACCGCCAAGGTGGAAGTGACCGCGACCAACCACAAGCTCCTCGGCAGCGCGGTGTTCAGCAAAGTGGTGGACAACGTGGCCGACGACCCCACAACCTTTAAGCTGGTTGTGGTGGGCACCAACTACAATAAAACCGTGACCGTGGGCGAAATGCTGGCTCCAGTCACGCTGACCGACCTGCCGGTGGGCGCCTACATGGTCTATGAAGACCTGACCGGCATGGACTACAGCAACGTAAGCATCACAAACAACATCTTCACCATTACCGCCGACAGCTACACCACACCGGTGCAGGTGGTGGCGACCAACCACAAGCATATGGGCCGCATCCAGGTGATCAAGCACGACGCCATGGAAAGCAACACACCTTACTACCTGGCCGGCGCCCAGTTCAAGATCTCCACAGCCACCGGCGAAGGCTTTGACGCCAACGTGGTGGAAACGCTGACCACAGGCGACGACGGCAAGGCGCTGAGCGGCTGGCTGCCGCTGGGCACCTACTGGATCAAGGAAACAGTCGCCCCAAGCGGTTATGTGATTGACAACCCCAACCCGGTGCAGGTGGACGTGACCGAAAATGAAACCACCTATGACGTATCGTTTGCAGACAGCAGGGAGGAAGGCTCCATCCTGGTGCGCAAGTTCAGCACCATGACCGAGGCACCTGTGGCGGGCGTGACCTTCGAACTGCTGAACCTCAATCCGAATGACCCGGCGTTCACCAGCGCCAACATCATCGCCACAGAAAAGACCAACAGTGCCGGAGAAGTGCTCTTTGACCACCTGCCGGCAGGCAAGACCTATTGGGTGCGCGAGACTGTGCCGGCTCCGGGCTATGACATTGACCCGGACAACACGCAGTCCGTCACTGTGAGCTTCCGCGAAACATCGACCGTCAACTTCGCCAACAACCCCGTGGGGTATGTGCGTGTGACCAAGGTGGACGCGACCGACGAAACCAAGAAACTGGAAGGCGCAGTCTACGGCATCTACCGCTACGACATGCAGCAGCCGGCCATTACCAACGCCAAGGAGCTTCCCGAACCCGACTATACAATCAAGACCGGCCCCGATGGCACCGGCATCAGCGACTTCATCCCGTTCTCGGCCAACTCCATGTACGTTGTGGTCGAGCTGGTGGCCCCTGAAGGCTATTTGCTGAACGATGAGGCCCAGGTTGTGGTCTTCACCGAGCCTGGTGAGATCGTGGACCTCACATTCCGCAACGTGCCTGAGACCGGATCACTGGTGATCCTCAAGGTGGACGCGCTGAACCCCGACAACACGCTTGCCGGTGCTGAGTTCAAGCTCTATACCGAGGAAGAAGCCATCAACCAGGTGGGCGAAACGGTAACCTCCGGCAGCGACGGCATCGTGCGCTTCGACAATCTGAAGCCCGGCCTCTACTGGCTGAAGGAAACCAAGGCCCCCACCGATTACGAACTGCTGACCGACCCGATCCCGCTGACCGTAGTAGCCGGCGTGACCGATCCGGAGCCGATCGTGATCCAGAACCAATACAACCCGCCGGAAGGCATTGAAACCGGCATGATGGACTGGAACATCCTGATCGTCAGCGGCCTGGTGCTGCTGGCCGGCATGGCTCTGATCCTCTTCGCCCGCAGAAGAAAGAATGCCAACGGCAAGTAACTCACTCATCACAAACAGAACGAAGGCCCCCTTCCCGGTTGGGAAGGGGGCCTTCGATGTTACTCCGCAAGCTGGCTCGGGTGCCTTTTGAAGAAATCCACCCGCGGCTCCAGAAACTTCATCTCATGCCGCTCCGGATCAAAGAACGCAGAAAGCGGTTCCAGGATGCGCTCCCAATCCCAGAAGTCTTCCCCCAGATTCAAATAGTCCCTTGCCATTTCAGTGCCCTCCGGCGCAAATGGGTGCATCAGCGCGATCGCCGTACGCACGCCGTGGAAGCCGTCGGTCAGCGTTTGGCGGCGCAAAGCGTCGTCGCCCACGGTGTCAGCCTGGCGCATTTGATCAGCCCAGCGCTTGTTCACATTGCGGATATAGGTGTCCATCAGGCTCATCACGTTGTGCAGCTCGCAGCGGTGCATCAGCCGCTCATACTCCAGCACGCAGCTCTTCGCCTCTTCCAGCACATCTTCTGACACGGGGCCCGCCGGGTGCCGGCCGCCATAATACTTCTGGGCCGTGTAAAAGCAGGAGCGGATAGCCCGGTTCAGCACGTTGGTGAGCAGGTTGCCCTCCTTGAGCACAGGATCAGCCTGCCTGGGATCGGCGGCGGGGTTCAGCGGCTTGGGCTTGAAGCCCACGCTGCGGATGCCCAGCCCCAGGCCAAGGAAGTGCATGCGCAGCTGCTCCGGCGTGTAGTAGTCGAGCAGCTGCCCGGCGGTGGGCGGCTTGATCTTGCCGCTGCTGCTGGCCTTTTTGTCCAGAAAGAGCAGATGGTTGTTCACAATGAGATCCGGCAGCTGCAGCTGGCCCTCCGGCGGGTCGGCCACCGGGTCTGGCCCCTGCTGGCCCAGAAACATCGCCATTTCCGCCGGCCCATAGAAATACACATTGTCCTGCCCTATGAACTGATAGACGGCAACTTCCTTGCTGCACCACCACTGCCGCCAGTGCTCCTGGGCTTCGCCGCGGCTCTCCAGCGCCGCGCGAGTGAAGGAAATGGGCGCCCAGAGCGACTCCGGCCACACCCAAACGGTGAGGCCCTCCAGCCCCTCCATCGCCGGCGCCGGCACACCCCAGCTGATGTTGCCGGTGAGCCGGAAGGGCACCAGCGCCTTGCCGGTGCGGTAGCGCACGCCGGCGCCGCTCAGCTGCCTGCAGGCTTCCTCCCGCTGGGCGAGACGCTCAAACACCAGCGTGAAGGAGCTTTTCCCCTCCTCATCCGCCAGCGTGTGCGGCGGCAAGGCTGCCCGCAGGGGCTCCACTTCCTCCCATCGGTCGCGCTTGATGTGCACGGCGGGCTTTTCCATAAACTCCGCCATGCTCCTGGTGGCAAATGGCCGGCTGGTGGGCCGGGCGGCGTAATCATCCAGCCACTGCTCCAGCAGAGCGTGAAACTCATCCAGCTTGAAGTACCAGTTTTCCACGTCGCGCATCTCCGGCGTCTGACCGGTCAGTGTGCTTTTGGGGTTGATGAGCTCGCTGGGCAGATAGGAGTGACCCAGCGAGCACTCGTCGGCATAGCCTTGCTCGGAGGCGCAGCCCTCGATGGGGCAGCGCCCCACCACCTGCCGGCCATTCAGAAACACGCCCCGCTCCGGGTCATAAAACTGCTGCGTGGTGAGCTTCACAAGATGCCCGTGGCGATGCAGGCCGGTGATGAACTCCTCGGTCATCTGCCGGTGGATCTGGCCCGCGCGGCCCAGCGCCGACGCGCCATAGAGGGTGAGGCTGATGTGATAGGCATCCAGCACCTGCCTTTGCCGGGCGTGGTAGCCTGCCACATAGTCTTCCAGCGTGCCCTCATAGCCCTCCTGCTCGCGGAGCCTGCGCCAGCTCTCCAGAATCGGCGAGCCGTAGCAATCGGTGCCGGACACGAAGATCACGTTCTCCTTCCCGATGCGGTCGCGCAAGAACCGGGCGTAACAGTCCGCCGGCACAAAGACGCCCCCGATGTGCCCCAAATGCAGGTCCTTGTTGCCATAAGGCATGCCCGCCGTCACGATGGCCCGCTTGGGGAACGCAGGCCTTTTGTTGTCATTCGCGGTTGTTTCCATTCCCTTTCCTCCTGATCATCGCCATATGCAGATAAAAAAAGCTCCCGTCTCCAGGCCATTGCCTGGGGACGAGAGCCATTGCTTCGTGATACCACCCCGGTTTGCCGGCGCCTTGCGGCGGCGGCCTCATGTGCACACCGAACCCTTCGGGATGCACGGGCACGATAACGGGTGCTCCCGGTGCGGCCTACCCCTGTCTGTCAGGCTCAGCCCACTGCTCCAAGGCCTGTTCGGTCCGCTGCGCCCTGCCCGTTCTCAGCACCGGGGCTCTCTGTGGGGGCTCAGGATGGGCCTACTATCCCTTTTCGCCGCATTTGCTCTGTGGAATTGGTCTGTATTATAGCTCTTGCCGCAACGAATGTAAAGCGGTTTCGGTTGCGGTGGTTCTGCATCTCACCGCTTCCGTTGATAGTCCCGGTCGATCCGCTCCTTCCACACCGCACCCACCGGCGCGTTGGCCCGCACAGAGCTCACCAGCTCGCTCACGGCGTCATAGTTGACCTGGGTGCCCATGCTGTCGGCGTGATAATTGGCGGCGCGGTCCGCCCCGATGCCCATCCTGGCAGCAGTGGAAATCGCGTCGATGTTGGCGCCGAGAAACACAAACTCCCAGCCGTATTTGGTTTGCTCCAACTCCACCAGTTCCTTCACCTTGTCATAAGTATACTCCCTGCTGGCGTTTTCCATGCCGTCGGTGGTGATCACGAAGAGCACCTTCTCTGCCCGCAGGTCTTCACTGGTGTGTTTTTGGGCGTTTGCGATCTTGCGGATCGACATGCCGATGGCGTCCAGCAGCGCTGTGCTGCCGCCCACATAATATTCTTTGTCCGTGATGGGCCCGACGCCCCCGATGCTGATGCGATCGTGCAGCAGCTCTACGTTGTGGTCAAACAGCACCGTGGTGACCACGGCCTCGCCGGGCGCCTCCCGTTGCTTTTTGAGCATTGCGTTGAACCCACCGATCGTGTCGGCCTCCAGACCGGCCATGGAACCGCTGCGGTCCAGAATAAATACCAGCTCCGTCAAACCCTTTTTCATTTCGTGTGCCTCCTCGCGCTTGATGGCGCAAGGATACCACAGGGTCTCGAGCCGGTGGTCGCCTGCGAAGCGACATTTCACCCGCCCAGCAGAGCCTGGTCGAAGGCGAAAAGCGCCTCGTTGATCTCGTGGATGTTGTAGTTGCCGCGCTCTATGAAGTAACGGAGGATCACATCCGCCTTGCTGCTGGGGGAAAGCGCATACCCCGCACGGCCCAGCAGGCCGCTCATTTCGTCCAGATTCAGCCTGAGGGCGACAGCCAGCGCGACGGCCGTCGGCTTGCTGGGGTTGTAGCCCTTGCCGGAGCGGATCTTTGAAAAAAGCTTCCTGTTCAGGTTGGCCCGCTTATAAACCTCCACATCGGTCATGCCGCGCTGGTCGATCAGCTTCAGCAGAGACTCGGAAAAGGAAATGTCCAGGCCGTCCAGCGCGTCCTGCAGGCCGCCCACCGGCACGAGTGCCGGAGCCGGTGCCAACGACTCTGTGCGCAGCGACAGCACCTGTTTTTCCAAAAGCCCCTCGCCCTGCGGCGGGCGGCGCCTCCGGTCTCGGAGCAGGCTTTGGTCGGCGTAGTTGTCGTCAATATAGCGGGCAATGTCGGTAAACAACGCCTCGCCGATCTGAAAAGACTGCCGGTCAAACACGACCAGTGAAACCTGCATCTCGTGCCCGGCCAGGAAATCCTCAATTGCAGACACAGCCACGCGCAGCGCCTGATCCTTCGGGTAACCGTAGATGCCGGAGGAGATCAGCGGGAAAGCGACTGATTTCAACCGGTGCCTGGCGGCAAGCTCCAACGCGCTGCGGTAACAGCTGCGCAGCTGCGCCTCCTCCCCATGGCCGCCGCCCTGCCACACCGGGCCCACGGCGTGGATGATGTGGCGGGCGGGCAGCCGGCCGCCCCCGGTGATCACCGCATCGCCGGTTTCACAGCCCCCGATCCGGTCACACTCGGCCTGCAGCTCGCTGGCCCCGGCAGCGGCAAAGATCGCCCCGCACACACCGCCGCCCATCTGGAGCGACCGGTTGGCGGCGTTCACGATGGCGTCCGCCTCCATCCTGGTGATGTCATTGCGCACTATTTGCAGCGGCATGGCGCCCTCCCTGTTTCATTGCAGCAGCACATCGGAAAACTCCATCTCCACCACCCGGTTCAGCTGCATGCTTTCCACCACAAAGCTGTCGCGGGTGCTTTCCTCGGAGAGCACCGGCAACTCCACGAAAAACTCGGTGCCTGCGCCGGGGCTTGTCTGGAACCATATCCTGCCGCCAAGCAGCTCCACCAGCGCCTTGGTCAGCGCCAGGCCGACGCAACAGCCTTCCTTGTCTCTGGTCATCGGCCTGTCAAGCTGGCGGAACCGCTCAAACAGCACGCCTTGAATTTCCGCGGGAATGCCTGGCCCATCATCCTTCACCGACAGCAGCACGCCGCTGCCGCTCATTTTCAAGCCAACGCCGATGTGGCCGCCTGGCCGGGAAAACTTCACAGCGTTGGTGAGCAGGTTCAGTAGAATGCGCCGTAGCTTGTCCGGATCCATCGGCGCGACAAGCGCCTCACCCTGCCGGTCATAACCGATCGTGATGTTGCGGCTGAACACAGTGCCCCTTACGGCTTCCACCAGCTCGCGCACCAGCTCCGCCACATCCGAGCGGACCACCCGCAGGCCCATCAGCCCGGCATCCAGCCGCGTGATATCCAGCAGGTTGTTCACCAGCTTTTGCATGCGGTAAACGTTTTGCCGGACCACCTTGTAGTCACGGGCAAGCCTTGCCCCACTCTGGCAGTTTGCCTGTTCGAAATGGGATTCGAACAAATCGAGCGCCAGCAGCAGCACCGTGAGAGGCGTTTTGAACTCCTGGGAGACATTGGCAAGAAAACTGAGCACCAGCTGGTTCTTGTCGCGGATCACCCGCTCCATCTCCTTGCGCCGGGAGACGTCGGTGCTGACTCCATACATCTTGTGCGGCGTGCCATCGGGGTGGTAAGTCAGCTTGGCCCTGGAAAGCACCCAGATGTGATCACCGCTTGCCGTTTTCATCCGGTATTCCAGCTCACCTCTGTCCAGGCGGCTGGCAAATGCTTCCCGGATGCTCGCTCTCACATACTCCCTGTCTTCCGGATGGATCGCCTCAAACTCAAGCAGGAAATCTTCATGGGGGCCAAACCCCTCCGAGCCGCGGAGCTTTTTCCACTCGTCTGAACTGGTTTTCAGCTTCTTGGAAACGTCAATGATCCAGCTTCCGTCAGAGGCAGCGTCCAGAATCTCCAGCAACTCTTTTTCCCGCAGGGCCATTTCTTCCGCCTCGCGCAACAACTCCTCCTGCCGCTGCTTGCGCTTCTGCTCCGTGACATCGCGGTTGATGCCGAGCAGGCGCACCGGCTGCCCCTGCATGCTGTGGATGATCTCTCCGCGGGCGTCGATCCACACCACCGCGCCGTCCGGCAAAACCCGCCGGTATTCACAAAGATAGCGCCGGTCGGTGCGCTTGGCATCCATCAACGCCTTCAGCACGCCACTGCGGTCGTCAGGATGCACGGTGGCCAGAGTCTCCTCCAGAGTGCCGTCATGCCATTCCGTCGGCATGTTGGGCGAGCAGTAGATCGTGGTGAACCTGTCTGTGATCAGGTCCCACTCCCAAAACCCGATCCCGGTGGCGTCAATGGCCAGGCGCAGCATCTGGTCGTTGGTCTGCCTGGCGTCTTCCGCCATTCTGCGGTCGGTGATGTTGTGGAAGTATACGTCAATCCCGCCGAACTTGTTGGGATACGAATTGACCTCCACATAGCCTTTCACAACCGGGGAGAATGTCTCAAAGGAAGCCGGCGTGCGGTTCTGCATGGAGCGGGTCATCTCCTGCACTCCCTTGAGGAGTTTGTCCGGCGGAAACACATCCCACAACAAGTGGCCGATCAGCTCATTGCGGCCAATGCCCCAGTACCACTCGGCCCTTCGGTTCGCGTATAAAACTTTCCACTCGGCGTCTACGGAGAAATATGCGTCCGACATATTCTCCAGGATCTGGATGGATTGATCGGAGTAGAATTCTGTCATTCTTCAGCCCTCTTTGCCGCTGCGGGCCAGGAGGTATTTTGTATTCATTATACAACATTTCCACCAATATGGCGAAAATCATAAAATGGACGCAACCGAAACGAAACGCCTCCTGCCCACAATGGCAAGAGGCGTTTCGACACACCAGAAGCGTTACCTGGAGATGATGACGGAGCCCCTGGAATCGTCGGCGGCGCTGCCGGTCACGCGGACCGTCAAACCGCATGCCGGCAGCTTCAGGCCGCTATAGGGCGACTTGACGCTGAACCAGGACTGCGTATCGCTGAATGAGGGCACTGCCTGCTTGCCCTGCAGGTTGGGGTTCTTCGCCCACGGATAAATGGACAGGTCCATATCCGGCGCCTTGACAAGGCTGAACGCGGCGTCGTGCAGCTGCACAAACGGCATATACCCGGTTCTCAGGCCGCTCTCATTTCCGTTTCCAAGGCCGGCGTTCAGATAAACGAACTGCGTGGCGTCCACCACACCGAGCTGCCCGTATCCGGGGTGGATCCCCACAAAGTTATCGGAATAGTTGGTGTTCACATACCACATCAGCAGGCCTTTGTTGTTGGCGATGCGGGCCTTTGCCAGCGTGGCCAGCCCGGCGTCCACACCCAGATGGCTGCGCCACTCCAGAACATAGTAGTGGTTCCCCGCCTTTGAGCCGGTGGAAACGGACCAACCGCCGGTGGTGAAGCTGCCCATGCCGGTCTCGGCATTCTCCGCCGCAACCACTGCGCCGTCGGCGACCACCTTCACATTGTCCACAAACATGCCGGCCAGCTCGGTGCCCCAATCGGTGGCATAGCGGAACCGGAGCAGTATGGACTTCCCGGCGTATGCCGACAGATCAATGGTCTCGGAGATCCAGCCGTTGCTGCTGCCCGTATAGGCCGGCAGGCTGTCCGCAATCGTGGGATAGGCCTCGGGGTTGTGGAAGTCCGCCGCCATGCTGGGCGTGGAAAGCGAGGTCCACGTCGAGCCGTCAAGGGAAACCTGCACAAAGCCCGCGTCCCAGTTTTCCTCAATGTCATACCACACGTTATAGGTGAGTGTGGCGGAGGATTTGCCGGTCAGGTCCAGCGATAGCGCCATTGAGTTGTCTATCTCGGAGCCGGTGCCGCCGTAGAACTCCTGCAGGCCCTCAAAGGGCTTGTTGAGGAACAGCGTGTTCTTTTCCTTCGGCATTTTCACCAGGACTGCCTGCAGGTTACCGGTGTTCATGCTGGCAGTGTCGAGCGCCGTGCTCACCTTGGTCAGCGTGTTGAAATCCTGCATGGCCCAGTTGATCCAGTTTCCGCCATGCATCAGGCCCAGCAGGATGCGGCTGTAGGGGTTGATGCCGGAGGGCATCGATCCGCCCGGTGCGCCGGCCCAGCTGCCGCTGCCCATGATGGACCAGTATTCCACGATGTCACCGTCGGCGGTGTAGGCGGTGTCATAATCATCGGGGATGCCCAGATCATGGACGAACTCATGGGCAAACACGCCCACCGCGCCGTTTTCCGGCTCGGTGGTGTAGCCGTAGATCGCGGTCTGGTTGCCGTTGTTGGGCAGCACCACAGGGTTCACGTCCACTGTGGAGCTGTGAGACCAGATCGCGTCGTCACCCAGCACGCCGCCGCCTGCTTCCTGGCCAATGCCGGGGAAGATCACCATCAGATGGTCCACGATGCCGTCCGGCTCATCCAGGTCGCCGTCGCCATCCAGATCATATGGATCCTCCATGTCATAATCGGAAAGATCCACGCCGGAGTCCAACGCGGCGCCGACGATGTCGGTCACATAGTCGCGAATGTGAATGTTGTGGCTGGTGCCAGAATCCTGGCCGTAATACCGGGCCTCTTTCGGCGCGGCAAACCACCCCAGCACCTGGCCGGTCACATTCAGGTTTCCGTTGGACTGCTCCTTGTAATACTGGCGGAATGTGGGGGAGCGCGTGCCCTCCGGCGTGGTGTAGTAGCCATCGCCAAACAGCATTTGCTGATAGTGGGCCACATTGAAGTCGCCGGTCCAGTAGGTGCGCGTCAGGTCATCGGGCTTGGGGATCTGGTTGTTGGACATGTCGCTGAATTTCCCCAGAAGCACCAGCACCTTGACCGTTTTGGCCGGAGCGCCATAGGCT
>JAEYYW010000058.1 GCA_023428265.1 Bacillota bacterium | reverse complement strand
GCTGTGAGCCCCGACTACTATCCGGAATATTGCAAAAAGGATGTGCGGTTCCACACGATGCTGGTGCGCAGCGGCTCATCTGTGACGTATCCCACCGAGTTTTGCATGAACTGCACCGAGTTTTTGGGAGGCGGCACGCTGGAGAACCCCGAAAGCCTGCCCCGGCTAAACAACAGCTTCTACCGCAAGGGCCCCGGCTTCTTTGCCGTGGCGGCGGCTATCGAGCTTGCGGCGGGTTCAGCTGCCGTCGTGGATAACTTCACGGGCCTGGTGTCCAGCCGCACCAACCCTGATTTTGACGATACCACCGCCGAGCGTGAAATCGAGGCGCTGGCTGCCAAGTACAGCGCGCCCGGCCAGGTGGAGAAGGCACTGCAGGCGGTGAAGGACTTTGGCAAGGAGTTCTGCGGCTATCTGCAGGTGGAGACTTCCGATGCACTGTTTGACGCCTATGTGAACCGCAACCTGCCATTCCAGGTGCTGTATCAGACATACGTCTCCCGTTCCTTCTGCCAGACGCAGAAAGGCCAGCGGGAGATCGGTTTCCGCGAGATCCAGGACATCTTCGCCAGCATGCAATACCTGGTGGGCATGGGCCTGGCCGGGCTTGTGAAAGACCTGCTGAAGGAGTGGTGCGCCAAGGTGTTTGAGTTTGGCTTCGCCTACCACAACTTCTTCTGGGTGGGTAAGGAGCCCGGCATCTGGTCTGACGATGGTCTGTGGTTCATCCAGGCCGCCAGCCGCTACATCGGCATCACCGGTGATGTGGGCTTTCTGGAGGAGCAGTGCGAGATCGCCGGCACCAACCCGGTGAAGACCCGCACGGTGTTTGAAACGCTGCTGGCAATCCTGCGCTACTCCGGCGAGATCTCCGTGGGCAAGCATGGGCTCCCGCTGCTGGACCGTGCTGACTGGAACGATTGCCTGTCGCTGGATAACAATTATGCGGATGGCATCACCAAGGAGAAACTGTATCGCCAGCAGCTGGAGCAGGGCGGCAAATTCGGTGACCGGCTGGAAAGTGACTGGTCCGAAAGCGTCATGAACGGCTTTTTGCTGAAACTGGCCATCGACCAGACAGCGGAAATGGCGGCCAGGAAAGGTGACGGGGACGCCAAAGCAAGGCTGGATGCACTATCGCGGAAACTGACTGGCAGCCTGCAGCAAAACGCGTGGAAGGGTGATTTCTTTGCCAGGGTGCTGCTGAACCGTTATCCCGGCGGCGAGTATACCTATCTTGGCGCCGCGGGCGACGGCCTTTCCGCAGACCCGGCCATCGGCGGCACCTACTTCCTGAACTCCTTCAGCTGGGCGGTGTTGTGCGGAGCGGCCACCGAGCAGCAGGTTGCCATAATGCTTGACACGATGGAGAAAACCCTGAAAACGCCATTCGGTCTGAAGCTGATGAGCCCGGCAGACCTGGAGCGTATCTCCAGCAACACGGCCACCGGCCACTATTTCCCCGGTGACCGGGAAAACGGCGCCGTGTTCAAGCACGCCAGCATGATGGCCACCGCCGCGATGGTGAAGGCCGCCAAGGAAGTGAGCAACCCGGTTCTTGCGGAGCGCCTCTGCCGGCTGGCCTATTGGATGATTGACCTGGTGCTGCCCTATCGCACGATGGAGCACCCCTATGAAACGTGCGGCAACCCCCGGTTCTGCACGCAGTATAACAACAGCCAGACCGGTGAGAACATCGGCCCGATGCTCAGCGGCACGGCCACCTGGCTCAACCTCACGCTGCTTTCCGCGTGGGGGCTGGAGGCGGATGCCAATGGCTTTGCGCTGGATCCGGTGCTGAGGCCGGAGCAGAACGCCATCACACTGCAGGTGAACACCGGCAAAGCGCAGTATCGGATTGCGATCACCAAGCCGGATGGGTTCCGTCGGTTGAAAGACGGTGCCGCGGAGATCCTGCTGGATGGCAAGCCGTTGCCCGGAGCGCGCGTGCCGCTTTTCACCGACGGCAGGCAGCATGAGGTTGCGATCCGATTCCGCTGAAAGAATCCTTCCAAGACCCCGCCTTACGGGCGGGGTCTTTCTTTTCTTGCGAAAGGCACAATGCCCACGATCGGATGCGGTAGTATGCCAGTGGGGCAGGCTATGGTAAAATAGAGGCAATACTCTTCCTGCGAGGCGTCTGCAATATGGAATCCATGCTGAACCTGATCATCAACGGACAACAAATCAACTTGCCCGCCGGCTCCACCTTTGCCGAGGCAGCCGCCCTTGGCGCCGGGGAGCGGCCCCGCCCGGCGCTCTGCGCGGTGATGGGCAACCGGCTCCACACGCTTGCCGAGACGATCCCGGAGAGCGGAGAAATCTCCTTTCGGGATGTTTCAACCCGCGAGGGCGCTTTGGTCTATTCGCGCTCCATGAGCTTCTTGCTTGCCAGAGCGGCAGACGAGATGTTTCCGGGGGCTAGGGTGATTGTGGATTACTCGATCAACCGGGCGCTCTATTGCCAGTTGAAATGGCGACGAAGGCTCACGGCGGCCGATGTGGTTCGGATTGAGGGCCGGATGCGGGAGCTTGTGGCGCTTGACGAACCCTTTGAACCGGCAGAGATGGAAGCCGCCCAGGCCAGAGAGGCCTTCCTTGCGGCAGAGCGGCCCGATGTGGCGGCGCTGCTGCCGGACGCTGGCACGGTGCAGGCTGTGCGCTGCGGCACCAGGCTGGATCTTTATTACGGGCCACTGGCGCCATCCACCGGTGTGCTCAAGCTCTTCCGCCTGCAGTATTTCATGCCGGGGCTGCTGCTGCACATGGCACACATGGCCTCGCCGGATGCTGTGCCGGCATATCAGGAGATGCCCAAGGTCACGGCAGCCCACTGCCATACGTCGGAGTTTGACCATCTGGTGGGCGTTACCACCATTGCCGAGCTCAACCACGCCGTGCGCTCGGGCCGTGCGCGCCAGATTGTGCGCGTGTGCGAGGCTGAGCAAGACGGGCGGATCGCCGAGATCGCCGAGCACATATGCCGGGAGCGGCGCCGCATCGTGCTGGTGGCCGGGCCCTCCTCCAGCGGCAAAACCACATTTGCCAACCGCCTGATGGTGCACTTGCGCACCTGCGGGCTTGATCCGATTGCCCTGTCGCTCGATGACTACTACCTGGACAGGGAGATCTGCCCGCTGCAGCCTGACGGCACGGTGGACCTGGAGAGTGTGGATGCGCTGGACATCCCCCTCTTTGAAGAGCAGATGACGGCCCTGCTGGCAGGTGAACCGGTGGATCTTGCCCGATTTGATTTCCTGACAGGAAAAAGCGGCAGGGCAGGCACTCCGATCACGATCGGCCGGGGCCAGCCGCTGATCATCGAGGGGATCAACGCGCTCAATGAGCGGCTCTCCGGGGGGATCCCCGGCAGCATCAAGTTCCGTGTGTTTGCCACGGCGCTGACCCACCTCAACGTGGACGACCACAACCGCGTGGCCACCACCGATCTGAGGTTGCTGCGGCGCATCGTGCGCGACAGCATTTCCCGCGGGCGCAGTGCCGACCGCACCATTGAAGACTGGCCCACGGTGCACGGTGCGGAGTTCCGCAACATCTTCCCGTTGCAGGAAAACGCCGACGTAACCTTCAATTCGGCCATGGCCTATGAGCTCGCGGCGCTGCGCACCAAGGCGCTGCCGATGCTGCAGGAGATCCCGCAGGAGCATCCGTCCTATCTGGAGGCGGAGCGGTTGCTGGCGTTTTTAAAGCTGGTGGAGCCGTTGGGCTGCGAGGATGAGATCCCGCCCACGTCGATTGTGCGGGAGTTTATCGGGGGGAATACGTTTTATCAATAGGAGGTCTTTATGCCCATTCCAAAGAAACCCACAATGGTTTATCGCAAACTCGGCAAAACCGACATCGACATCTCGCTTCTGAGCTTCGGCACGATGCGCTGGGCTTCGGAAGAAAGCTGCTATGAGACGGTGCAGCGCGGTCTGGACGCCGGCATGAACTACTTCGATTGCTCCACCGGCTATGTGGGTGGCATGAGCGAAGTGTGGACAGGCCGGGCTGTGAAGAACCGCCGGGCCGAGGCTTATGTGTCCAGCAAGACGATGTATGGCTCCGCACCCACGGAATCGGCGCTGCGCCGCGCCATTGAGAACTCCCTTCGACGGGCGGAGCTGGAATATTTTGATTTTTACCAGCTTTGGGGCTTGAGCTCCATGGACATGCTGCGCGACGCGCTGAAAAAGGGCGGCTTCCTCTCCGGCGTGCGAAAAGCGATGGAGGACGGATTGATCCGTGAGGGACTGGGCTTCACGTTTCACGGCTCGCCGGAGGTGTTTCGCGCGGCGGTGGATACCGGCGAGTTCATGGCGGCCACGGTGTCCTACAACCTGATGAAACGCACTGAGGAGGAAAACATACGCTATGCTGCGGACAGAGGCGTGGGCATCTTCGTAATGAACCCTCTGGGCGGCGGCGCGCTTGCGATGGCGGGAGACCGGCAGATGAGCTTCCTGTCGGAAAACGGCGACGGCCCCTGGATGGGTGCGCTGCAATTTCTGTTTGCCAACAGCGGCGTCACCGCCGCACTGGTGGGGGTTTCGGCACCGGAGCACATTGATCGCGATCTGCAGGCGCTCAAGAGCGAAGGTCTCACCGAAGCATGGCGGCAGGGCATGGCCCAGACCATGGACGCCGTGGAGCTGACCGACCCCGGCTTTTGCACCGGCTGTAAATACTGCGAAGTGTGTGCCCACGGCTTTGGGCCTTCCAAGCTCATGCAGGCGCTGCGCAACGCCAAGCGCTATAAGGTGGCCGATGCTGACCTGAAGCAATGGATCCAGTCGGCCTATGTGCATGACACCGCGCCGGAGGTTCAGTTGACCAGTTGCATTGAATGCGGGCTGTGCGAGAAGAAGTGCCCGCAGCACCTGGCAATCACCGAGGAAATCCGCAGGGTGAAAGGGCTGTTTCTGTAAGGAGCTGCCCGCCGTTGCAGGCAATCTTGATCAAATCAATCAAACTCAATGAAGCCCATGGCGTCATAATCGTCATGGGTTATTTTATTTTCCACCTTCAGGCCGCTGTCTTTCTGGAACTGATGCAGCGCCTGCAGGAGGCTTTCTCCGTAAATGCCGTTTTGGGGCCCGCTATAATATCCAAGCTCCTGCAGGCGCTTCTGCACGGCCATCACATCTGCGCCCCGTTCTCCCGGTTGCAGCGTCTTGAACCCGGTGCCAAAGGGGCCGTAAGGCCCGTTGCGGATGATCACCGGCGTGCCCACCCGCACCCGTTCGAACAGGTCTTTAAT
>JAEYYW010000033.1 GCA_023428265.1 Bacillota bacterium | reverse complement strand
TGGTGGCATACTTCTTGATCAGGTTTTCCACGGCTCTGGCAGTAATCCGGCGATTCTGCATGGAAAGAAACAAGGCGTCTCCATGGCCGGGCAGGGCTTTGAGAGTCTTGCGCTGCGCCATATAATCTTCAAGCGCCGACAGAACCTCATCCGAGAAATAAAGAATTGCCTCTTTGCCGCCTTTGCGAGTCACACGGAAGCTTTTATGGCCAAAATCCACTTCTTCCAGAATGAGGCCAACACACTCACTCACGCGAACACCAGTTCCCAAGAGCAATTTTACAATAGCCGTGTCCCGGATCACGGTGTGCTTCTGGTATTCGGCTTGCCGCTTAGTGAGCTCTTTGCCCGTTTCCACGGTGGCAAGCATCTGCTGAACTTCACTGCCATCCAGGCGGATGATGGGTTTCTCAACGATTCTGGGCGTTTCTATGATGGCTGTCGGCAGCTTCTCAATGTACTGGTGCTTGAGCAGATACTTCAGGAATGTGCGCACGGCGGAGAGCTTGCGTTTTTTTCCCAGGTTTTCGTTTTGAAGGATTCGATCATCCCGCTCATAAATCGACAAATAGTCCATAAACATCTCGATATGACGGGGCTGAATGCGCTTGAAATCCGCAGTCTGAAGCTGGCTGACCGGCACTGGGAACAACTGAAGCTCATCGGCCAGGTATTGCAGGAAGATGCGTAAATCGCCGGCATAATTGATGCGCGTGAGAACCGAGGTGTTTGGTTCAATGGAAAGAATGAAGTCATAACAAACCTCCGGAAGATCCAGCAGGATTTTGCGGAGGCGTTCGGCTTGCCTGAGCTTTTCGGCTACTTTATCGCTTTTTTGCTTTGTGGTTCTTGTCATCGGTGATCCGCCTTGGTTGATGAGGAAAGGATACCACCCTATCGGAAAACTGTCAACTATTCGTAAAACCTGCGTTTTACGAATAGTTATCTCTGCCCCTATTCCGCTTGCGCTTGAAGCTTTTTAATCTCTGCCCGGGCAAATTCATCGCAGCGATTGTTGTGCTCATTGTCAGAGTGCCCCTTCACTTTTACCCATGTGACGTTATGGCGAGCCACTTGAAGCAGCAACCCTTCCCAAAGATCACGGTTCTTTACATCATCTTTTCCTGATGTTTTCCAGTTGTTCCGTCGCCAGCCGTGCAGCCAGCCCTTGGTCATCGCGTCAACCAGATATGCGCTGTCGGAATACAGTGTCACGTCGCATGGCTGGTTCAGCATCATCAGGCCGCGCAGCGCTGCAGTCAGTTCCATGCGGTTGTTCGTCGTGGCCGATTCTCCGCCCGATAAAATCCGCTCATGCCCCTGATACATCAGGATTGCAGCCCAGCCACCGGGTCCGGGGTTTCCGGAGCAAGCGCCGTCTGTATAGATTTCAACCGACTTCATCGCATTCCCCATCGGTCAGCCGTTCACCATTTGCTTGTATTTCTTGGCGCACTTATCCACAGCGGACATCACGATGCCGTTGAATCCGCTCTTCTCCAGATCATACACGGCTTCAATGGTTGTGCCTGCCGGTGTGCAAACCGCGTCGCGCATGTCGGCTGGGTGCCGGTCGGTGCCCTTCAGAGATTTGGCCGCGCCCAACACCGTCTGAAGCGCCAACTTCCGGGCAGTCCTGGCCGGGAGACCGTTATAAATGCCGGCAGAGATCAATGCCTCAATAAACATAAACACATAAGCCGGGCCGCTGCCGCTGATGCCGGTTACAATATCAAAGTGCTTCTCATCAACAATTTCCGTCTCCCCGAATGATCCGAAAAGGTCCAGCGCAAACTTCAACTCGCTGTCTGTCAATGTGTGGGAAGAACTGAACACACTCATCCCCTCTCCACAGAGCGCCGGCGTGTTCGGCATGACGCACAACAGCCGTGTGCTTGCGGGCACGAGCCGCTTAATCTTTTCCGTGCTCCAGCCGGCTGCAATCGAAATAACCGCTTTTTTGTCAAGCTTCGGTGAGATTTCCTCAAGCAGCTTGCCGATCACAAACGGCTTCACGGCAAGCAGCAGAATGTCTGCCTTGTCAAGAAGATCCGCCATCTCGATGCACACGTTGACGGCATAGTGATCCACCATGGTGATCAACTTTTCCCGATCCACATCGTAAACATAAAAGTCTTTCGGCTGAAATGCCTGAGAGCGCAACGCTCCATTGATGATTGCCTCACCCATCACGCCCGTGCCGATGACGCCAACTCTAAATTGTGACATATGCCCTCCGATGTGTTGTTGACTTTTGCTGTGTCGTTCAGTATAATAACTTTGCTTGAGAGCACTTAGGGGAGTAGCTCAATGGTAGAGTGGTGGTCTCCAAAACCATAGGTTGCGTGTTCGAGTCGCGTCTCCCCTGCCAGCCCCGCACTATGCGGGGCTTTTTTATACGCTGATTTCGCTCTTTGTTTCAATATTGCCAACCTGATCCAGAACCGGCTGCACATAGCGGGCTACGAAGCTCCTCGTCTGGTTGCCGGAGCGGCCGGTGAATTTCTCCGCTTGCAGCAGATCCGTCAGCTCTTCACGGCTGAACCGGAAAGCGGCATCGCCTGCGATCAGATCGATCAGGTTGTTTTGCAGACCGTCCTGCTTGACGCGCCGGCCTGCTTCCATGGAGTAGACACGGATCTTCTCGTGAAGCTCCTGCCGGTCCCCTCCCCTCTTCACGGCCTCCATCAGTATCGTTTCCGTAGCCATAAAAGGCAGCTCGTCAGCCAAGTGTCTGGCAATCACCTTTTCATATACAACCAGGCCGTCCAGCACGTTCATATAGAGCTTGAGCAACCCATCGGCTGCCAGAAACGCTTGCGGAATCGTGAGCCTGCGGTTGGCCGAATCATCCAGTGTGCGCTCAAACCACTGTGTGGAGGCGGTGATGGCGGTGCTGTCCACCAGGGTCAGAATGAACCGGGCCAGTGCGCACATCCGCTCGGTGCGCATCGGGTTGCGCTTGTAGGCCATCGCGGAGGAGCCGATCTGTGTGCTTTCAAAGGGCTCCTCAATCTCTTTCATGCTTTGCAGCAGGCGGATATCATTGGCGAACTTATAAGCGCTCTGCGCAATGGAAGAAAGCACGGCGACCACGCGGTTGTCAAGCTTTCTCGGATAGGTCTGGCCCGTCACCGGATATGCGGATCCGAAGCCCATTCTCTCCACAACAATGCGGTCCAGCGCCTCAACCTTTTCTTCATCCTCTTCAAACAGCGTCATGAAGCTGGCTTGCGTGCCGGTGGTGCCCTTCACGCCAAGCATTTTGAATGTATCCACCAGGTGCTGTAAGTCTTCCAGATCGGTGAGCAGATCCTGCAGCCACAACGTGGCCCGCTTGCCCACCGTGGTGGGCTGCGCCGGCTGGAAGTGAGTGAACGCCAGTGTGGGCAAGTCTGCATATTTGACTGCAAACCCGGAAAGAAGCTTCATGCAGCCCAATAGCTTGGTTCGGATCAAATCCAAACCGTCACGCATCACAATGATGTCAGTGTTGTCACCCACATAGCAGCTGGTAGCGCCCAGGTGGATGATGCCCTTTGCCGTGGGGCACTGCTCGCCATATGCCAGCACGTGCGCCATCACGTCATGCCGGGTCTTCTTTTCAAACTCCGCGGCCTTTTGATAATCCACATTCGTCTGGTTGCGTTTCATTTCCTCGATTTGCTCATCCGTAATGGGCAGGCCCAGGCTTTGCTCAGCCTCCGCCAACGCAATCCAGAGCTTGCGCCAGGTCTGAAACTTTTTATCGTCCGAGAAATTCTCCGCCATTTCCCGGCTGGCATATCGTGTGATCAAAGGGTTTTCATAAATGCTGTGATCGCTCATTGCATCCTCGCTTTGAAATCTCTTGCATAATTATAACATAGAAAAAGGGATGCGCATATGGCGCATCCCTTCAGGAAACAGATCTTACTTTGCGAATTCCACCGAACGGAGTTCGCGGATCACGTTCACTTTGATCTGGCCGGGATACTCCATCTCGGCTTCGATCTTCTTGGCGATTTCCTTTGCCATCAGGATCGTGCCTTCGTCGTTTACATCCTCGGGCTTGACGATGATACGAACCTCGCGGCCGGCCTGGATTGCGAAAGAACGCTCCACTCCGGTGAAGGAGTTGGCAATTTCTTCCAGCTTCTGCAGGCGCTTGATGTAGTTCTCCAGCGACTCCCTGCGAGCGCCGGGTCGGGCTCCTGAAATCGCGTCAGCAGCCTGCACCAGGATCGCTTCGATTGTGGTGGGCTCAATGTCGTTGTGGTGAGCCTGGATCGCGTGGATTATGTCCTTGTTCTCACGGTAACGCTTGGCCAGATCGGTTCCGATCTGCGTATGGGTGCCCTCTACCTCATGATCAATGGCCTTGCCAATGTCGTGAAGCAAACCGGCACGCTTGGCAATGCGCACATCCGCCCCGAGCTCAGAAGCCATGAGGCCAGCCAGATGGGCGACCTCAATGGAGTGCTTGAGCACGTTTTGCCCATAGCTGGTGCGGTACTTCAGCCTGCCCAAAAGCTTGTGCAGCTCCTGATGCAGCCCGTGCACACCCACCTCGAACACTGCGGCGTCGCCCGCTTCGCGGATGATGTTGTCCACCTCCCGCTTGGCTTTTGCGACCATCTCCTCAATCCTCGCCGGATGAATGCGGCCGTCGGTGATCAGACGCTCCAGCGTTATCCGGGCAACCTCGCGGCGAACCGGATCAAACGCGGACAGGATGACTGCCTCCGGCGTATCGTCGATGATGAAATCGACCCCTGTCGCCGTTTCCAGTGTTTTGATATTGCGGCCTTCGCGGCCAATGATGCGGCCCTTCATTTCGTCGTTGGGCAGAGCCACAACGGAAACGGTGCTGTCGGCGACGTGATCTGCTGCGCATCTTTGAATCGCTAGGCCAATGATGTCGCGCGCCTTCTTTTCCGCTTCCTCTTTTGCCTGGGCCTCAATGTCGCGAATCATGATCGCCGCTTCGTGGCGGGTATCATGCTCGACCTTCTGCAACAGGATCGAATGAGCGTCTTCCTGCGAAAGGCCAGAAATTCTCTCCAACTCCTCAAGCTGCTTTTTGTGAAGCTCGTCTGCCTTGTCCTGCACCAATTGCAGGTCTTCCTTCATCTTGTTGAGCTTCTCTTCCTTGGTTTCAAGGCTGGAGATCTTGCGCTCTATCGTGTCTTCCTTCTGGGCCAATCTGCGTTCGATGCGTTGGATCTCTGTCCTGCGGTTGCGAATGTCTTTGTCACACTCGCTTTTCAGACGGTAAACCTCATCTTTTGCTTCCAGAATTGCTTCCTTACGCAAAGCTTCCGCTTCTGCTTCAGAATCGGCCACAATCTTTTTGGCCACATCGTCCGCCTTGCCGATCTTCGTCTCCGCCAATTTTTTGTGGATCCGATAACCAACAAAAACTCCTATCGCGCCAAATGCCAATATTGATATGGCAATAATGATAATCTCAATGGTATCCGTATTGTAACACCTCCTTTGCTAAAAAATAAACCGAGCTTGGCTCGGTTTGAGAATGATTTCATATTCGATGACAATGACATCACCAAATGCCTAGCATTATCATTTTATATGAAGTTGTATAGTGTGTCAAGTTTATACAGTTATTATCGTGATTATTGCTCCACCGCCGGAGGTGTGAGCAGCAGGTCGCGGATCTTGGTCTCAATCTCCTGGCAGATCTCCGGATTGGTCTCCAGGAACTGCCGTGCGCTGTCTTTCCCCTGCCCGACCCTGGTGTCTCCATAAGAGAACCATGTGCCGCTCTTTTTGACAATGTTGTTATCCACGGCAAGGTCGAGGATCGTGCCCTCGCGGGAGACGCCTTTGCCATACAGAATGTCAAACTCCGCAGTCCTGAAGGGAGATGCCAGTTTGTTTTTGACCACCTTGATCTTTGTGCGGTTGCCAATCATTTCGTCGCCCCTTTTCAGGGTTTCAGTGCGGCGGACATCAAGACGGATGGAGGCGTAGAACTTCAGAGCGCGGCCGCCGGGTGTGGTCTCCGGGTTGCCGAACATCACACCCACTTTTTCGCGCAGCTGGTTGATGAAAACCATAATGGTGTCAGACTTGCTGATTGCACCGGCCAGTTTGCGGAGCGCCTGGGCCATCAATCTGGCTTGCAGGCCCACATGGGAGTCTCCCATTTCGCCGTCAATTTCGGCGCGGGGCACCAACGCCGCAACAGAGTCTACCACGATGATGTCAATGGCATTGCTGCGGATCAGCGCATCGGCGATTTCCAACGCCTGCTCGCCGGTATCGGGCTGAGACACATACAGATCATCCACGTTTACACCCAGGTTGCGGGCGTAGGCAGGGTCAAGGGCATGCTCGGCGTCTATGAACGCCGCGGTGCCGCCGAGCTTCTGGGTTTCGGCGATCATATGCAGCGCCATCGTGGTTTTACCGGAGGACTCTGGGCCATACACCTCAATGATCCTGCCCTTCGGAATGCCGCCAATGCCAAGCGCAATATCCAGCGCAAGGCAACCGGACGGCACAACCTCAATATCAAGGGCGCCTGCGTCGCCCAGCTTCATGATGGAACCCTTGCCAAATCGCTTCTCTATTTGGCCCAGCGCCAGCTCCAATGCCTTTTGCTTTTCTGATGTCTGCATGTGTTTCCCCTCCACCCATACTATATAACAGCTCCTGCCGATATGCAAACATTATTTCGCTGTTATGCTATTTTTGGTCGCTTATCACTGCCCTGCGAAGCATGTCCAATCCATTCAGGCAGGACACCCGCCTCACATAATCACGCTCGCGCATAATCTGCAGTTTTCTTACTTCCGTGTGCCCATCACTGCGCCTGGCCATCGCGACATAAACCAAACCTACAGGCTTTTCCGCGCTGCCTCCACCGGGGCCGGCAATACCGGTGACCGCAATGGAATAATCCGCGGGGATCTGCGCCAGAGCGCCCCTGGCCATTTCGGCGGCAGTCTGCTCGCTGACCGCGCCGAACGATGCAAGCGTCTCAGCCTTTACTCCCAGCAAGGCCATCTTGACCTCATTGGAGTATGCGACAACACCGCCAGCCAGCATCGCCGACGATCCGGGCACATCCACCAGCATGGATGCCAGCATGCCCCCGGTGCAGGACTCCGCCAAAGCCACAGTTTTGCCACGCTCTGCAAGCAGATTCACCACCGTTTCGGCCAGCGATCCGTATTGGTCTGTATAGATATACTCCCCAACCCGTTTCTTGATTTCCGCAACCACAGGGGCTATCAGCAGATCGGCTTCCTCTTTGGAGGCGGCGGAAGCGGTCACACGCAGCATCACCTCTCCTGAGCCCGCATATGGCGCAATCGTGGGATTGCTCTGGGCTTCCATCAGGTCCTTTACGCGGTGCTCCAGCTCCGACTCTCCGATGCCGAAAAAGCGAAGGTTCACCGAGTGAAACCGCACGTTGGACTTGCGCTCCAGCCAGGGAAGGACCTCATGCAAATACATATAGGTGAGCTCTCTGGGCGGGCCTGGCAGTATGATCACGGCCTTTCCATCCTGCTCCACGACACAGCCCGGCGCTGTGCCCCGGTCATTTTTTAGCACTGTGGAACCGGCCGGAAACCATGCCTGCTTCTCATTGTTGGGTGTCATCTCCCGGTTGATCCCGGCGAAAAAATCCTTGAGTTTTTCCAGCGACTCCTGATGGAGCTCCATCCCAAGGCCCAACGCCTCGGCGATGATCTCCTTGGTCAGGTCGTCCATCGTTGGCCCAAGGCCTCCGGTTGCGATCACCAGGTCTGACCGCTGAAACGCCGTCAGGAAAGCTTCCTTCAAACGGCCGGGGTTGTCGCCCACGGTGACCTGGCGATAGAGTGTCACACCGATTTTGCTAAGCTCCTGCGACAAGAATTGTGCATCGGTATTCAGGACTTGCCCCAACAGCAATTCAGTGCCCACGCAAAGGATTTCTGCAACCATCATTATTCCTCAGTTGTAAAGTTTTTCAAATTGCCGGCCAGATAATCCACCATGGACCACAACGTAAAGACTATGGCACCGGCGATGGAAGCCTGGGTCAGATAAAATGTGTCGAGGAACCGGAAAAACGGGATTCCGCAGTTGGACAGCAAAACCAGCACAATCGCCACATCCTGAAGCACTGTTTTGGTTTTGCCCAGCCAACTGGCGGAAATGACTTCGCCTTTCTTGGCCATGACGATCCGGAAACCGCTGATCAGGATCTCTCTGGCCACCAGAAAAATCGTGATGGCTGAATGCAGCAAGCCCTGCTCGGTGAGGATCACCAGCGCGGCCAGCACCAAAAGCTTGTCGGCAATGGGATCAAACACCTTGCCGAAAACGGTAACCTTCTTTTCCCTGCGGGCAACGTAGCCATCCAGGATATCGGTGAGCGACGCGACAGTGAAGACCACAGCCGCCAGAAAATAGGCGTTCGGAAGGCCGGTCCAATACATGAACAGCAGAAAAACCGGAATCAAAAGCACACGGAGCAGCGTCAGCCTGTTCGCCAAACTCATACTTTAACTCCCTGCAGATCATATTCGCTGGACTCTGTTATCTTCACGGAAAAAAGCTTTCCAACCAGTTCTTCCGTGGCATTGCCCACATAGGTGACACCGTCAATCTCCGGTGCCTGCCCTTCGGTGCGGCAAACCATGCCGCCGGCATCGGCATTGCCGTCGCAGACCACCGGCAGCACCATGCCAACCTTGGATGCCAGGATTTCCCTGGAAATCTCCTGCTGGGCCATCATGATCTCGTGCCTGCGAGACTTGGCAATCCGTGAAGGCACTTTCGGCCGCATGGAAAACGCGGGTGTGCCTTCCTCCGGGCTGAACTCAAATATGCCCAGGTTGTCAAACCGGGAATCCTTAATGAACCCAAGCAGCTTTTGGTATGCCGCATCGTCTTCACCGGGAAAGCCGGTGATGAAGGTTGTGCGCAGTGCAATGTCATAGCTTGTCCTGATTTTCTCAATCAAGGCTCTGATCTGCGCTTCACCGGAGCGGCGGTTCATGCGCCTGAGCATGCTGTCATCAATGTGCTGAAGCGGGATATCCAGATAACTGCAGATCCCCGGTTCGCCGCTCACCATCTCCAGCAGTTCATCGCTGACCAACTCCGGGTAGCAATAGAGCAGCCGGAGCCTGCCGATGCCGTCAATCCTGACCAGCTTTTTCAGCAACGGCACCAAAGGTTGGCCGCCTTCCCGGTCCATGCCATACCGGGTGGTATCTTGCGCCACCAGTATGATCTCAGGCACACCCTGCCCCGCCAGCCACTCGGCCTCGCGAAGGATGTCCGCTTCCAGCCGGCTGCGATAAGGGCCTCGGATATCGGGGATGGCGCAATAGGCGCAGCGGTTGCTGCAACCCTCGGCAATCTTCAGATAGGCATACCCCTTGGGCGTGGAAAGCACCCTGCCGCCCAACTCAGGCATGGCCGCCTGATCGGCGCAGATCAGCCTGCGCCCGCCAGACTCATCCAGAAGCTCCGCGATGCGGCCGTAATCATTTATGCCCACCATCATGTCCACTTCCGGCATTGCCTCAAACAACTGATCCTGATACCTCTGCGTCAGGCAGCCTGTGGCAACAAGCAGGCGGCAACGCCCGTTCTTTCTGTATTCCGCCATCTCCAGCAGCGTATCCACCGATTGCTGCTTGGCGTCTTTGATAAAGCCACAGGTGTTCACGATAATGGCGTCTGCCTGGTCAGGGTCGGCAACGATCTCATGGCCGGCGCTGCGCAGCTGATAAAGCATTGCTTCGGCGTCCACATCGTTCTTGGGGCAGCCCAACATGATCATGGAGATTTTCATGGGGTTATTTGCTGTATTGCTCAATGATTTGCATTGCCTCGTTTCTGCTCTTCATAATGTCTCTGGGCTTGCTGCCCACGGAGGGGCTCACAATGCCCAACTCTTCCATTTCATCCACCAGGCGTGCAGCTCTGGCATAGCCCACGCGCAGCCGGCGCTGCACCATCGAGATGGATGCCTGGCCGGTCTCATAAACCACTTCGGCCGCGTCTTTCAGCAGCGCGTCATAGTTGCGCTCGCTGTATTCGTCGTTACCGCCTTCCTCATCGGAGGAAGAGGAGCCTCCCCTGCCCTTCTTGACGGGCAGCTCATAGGTGTTGACGTTTTTAATGACCTCATCGTCATAACTTGCATCATGCTCTTGCTGCTTGATAAACTCCACAACGCCTTCCACCTCAGTCTCGGTCACGAAAGCGCCCTGTATGCGAATGGGCTTGTTGGCGCCGCTGGGGTTGAAGAGCATGTCGCCCCGTCCCAGCAGCTTCTCCGCACCGCCCATATCCAGGATCGTGCGGGAGTCCACCTGGGAAGAGACGGCAAACGCGATGCGCGACGGGATATTGGCCTTGATCACACCGGTGATTACATCCACCGATGGACGCTGCGTGGCAATGACCAGGTGCATGCCGGCGGCGCGGGCCATCTGGGCAAGGCGGCAGATGGAATCTTCCACTTCGCTGGGGGCGGCCATCATAAGATCCGCCAACTCGTCCACGATGATCACGATCTGCGGCAGCTTTTCGGTTTCCGGCTCATCGGCCACAAGCTCGTTATAGCGGTGCAGGTCACGCGTGCCCTTTTCCGCAAAGAGCTGGTAGCGCCGGAGCATCTCCTGCACGGCCCAATTGAGAGCACCGGCGGCTTTCTTCGGATCCGTCACGACGGGGATCAAAAGGTGCGGGATGCCGTTGTAAACGTTCAACTCCACAACCTTGGGGTCAATCATCAGAACGCGAACCTGCTCCGGCGTGGATTTGTACAGTATGCTGACAACCAGCGTGTTGATGCACACGCTCTTGCCAGAACCGGTTGCGCCGGCGATGAGCAGGTGGGGCATTTTAGCGAGGTCTGTGACGATGTTTTTCCCGGCGATGTCTTTGCCAAGACAAAATGACAGCGCCGCTTCATTCTTGATAAACTCCTGTGATTCTAGCACGTCGCGAAGCTTTACGACAGAAATCACCGAGTTTGGCACTTCCACGCCGATGGCTGCTTTCCCGGGGATAGGCGCCTCGATACGAACGCCTTGCGCCGCCATGGACATGGCAATGTCATTGGATAGATTCACGATCCTGCTGATCTTCACGCCGGGCGCAGGCTGAAGCTCATAGCGGGTGATTGCAGGCCCTCTGCTCACATTGATCACCTTGGAGCTGATGCCAAAGCTCATCAAGGTATCTTCCAGCAGCAAAGCACCCCGGTTGATCTCCTCCGCCGCGTTTTCCGTGGACTTCGGCGAGTGTGTGAGCAGATCAAAGGGCGGCTTGATATAGACCTTCGGCACCGGCGCATGATCGGAAACCGGAGCGGTTTCTCCGGCACTCACGGGTTCGGCCGGCTGGGCAACCGGTTTTTCCTCCGCACTCTGCGGGTTGCTCTTGGGCTCCTCATGCTGCTGTGCGGGCGGCTCATTGGCAGGTTTGCGGAAATCCATACCATCCTGGCCCAGCCTCAGGGCATCCTCTTCCTGTTGTTTCTCAACAGTCTCAAACCTGACCGCGTGCAGCAGGGAGAGCTCGGGCTTGCGCCTGTTATCCTCAATGCTCTTGCCATCCAAATCGCCCACAAAAAGCTTTCCGTTGCTGCGCACCGGCGCTTGCGACACCCGCTCCTCATTGCGGATGGCAAGCGACTCGCTGATGTTGCGGACGTTTTCCCCCACCTTGGCGCCAAGCTTGCGGATGGAGAAGCTGGTCTTCAGGATCAGGACGATCAGGATCATCAGAACCAAAACAATCCATGTGCCAAACTGCCCCAGGAATGATTTCAGCAAATAGACCAGCGCTCCGCCGACAAGCCCGCCGCCGGCGGTTTTCTCCACACCAATCCTGCCGGACGCGTTTTCAAACTCAATAAAATCCTTCTGCGCAAAGAGCTCTTTATCCAGGCTCCACATATGCACAAATGCCATCACGCACACCGCAAAAAAGGACCAGACGGCCACGTTCCACCAATTGATGTTTTCATAGCCCTTGATCATGATCACAATGCCGAGATAGATGAGCGCCGCCGGCACAACAAAGGCTGTGAACCCAAAGGTGCAGAAGATTGCGTTGCGGAAAGCCGTGCCGAAGCCTCCGACCTGGCCCTCCGAATTTGTCAGGATGCCCACAAACAAAAACACGCCCAGCGCGATCAGGATCAGGCCGGACACCTCAAACCGTTTATGCTGTTGGGTCTTTTTCTTGCTTGCAGCCTTTTTCTTCTTCTGTGCCGCCAAACCGTCCACTCCGCAACATATTGTATACATCGCCATCAAATGCCGATGTTATCATATGTTATTATACCATATGTATTGTTTCCCAACAATGGATACGCACGATTAAGCAGGCCGCTGGCTGACGATGATTAGCTCCAGGAGCTCCGCCGTCTGCTCTATTGTGTTTAATACGTTCAGCTTCTCGCGCCACATGGCGGCCTGCGGGATGCCTTTGATATACCAGCCCAGGTGCTTGCGCATCTGCTGAATCGCAATTTTTTCGCCCTTGAGGGCGCACAACTCCTCCGCGTGGCGCAGAGCGACATCAACCCGGTCGGAAATGGTGGGCAAAGCAGCTTCCCTGCCATCCAGCAGCGCGTTGATCTGCTCAAAGATCCATGGGTTGCCCTCCGCGCCCCTTGCCACCATCACGGCGTCGCAGCCGGTCTGCTCCAACATGGCTTTTGCATCTGCCGCTGTGAAAATATCGCCGCTGCCGATCACCGGGACCGACAGAGCCTCTTTCACGCGCCGGATGACAGACCAGTCCGCTTTCCCGGAATAATACTGCTCCCTTGTGCGCCCGTGCACGGCCACCGCCGCTGCGCCGCTGTCTTCCAGCATCCGGGCAAACTCCACCGCGTTTTCCTTGCCTTCACACCAGCCCTTGCGAATCTTGGCCGTGACCGGTTTTCCGGCTTTATCGGCCAGCGTGCGGATGATCCGTCCCGCCCATTCCGGCTGGCACATGAGCGCGCTGCCCTGCCCTGCCTTCACAACCTTGGGCACGGGGCAGCCCATGTTCACATCCACAATGTCAAACTCCCCGGCATATTGCGCGGCCATGTCTGCCATAAGCTCCGGATCGTTGCCAAAAAGCTGTATGGCGGCGGGGCGCAACTCTCCGCCACCGGCCAGCAAGGCGCCTGTGCGCTCCGGAGAATAAAATAAACCTTTTGCGCTCACCATCTCCGTATAGGTGAGCGCCGCGCCCATCCCGGTGCAGATGCGCCGAAACGGGTAATCCGTCACGCCGGCCATTGGCGCCAGCCAGGCGCGGCCTGCTATTTCCACATTTCCTATCCGCATGGGGTTAACTCGCCGCCGTCGCGGTTGCGACTGCGCTAGTCTCCGGCGTTGCAGCGGGCGAAGGCGAGGGCGTGGATGTGGGCAATGGAGACGCCGTGATATAGCTGGATGGCACCGGAGACGCAGTCGGCGCGGCCGGTAACGCTTTCACCAGTTCGATCTTGTCCATCCGCCAGGCATCGTTGATTTTGAGGCAGGTTATCTTGTATCTTGCCCGCTGCCATTGCGGCGGCTTTGGAGGCTCCACGCCTTCCGCCAGATCCGTTGGCTTTTCGTAGGCGATATCTTTCACTGTTTCAACCACCGTAACGGTCGCGACGTCTTTCCATGGGTTGCACCACAAAGACTCCACCGTCAGTTCATAATTGATGCCGGTTATGGTGAAATCGCTGTATTTTGATGTGTCAATGGTGTTGTTTGCCAGAAATTCCTCTGTGAAAAAGCCATTCAGCTCCGTGGCGTTCTGAGGCACGAGCGCTGATGTGACACGAGCCTTCATGCCGTCGGTCACGATCACATAAACATTGGCCGAGTCCATGGCAATATAAAATGCCGCCGCCAGTATCGCAAATGCGGACAGCACGATGATCACAATCCGCAGGATATACCATAGAAACCGCAGGGAGTATTTCATGGGATTCCTCCATTCTCCGAATCATTATACAACAAAAATAAGCCTTGTGCATTCGTTGATATCCGGTGCAACGTTGCGTAAAATAGGCAAGGTAATCCCAAATGATTCGGAGGGCTCGATTTGGACGCTTTGCATTGGAACGGTGAAAGCCTGAACCTGCTGGACCAGCGCTTGCTGCCGGCGAAGATCACTTATGTAACTTGCTACACCTCCGAGGAAGTGGCATCGGCCATAACCTCCATGGTGGTGCGGGGAGCTCCTGCTATCGGTATTTCCGCAGCCTATGCGCTTGTGCTGGCTGCCCGGGAGGCAAACGGATCAGCCGCCGCGTTTTCGCGCAAAGCCGGGATGATCCGCGAAGCGCGCCCCACCGCCGTGAACCTGATGTGGGCGGTGGACCGCATGCTTAAACTGCTGCCGGCCAACTCCGGCAGTTTCGGCCCGATGACGGTGAAAACCATGGAGGAAGAAGCGCGCCGCATTGAGCGGGAAGATCTGGAGTCCTGCAAAAGCATAGGCCGATACGGCAACCAACTGATAGGCCAAGGTGACGGCATCCTGACCCATTGCAATGCCGGCGGCCTGGCGACCGCCGGTTATGGCACCGCGCTCGGTGTGATCCGTGCCGCCCACGAAGCCGGCAAGGGCATCCAAGTTTATGCAGACGAAACGCGGCCCTATCTGCAAGGCGCCCGATTGACCGCGACAGAGCTGCATGAAGACGGAATCCCAGTCACATTGCTCTGTGACAATATGGCTGCCTGGCTGATGAAATCCGGAAAAGTTCAAAAGGTGATTGTGGGGGCAGACCGCATCGCCGCCAACGGTGACACCGCCAACAAAATCGGCACCTATCAGGTTGCAATAGCAGCCAGGGCGCACAACATCCCCTTCTATGTGGCGGCACCTCTGTCCACAATCGACCTGAACCTTGCAGACGGCGGCGGCATCCCGATCGAAATGCGCAAGGAGGAAGAGGTATTCCACGCAATGGGAATCCGCACCGCGCCAGAGGGAATCATGGCCTATAATCCGGCATTTGATGTGACGCCGGCAGACTACATCTCCGCAATCATCACAGACAAGGGCATCGCAACACCGCCCTATCGGGAGTCAATCTCCAAGCTATTTACTTGATTAAAAGGCGTCCGTTTGGTCCTTATGGCAAAAATTTCCATCATAGAAGGCAATCCATTGGAAAAAATAAGGGCCAGAAGGAGGCGAAAAACAGTCAATGAGCAAAAAAATCATCTTTGTCGCAACAGTAGTTCTGGTATTGGCCGTGTTGCTAGTGGCATGCAGGCCGTCGGCGCCTTCACCCACGCCGATCGTGACGGTGGAGGTCACACTCAAACCCACGCCAAGCCCAACGCCTTTGGTGACTCCCTCAATGACGCCTGAAGCGTCAGTCTCTCCCTCCGGCTCTGCTGCTGCAACATCACCTGCGGCCAGCCCGTCACCGTCAGGCACCTGAACACAACAAACAATACAATTTAAAAGGCGGTGTAAACCGCCTTTTTCGACTTATAACACTTTGCTCAGAAAACTCTTCAGTCGGGGGCTCTTGGGATTCTGGAACAGCTGGTCCGGAGCGCCTTGCTCCACGATCTTCCCCTCGTCCATAAACATCACGCGTGTTGCGACTTCGCGGGCAAACCCCATTTCATGGGTGACAACAATCATGGTCATGCCCTGGTTGGCAAGGTCTTTCATCACGTCGAGCAC
>JAEYYW010000001.1 GCA_023428265.1 Bacillota bacterium | reverse complement strand
TGCCAAGCGTTGGCGGTGAGCTCCGCATCGTTGTAGTAGCCCAGCATCATGCCCACCGGCACCCGCTTGTCGGTGCGGATTGTGATTTCCCCCACTTCGCCGGGCGCCACGTCGTGGCCCTGGTCATCCACAATGTGCACGTCATACTGCGGCGAGGGCTTGCCCATGCTGCCGGGCTTGGGCTCCATCCAGGTGAACGTGCCGGCCAGTAGCGTGGTTTCGGTCTGGCCGAAGCCCTCCTTCACCTTCAGGCCCGTGATCTTCAGGAACTGGTTATAGACCTCGGCGTTCAATGCCTCGCCGGCGGTCACTGCATACTGAAGGCTGGATAGATCAAACCGCGATAAATCCTGCTTGATCAGGAAGCGGTAGATCGTGGGCGGCGCGCAGAACGTGGTCACCTTGTATTGGGCGATGCGCTTGAGCATCTCCTCCGCGTTGAACCGGTCAAAGTCATACACGAAGATCGCTGTTTCCCCCAGCCATTGGCCATACATCTTGCCCCACATACTTTTTGCCCAGCCGGTCTCCGACACAGTCAGGTGCAAGCCGTCGGGCTGCACGTTCTGCCAGTAGACCGCCGTCGGCACGTGGCCCAGCGGGTAGAGGTAGTTGTGGGCCACCATCTTGGGCATGCCGGTGGTGCCGGAGGAGAAATACATCAGCATGATGTCGCTGGTCTTGGGCAGATCAGCCGGCTTTTCAAAGGGGCCGGCAGCCGCCATGGCGTTTTCGTAGCACGCCCAACCGTCGCGCTCCCCACGGATCAGTACCTTCGCCTGCACGGTGGGGCATTGGGCGGCGGCAGTATCCACCAGTGAGGCGATCTGGCCATCGGCGGTGCAGACCACGGCTTTGATGGAGGCGGCGTTGAAGCGGTAAATCAGGTCT
Source organism: Bacillota bacterium (assembly GCA_023428265.1). Taxonomy (GTDB): domain Bacteria; phylum Bacillota; class Clostridia; order Christensenellales; family UMGS416; genus JAEYRA01. The sequence continues at coordinate 18,369 of JAEYYW010000001.1, read as the reverse complement.
TTCTCCAGCAGCTGGTTCGTGGCGGGCACTGCCACCGCGCCGATCTTGCACAGGCCCAGAAAGCAGAACCAGAATTCGTAATGCCGCTTGAGGATCAGCATCACGGTGTCGCCCTTGTTCACACCCATGCCCAGCAGCATGGAGGCTGCCCGGTCGCTCTCACGTTTGAGCTCCGCAAAGGTGATGAACTTCTCGCGGCCTTCGTCGTTGCACCACACCATCGCCAGTTTGTCCGGCTTGTCCGCTGCCAGGCGGTCGATCACGTCATAAGCAAAATTGAAGTCAGAGAGCTCCTTTGCAGTGAAGCCTACCACTTCGCCCTTGCCGTTGAAGGTTTCGTTGACAAATTCTTTATATAGCAAGCTCATATGCGCTCAGCCTCTCCTGTGTGCTATAATCCCTGACTACTGACTACTGCTTCTGCATCACGACGGCCAGGAAGCGGCAGCCGTGGTCGTCGGCGGCCACCATGCCGTGGGGCCGGCCGGAGTCGTAGTAAACGGCGTCGCCTTCCTCCAGCACAAACTCGTGCCCATCAATGGCCATGCGGAGCGAGCCGGAGAGGATCAGGTCAAACTCCTGGCCCTCGTGGCTGTTCATAGCAATGGAGCCGTCGGCAGATGCCCTGTCATATCGGGCCTCCACAACAAAGGGCTCCGCCACGCGGTCGCGGAAATGGTAGGCCATGTTCTGATATTGGAACCCCTGGCGGCGCTCCATGCCCAGGCCCTTGCCCTTTCGCACAATGGAAAACGAGGTAAGTGTGGGGCTGCGGCCAGTCAGCAGGTCTTCGATGTTCACGCGAAAGACCTTGGCGGCGTTGTAAAGGAATGTGAAGGAAAAGTCCCGTTGCCCTTGCTCGTGGGCCAGATATTCCTCGGTGGAAATGCCGAGTTTGGCGGCCACGGCGGCGGGGGTGATGTCCAGGGCTTCCCGGAGGCCTTTCAGGCGCTCGGCGATTTCCTGCAGTTTTTCCGTCATGGGCGAATGCCTCCCTACCTCATTGTAAGTGGTTGCGTTTTGAGTTTGGGATGGGGTGGTGATATTGATCGGGCAAAATGGTCCGATTGGTTCATTATAGGCGTGGCGGGGGAGGGGAGTCAATGCGGGGGATGATGAGGTAATACCGGATTATTGACGATGGAACTTTAACCGCTAGTCCTTGTGCTGACTACATTTGATTCAGAATCCCAGTTCTGCTCAGCATCTCGTTGTGACTCAAGCCATGTTCTCCAAAAAGCTTGCTCCTCATTGAAAAGCGTCGGGTTAATTATTCTCGGGTGCAAAGCTAGCATGCCCTTTATTTTCGATGTTGAGAAAATATTCCTGTTTGCGTGTTTGATTATTACTTCATTAATCAGGGTGTTAAATTCATAGTTAATCTGTCGTGCTTTCGTTTCATGCCCCACTTCTGTAAATAATAGATGCTTAGGAGTAAGTGGCATAAAGATATTTGCATTCTTTTGTTTGAGTCCAACACCTTTAAACCAATAATCGCTACTATTTCTATATCCCATACAAACCACGGGGTCATCGCTCGTTGGAAATTCTTGATTGTTTGCGGCTTCCAGAATTGTCCATGAGTTTTTTTTCAAAACACTAACTATTTTTGGGAGCATTACATTAATCCGAGTCAACCACATCTTTTGCCCTGTATATAGTTTTGCTTCTAGTATGGAAGTATCTGTATCTTCTTCAGGCGTTATCTTGATATGAATTTGGAAGCGATCAGATACCTTCTGTGACAAAGAGGGTAGAGATTTTTGGCTTTTTATTGTGTCCTCGAGTTTGTCAACAGTTTGTTTAAGAGCATTTGGGAATATCTCTGAAATATGGTCATTAATTGATGCATGCCATTTTGGTGTCCGAACAATTTGAGCAGCAAGGAATTGAATTAATAGCTCATAATCTCTATAGGTCAGGTGTATCCCACGAATTACCTTCTCAATGGCTGGTTGTGCAGGAGTTTCAAATTCTGAGTTAAACCATTTTTCATAGTAGTCATTGGGTTCACCATCAACCAGTATTGTATAAAGATGCTGATGAGATGCGATATGTTCAATTGATGTACGAGTCCAGAGCGGTACTTCTTTATCTGAAACAAGTGTTCTATAAACAAATATTGTTTTCCCATCCTTACTCCAATTCCGCAGATAGAATTGAGGAACGTAGTGGTTGTTTTTTGTTATATTGTTACCCATATATGGACCCCTCATTGCTGCATTTGGTTGAAGATACCTACATTTTAGATTTTATTAGTTTAAATATCTGTTGTCAAATTATTGTTATTATTCATGGAGTTCAATAGATATAACTTAATTTCATCTTATTTGAACATACTTAATTCCTTCCATTTTGGCGTGATAAAGCTGTCTTGTCATTGTGTAAGCTTGACTAGTACGTCATTTCATTAATCACATCTCAACCTCATAAGATTAATAATTTATTCATCACATTTTGATCTTCCCGGTTTATAATACACACTGTATAAACAGACTATTCGTATGGCTTACGGAGGGATATCATTGAAGGAAACCATCGACATCCTGGTTGTGGACGATGACGAGAATATCTGCCAGCTTGTGCGCCTCTATCTGGAGAAGGAAGGCTTCTCCGTGGTCTGCGTGCACAGCGGTCCGGATGGCCTGAAGGCGTTTGAACGGGTTGCGCCCAAGCTCATGGTGCTGGACATCATGCTGCCGGGCCAGTCTGGCTGGGAGGTCTGCCGCGAGATTCGGAAAACCAGCGCGATGCCCATCATCATGCTCACAGCCAAAGGCGAGACGTTTGATAAGGTGCTCGGTCTGGAGCTGGGTGCCGACGATTATATTGTGAAGCCCTTTGAGCCGCAGGAGCTGGTCGCCCGCGTGAAAGCGGTGATCCGCCGCACCCAGCCCCGCGAGGAGGCCGCCGATGTGCTGGATTTCCAGGGCCTGAGGATCAACCGCACCAACTACACGGTGACGTTTGGCGGAGAGTCCATGGAGCTGCCGCCCAAGGAAATGGAGTTGCTGTATTTCCTGGCCTCCCACGCCAACAAGGTCTACACCCGCGAGCAGCTGCTGGAGCAGGTGTGGGGTTTTGACTATTTTGGTGACTCCCGCACGGTGGATGTGCATGTGAAACGCCTCAGGGAGAAGCTGATGAATGACGATGACATGAACTGGAAGATCAAGACCGTGTGGGGGGTCGGCTACAAGTTTGAAGTTAAGTGAGACGCTGCACAAGCTAAAAAACAGGCTGCGTCACCGGTTGCTTTCCCGGTTGCTTTTTACCTATATCGCCATCATGCTGATCATGCTGGCGCTGCAAAGCCTGCTGATGGGCGGCATTTACCAGCAGGAGTATTATGCCGAGCGCGTGCGCACGCTGCAACGCGACGCCACTGACCTTGCCACGCTGGCTTCAGAGGAAATGTCCAGCAGCAAGGGCTTCAGCCCCTATTTCGTGAGCACCATCGCCGCGATGGCCAAGCGTCAGGATGCGGAGGTTTGGATTGTGGACCGCGTGGGATCCATTTTGCAGCTCCAGCAGGTGCAGTCGAGCTCATCGGGCTCAACCAAGGTGCCGGCGCTGGTGCCGCTGGAATTCTGGTCAGACAAGTTCAAGCATGTGCTGACCAAAATCATGCGCGGGGAGCTGATCGTGGACCAGGGTGTCTACTCCGGTCAAAATGGTGCCACCCGCCTCAGCATCGGCGTGCCCATCCGCTATGTGGACCCGGCAAAAAAGGATGTGACCATCACGATCGGCGCGGTGTTCCTGCACACAAAGACCGAGTCGATGTATAAGGCCATCGCAAACATGTATCGCCACATCGCCACATCCGCCTCTGTCTCTATCATTCTGGGCACGATACTGGTTTCATTTATCTCCACGCGCATCTCCCGGCCGCTGGTTCAGATGAACGGCATCGCCAAGAACATCGCCAGGGGCATTTTTGACAAGAAAGCGGATGTAAGCTCCAAGGATGAGATCGGCCAGCTGGCCCAAAGCTTCAACACCATGGCTGAAGAGCTCAAAAAGCAGGAGGATCTGCGCTCCGGTTTTGTTGCCAATGTGTCCCATGAGTTGAGAAGCCCGCTCACCAGCATCCATGGTTTTGCCCAGGGCATGCTGGACGGCACGATCGACCAGAAGGATTATCAGAAATACCTGGGTGTGATCGTGGGGGAAACCCGGCGTCTGAACAAGCTGATCCGGGAGCTGCTGGATCTGTCGCAAATTGAGTCGGGCAAGTTCCCTCTGAACCTGCAGACGTTTGACGTCAATGTGATGATCAGCCGCGTGCTCATCACCTTTGAGGAAAAGATCGATAACAAATCGCTGGACATCGATGTGGAATACCGGCAGGACAAGGCCTTTGTGGTCGCAGACCCTGACCGCATTGAGCAGGTGCTGATCAACCTGCTGGACAATGCCGTGAAATTCACGCCGGAGTGCGGGCACATCTGCATCTGGACCCACAGCGCGGTGGATAAGATCCTGGTCGGCATTTCCGATGACGGCCCCGGCATCCCGGAGGAGGATCAGCCCTATATCTGGGAGCGGTTCTATAAGGTGGACAAGTCTCACACAGGCAAGAAGGGCACGGGCCTGGGCCTTTCGATTGTGAAAAAGATTATGGACCAGCACGGTGAGCGGATCACGGTGCAAAGCAAACTGGGCGGCGGCACGGTGTTTGTGTTCAGCCTGAAAAAACCGGATTAACAGAAGCGGGCGGCGGGCGTTTGCCTGCCGCCCGCCATGTCGGCATGCCTCACATTCAACGCATTTGTGAACAACCTGTGAATTCTTGAATTTTCAAGTTCATTTCAAGATTGCTGCGTTATCATGTGATCGTAATCAAAACAACCGATGCCGCGGGGCTATCATCACTGTTGGAACTGTGACTGAAGTCGTGGCGCGGAAGCAAGCGATGTGGCAGGATAGCCACAACAATGCAATACGGTCAGCATTACGCATTCAAAGGAGTGTGAGCAATATGTCCGAGTTCAACGCATATGAGCATCATGAGAAGAGGCGCGGCAGGGGGTTTGGCTGGATGGCCGCCACAATGGCGCTGGTGGCTTTCATCGCCGGCGCACTGGTGATGAAGTATCTGCCCGGCAACCTTTCCGCGGCCCCAACCAAGGCGGCTGTAACGGCAACCGCGAGCCCAATGGCCACGCAGCAGCCTGACCACACACCCATCAACGCATTGCCTTCCCTGGGCAATGAAGGCACCACGCTCTCGCTGGAGAGCGGCATTGACATCCCGGCGATTGTGAAGGCAAACGCCGATGCGGTCGTCGGTGTCAACAACATGGTCAAAGGCCAGTTCTCCTTCGGCGGGCGGGGAAACTCCGGCAACAACCAGGATGAGCAGCTGCAAGGCACCGGTTCCGGTGTGATCATCAGCTCCGATGGCTATATCGTCACCAACAACCATGTTGTGGAGGGTGCCGACGACGTCACCGTGACGATGAACACCGGCGAGGAAGTGCCGGCCAAAGTCGTCGGAGCAGACGCCCAGTCTGACCTGGCGGTGCTGAAGATTGAGAAGTCCGGCCTGGTGGCGGTCAATTTCGGAGACTCCGACTCCCTTCAGGTGGGCGAGTCGGTGGTGGCAATCGGTAACCCGATGGGTGAAAACCTGGCCGGCACCGTGACGCATGGCATCATCAGCGGCAAGAATCGTGTGATCGAGATTGACGGCTACACCTTCCAGGTGCTGCAAACCGACGCGGCAATCAATCCCGGCAACAGCGGCGGCGCTCTGGTGAATGCCAAAGGCCAGCTTGTGGGCATCAACAACGCCAAAAGCTCCACAGCTGAGGGCATCGGCTTTGCGATCCCGATCAACGTTGCAAAACCGATCATCGAGCAACTGATCCAATATGGCGGAATTTCCAGGCCGATGCTGGGCATCTCCACGATCAACATCACCGACGAGTATTCAAGCTTCTACCAGATCCCCGTTGGGGTCGGCATCAATGCGGTGTCGCCAAACGGCCCGGCGGAGAAAGCAGGCATCCGCAAGGGCGACATCATCGTGGCGTTTGACGGCAAAGCGGTCAAGACACTGAACGACGTACGCGACATCCTCAACACCCATAAGGTGGGCGACACGGTCCCGGTGAAGGTTTATCGCGACAGCACCCAGAAGGAGATCACGGTCCAGCTCACCCTTGGCAACTCTTTGGATCTCAACGATTGATAGACTAAAAAAGCGCTCTTCCCGCTGGGCGGGGAGAGCGCTTTTTGTTTATGCGGCAATCAACCTGCGATAAGGGCCTTGGCAAGATCCACCGCTGAGGCGGCGTCTCCGGCATAACCATCAGCGCCGATTTCATCGGCGTATGCCTTTGTCACCGGTGCGCCGCCGATCATCACCTTGACCTTGTGGCGGATCCCTCTGGCGTTCAGCAGGTCAATCGTGGCCTTCATGCTGGGCATTGTGGTCGTGAGCAGCGCGGACAGCGCGATGATCTGCACACCCTTGGTCTCCACCGCGTCGGCAAATGCTTCGGGCGTTACGTCCACACCCAGATCCTCAATGGAAAAGCCTGCGCCTTCCAGCATCATGGAAACCAGGTTTTTCCCGATGTCATGCAGGTCGCCCTTCACGGTGCCGATTGCGATGCGGCCGGCCGGCTCCACGCCGGACTCCGCCAGCAGGGGCTTGAGAAGCGTGAGCCCCGCGTTCATTGCGCGGGCGGCGATCAGCACTTCCGGCACATAGACCTCGTTGTTTTTAAACAACACACCGATTTCGCCCATGCCGAGGATCAGGCCGTTGTTCAGGATCTGCTCGGCAGCCACACCTTCCTCTATGGCGGCAGCCACCAATTCCTTCACCTTCGGGGCGCGCCCGGCTTTCAGGGCGTCGGCGATTTCGCGCATATTGGCCATACTGATACCTCCTGACAGACTTAATGTCTATTTTATAACAAAACGCGAGCCTTTGCACCGGATAATGATGTTGCTAAATACGAAATTCCTGCCATCCGCTCCGCATTGCTTTGGCGTTCCGGCTCAAGGCTGCCTCGTTCTGTATTTATTCGGCGTGATGCCGGCGTTCTTCTTGAAAACCTTGCTGAAATAGCTGGCGTCGTCATACCCCACGGCTTCCGCGACTGCCTGCAGCGACAGCGCTTTGCTTGCAAGGAGCTTTTTTGCTTCCTCCATGCGCACGCGGGTCAGATATTCAATGAATGTAATGCCCAGCTCGTCTTTCAATGTGTGGCTCAGATAGAACGGGCTCAAGAACACGCTTTTGGCGGCGTCTTCCAGTGTAATCTGCTCTGCGTAATGCTCCCGGATGTAGCGCAGCGCCATCCCCAGCGTGTCGGCGTTTTTAACGTTTCTCGTTTCATACACATGATCCAGCATCGTGTCCAGCGTTGTTTTGATCATCATGCACAGCTCGTCAAAGGAGCTGATGGACAGGATGCCGGTCAGCAGCTCGAAATTGAGGCCAAGCATCCGTTCCAGGTGTGCTCCGCCTTCCACCGCCGCGCGGGAAATCACCACCACAAGCTCCAGCACGCGAGCCTTGATGATCTCCAGGTTGCCGGCGTTGTGGAAGAATATCTCGCCCAAAATCTCGTTGAGGATCTCCCTTGCGCCTGCCCGGTCGCCCAGCCGCACCCGGCCCAGCAGCTCCTTTTCCTTGTGCAGCGGGTATGAATGCGGCGTCGCGTTTTCCAGTATGGAGATGGTTTCTTCCGCCTGCTTTTTCTGAAAGATCAGTTCAGCGATGCGGGCTTGCTGGAAGTTGAGCTCCCGGCGGTGCTCGAGCCTGGACACGCCTGCCTGCGCCAGATAGTTCACTGCCATGTTCAGCAGGTCGGCAGAAGCCTGCACCGTTTTGCCGGAATAAATGCGGATCTTGTCGCAATCCGCTGCCAGTTCCGCTTGGTCAATGGTCAGGTCTGCGGTGCGGTTGGCAATCTCCTGGCGCGCCAGGTCGTCCAACTCCCACAACAGCACCGGCCCGCATGTGACAGAGCCGATGTGTGTCTCGCGAAACATCACCGGCGCAAACAACTCCACAAGACCGGCGTGGCAGCGGGTGATGTATGTTTCGCCCAGGCTGGCAGCCTGCTGGCCGGCCTTGACCATAAAGCCGTTGCAGCGCTCTTGCCCGATGCCGCAGCTCTGCACCCTCGTGCAGAAGGGGCAGGTCTGTGCGTATTGGTCTGGCCGGATGACAACGCTACCGTCGGCGCTGAGGAACATTGCGCCCAGGCCGGTGGAATAGGTGTAGGAATTGAGCAGCCGGTGCAGGTCTGCCAGGTTCAATGCCTCGGCCACATTGATTTGTTCCGGGTGGTTGTTTGCCACAGAGCGCCCTCACAATACAGTCTGGTTGGCACAACATCGGCTGTGCGAAATACAACAACATTATATATAAATCCTTGCCATCTTGGCAAATATCCTCTATGGCTTTTGAGAGATGGTGCCGCAATATCGGTGATCAGGCAGCCGGATGTGCGGATGGTGCCGAACGCTGCCATTTCATCGCTTTTGAACGCTGATATGGATATATACTGATGGTCACCCGTATGATAAAATGGAAAAACATCGCTTCTCAACAGGAGACTTGCCCATGAGCAAACGCACCGTGCAAACCCTGATCCTCCTTGTGGACAATGAGTTTGGCGTACTGACCCGCGTGACCGCCTTGGTGCGCCGCGAGGGCTGGAACATCAAAAGCCTGGCCGTGGCAGAGACAATCAATCCTGCGTTTTCGCGGCTGACCATCAGCGTGGAGTGCCTGGACAGCACGCTGCCCGACGTGCTGCAGCGCATCAGAAGGCTGGCCTGCGTGCGGGAGCTTGCCTGTTATCGCCACGAAACCCACATCAACCGCGAACTGGTTCTTGCCATTGTGGACGGGCCCCATCTGGAGGATGCACGGGCGATCGCCGCAGGCTATGGGGCGAAGGTGGAGGAGCTTGCTGGGAGACTGCTCCTGGAGTTTGCGGGGCCGCCCGTGCAAGTGGACGGGCTTTTGAAGGAGCTCAGGCAGTATGGCTTGCGCGATGTGGCCCGGTCTGGCGCTGTCACGCTGGAGCAGCCGGCGATGGAGGGAGTAGGATGAAAAAACCTGATATGGAGCGCGTATTCCGCATCCTGACGATCAACCCCGGCTCCACCAGCACCAAGGTGGCCGTTTATGAAAACGAGGAACTGGTCATTGAAGAGGTTGTGCGGCACTCCAAAGCCGATCTGACCGCCTATCCGACGATCATCGAGCAGAAGGAGCTCCGGCGCGACGTCGTGCTGGACTGCCTGAAGGCCAAGGGGATGGAGCTCAAGTCGCTGGATGCCGTTGTTGGGCGCGGTGGGCTGATCGAGCCCATTGACAGCGGCACATACCGCATCAGCGAGAGGATGCTGCGCGATCTGATCCACTCCACGGCGGCAGTGCACGCTTCCGCGTTGGGTGGCATCATTGCCGAGGAGATCGGCCGGTTGGCCGGGGTGCCGAGTTATGTGGTGGATCCCATTGTGGTGGATGAGATGGATCAATACGCCAAGCTGACAGGCTTTCCCGGCATTGAGCGCCGAAGCGTTTTTCATGCGCTGAACCAGAAAGCCATCGCCCGGCGCTGTGCGGCGGAGATGAACACCACCTATGAAAACGGCCGGTTTATCGTTGCACACATGGGCGGCGGCATCACCGTGGGTGCCCATCGCTATGGCCGGGTGATCGACGTGAATGACGCGCTGTCGGGAGAGGGCCCCTTCACTCCGGAACGCACCGGATGCATTCCGGCGCTGCCGCTGATCCGGCTTTGCTTTTCCGGCGCCTTTACGGAGAATGAGCTGATTGACCTTGTAACCAAGGGCGGCGGCATGACCGCTTACCTGGGCACCAATGATCTGAGGAAATGCGAGCGCCTGATTAAGGAGGGAGACGAATACGCCGCGCTGGTGCTGGAGTCGATGGCCTATCAGGTTTCCAAGGAAATCGGCGCGATGAGTGCGGCGCTGGAGGGCAGGGTGGACGCCATCATCCTCACCGGCGGTCTGGCCTACAGCAACCGGTTCACCGGTGCAATCAAGCAGCGGGTGGGGCTGATTGCACCTGTAAAGGTTTATCCCGGCGAGGATGAGATGCGCGCGCTTGCCGAAGGGGCGCTCCGGGTGCTCCGTGGATTGGAAACCGCTGTGGAATATTAGCCCGCCGGCAAAAGCCCTTCCGCATGGAAGGGCTTTTCATTTTGCGTCAAAAAAGGTGTGTTTTGCGCAGATTGCTGTCTGATCTTGAACCTTTGCTTTATGATTCCTGCGGGAGGCTCCCGATGATTGTTTGGCTTTCCAGAAAGCTTGCCGGCGCGATGGTTGGCGCCGGCACAGCCAGTGAAGAAAACCGTGAAGTTTATGAGTATGGCCTGGAAGTGCTGCTTTCCACTGCGGCCAGTGTGGTGTTTGTGCTGCTTGCCGGTGCGCTGATCGGCAAACTACTTGAAACCATCGCGTTTCTGGCTTTGTTCATCACGCTCAGGAGCACTGCCGGCGGATTTCACGCATCCACCCATTTCAGATGTTTTCTTATCATGATGGCGGCATATGCCGCTGCGATGGCCCTTGTGATGGCAGTCCCGGCAGATGTTTCCGGGTGGGTCGCTATGGCAGTCAGTTTCGTTTCTGCCGCTGTGGTTGCCATGTTTGCGCCGGCACCCCATGAAAACAGGCCGGTGGGGGAAGAGGAGCTCCGGAAGTTCCGGGTGGTGAGCCTATGGATTGCATCGGCTGAAGGCCTGGCGGTGGTGCTGTTTGCCGTGATCGGCTGGTGTGCCATTGCTTTGGCTGGCGCGATGGGGATGGCCGCATCGGCTGTTTCGCTCGTCGTGGCTCATGCTGCGGGCAGAAAAGGATTGTCCGCCTGAGATATCTGACCGGCAATGGCGCCTTAGATGTCTAATTCTTAAGCAATTTACAAAACTCGTCTATATGAATAAATATATTGTAAAAATCGAATCATATTGTTAAAATAACGTGGTGCTTTGCAGTTTATTTGTGATAATTGCGGTTTGCCATGGCATTGATTGATGAGCCGCATTTGGATGCGTGCATGACAACCATACGGCGCCGGTTGGGTCTTGGCGCTTCAGGCCGGGAGTGGAGCCAGTGATCAGGATTGCGATATGTGATGACGAACCTGAGCAAATCGAGTTGGTCAGGGAGTATATTGTGCGTGTCTTGTTCCATATGAACATGGATGCAAGCATCGCAACATTCACTTCCGGTGAGAGCCTGCTGAAGAGCTACTCCAACGGGGAAGGCTTCGAGATTATCTTTCTGGATATTTCGATGGCAGACCGCAACGGTATTGAGACGGCCATCAGCATCCGTGCGTGGGACCGAAAAGCACTGGTGATCTTTATCACGGGGAGCACCAGTTTTTTGCTGAAAGGCTATGAGGCCAGGGCGTTCCGCTATTTGGTCAAACCGGCAACCGAGCCGATGATCGAGGAGGTTTTGAAACAAGCCGTGATGGAGCTCCGGCTCATTGAATGTGACTGCATCAGTTTTAAGGAAAAAGGGGAGGAGATCCGCGTGGATCTCAGCGATATCATCTATTTTGAAGCCCAGAACCACAAGCTGTCGCTCATTTGCACCAATGCCACCTATAACTATTATGGCCGCATTGGAGAAGTTGAGCGGCATTTGGCTCCCAAGGGCTTTGTTCGCTGCCAAAAGGGATATCTGGTAAACGCCATGCGCATCCGGCGGATCGGCAAATCCCAGATTCTTCTGGACAACGGCAAGACGATACCGGTCAGCACCAATTATCTGAAGCAGACAAAAGATACCTTTATATCAGTCTTGAGGTGATAGGAATGGGCCAGTGGTACTGGGTGATGCTGGAGCAGGCGGCGAGCCTTGCGGAAGCAGTTGCGATGGTCATATTCGTCTTGCAGTTTCTTGAGATGCGCTGGGAAAAAAAGTGGCTGCCGGCTGCCTTGGCAGTCGGGCTATATGCCTTGATCAGCTTGTTGAATATGGTCCGCTCCCCCGGTGAGTTGAATCTTGTCATCTACGCCATTGCCGGCATTCTGATCTGCGTCTTCCTGTTCAAGGGCAGCTTTCTGACCAAGCTGCTGATTCCGCTTTTGATGACGGCCATGGTTGTCATCGTGGAGCCGCTGGCTGTCGGAATCGTTCAATTGATCTTTCATGTGGATCTGAATGAATTTACCGGTGAAACGCCATATCGCCTGCTGGGCATTTTGTTGTCAAAGCCGGTCTTGATCGTCCTTGTTTTCGGTGTGGGCCGGTTTTCCAAGAAGGAGCACAGCAAGATACCCTTTGTTTACAGCTTCTGCATTTTCATTATTCCGGTCATTGCCGCAGTGAGCATGATCACGCTGATCCAATTCATCATCAATTCCGCGGAGACGGTATTGAATCCGGCATGGCTTGCCTTTTCCGCGATTGGCTTGCTGTTCATCAGCATTCTGGTGATTTACCTGTTTCAGGCGATCATGAACTACAGCCGCACACAAAGCCAATACCAGCTGATGTCTCAGCAGGTGGAGATGCTTGGCAAGCACCTTTTGGAGAGAAACGCCCTGCAGGAGGAGACCCACCGCATCTGGCACGACATGAAAAACCATTTCACGGTGATCCAGTGGATGGTGAGCACGAAGAATTACGAAAAGCTGGATCAATACATGCTGACGCTGAACGAAACAGTTTCCAGCACAATGCTGAGAATACAGACCGGAAACCCCATTCTGGATGCCCTGCTCAACTCCAAGGCCGTTGAAGCGAAAAAGCTTGGGATTGAACTAACTGTGAATGCTTGCGTCCCTTCCAGAATCTCCATTTCCGACATGGATTTGAACATTGTCTTTTCCAATGCCCTTGACAACGCTATGGAGGCATGCAAAAAGCTGCCGGACGGTGTTGAGAGATATATCAATATCGACGCTCATATCCGCAATGATCATTTTATCCTGGTGATGAAAAATCCTTATGACGGTGTCCTGAAAAAATCCGGTGACATACTGAAAACGACAAAAGAAGACTCCGCCCGTCATGGAATCGGAATGGGCAACATCAAAGGCGTGGTCAACAAGTATGACGGGCACATCTTGATCGACGCGGAGAATTTTGTGTTTGTCCTGACGTTGGCGATGTACTGCGTCGTCCATGAGGATCAGTTCGAAAATGCCGTATAAAGGATCATGATACGTTCAAAAAACAGTCTCTTGCGCCAATTGTCGAGCCAGAGGCTGTTTTTTTGCTATTGTATGACTCAAGAATACACGCTGTATCATGGAAGACACGCAAGTTCGTAATGCCTTCGGGCAATTACAGATATTTCGAAAGGAGGGAAAACCATGAAGGGTAAGATGTTGAATCTGGCCGCTGCGTTGGTCGCGAAGGTGGCGTCTGTCTCCGCCAAGCCTCTTTGCCTGTTCCTTTTCCACCAACCGAAGGTCCCCTCTCAGCTGACGAAGTAATCGACAAAATGGGAAAGCCGCAAGAGCGATCTTGCGGCTTTCTCATGCAACCGTTTTGATTCAAAGGCAGACCTCGATGGAGCGGCCTTCCTCGGCTGATTGGAACAGTGCCTCCAGCACCTGCAGCACACGGCGCACCGATGCCGGCGTGACAATGAGCTCTGCGCGGCCATTGATCACATCCACCAGGTTCTGATAAAGCTCCGTCCAGTCTGCACTCACTTCGGGCAGCGGGAAGTCCTCCTTGGTTTCCGGCGGGCGTGGCGCCATCATGCGCGTGGGGCCGGCGGCCGTCATCACGACGATGGGGGCGATGGGAGTATCGGTGTGACGGGGCTTGGTATAGCCGCCCTCGGCGCAATCGAAGCTTTCAATCTTCAATGTGCCACCGTCTCCAATTACATACCAGCGTGGCAGCGAACGGAAGGCATAGGTGCCGATTTCCACAGTCAGCGTCAAGCCGTCGTCCAGCGTGAGCACGAGTTTGTCATAATCATCCACTTCCTGGCCCAGCAACGAGTAAAGCTTGGCATATACACTGACGACCTTCTTGTCCGGATACATCGTGACCAACTGGTCTACCAGATGGACACCCCAATCCAGCACCATGCCGCCTCCGAACTCCTTGAAGGCCCTCCAGCCAAACATCGCGCCGCCGGTGCCAAACACGCGGCTCTCAATGGAATACACCTTGCCGATCTCGCCGCTTTCCACGACCTTGCGCATCACGCGGTAGTCCCTGTCCCAGCGGCGGTTCTGGTGCACGGTCAATATCCTGCCGGCTTTCCGGCTTTCCTCCACCATTTCATCCCAGTCGGCCACAGAAAGTGTAGCGGGCTTTTCCACGATCACATGCTTGCCGGCGCGAAGAGCGAGGATTGCCAGGTCTTTGTGCACCTGGTTCGGAGTGGCTACAAGCACGAAATTGACTTCTTCGTCATTCAGCAGATCTTCGGCCAGCTCATAGGCCCGCAACCCCAACTCCCTGGCCATTGCCACCCGGGCGGGATCAATGTCCATCGCGGCGACCACCTTGACGCCGGCCCTTGGGGCATTCATGAAATGCCAATGGGCCATACCGCCAAATCCAATAATCCCAAGCTTCAAGTCCATATAACCTGCTCCTTTGAAAAATCGACATTCATTATATCGCAGCGGAGCGGTCTATACCAGATAGGAAACACTCCCGCCGCCTGTCATGTGCCTCATTGGGCCTTCGTGATTCTGCTCAGTGGATATGGCTGGCAACTGGTTATTTTTTGCGTTTGGCCCGAGCCCTCATCGCAACCAGCAGGACAATGGCGGCCAGCGCTATCACAGCGATTACGGCGATCGCCATCCAGTCGGCTGACCAAACAGGGCCATTGCCCGATGGTGGAACCGGGCGTGACAGGAAACGACAAGAAACTGATTGAAGAGGCAACATGATAAGGCCCTCCCCGGCGGCAAACGGAATATGGTATTTACCGCATTTTGTATTATAACACCGCTTTGCGCCATTGCAATGCGCTTCCGCGATATCCATTATCCAAAAAGCGCGGCTCACAATCACCTTTTCAGCTGTCACCGGTAATGCCGGGGCATACTTGTGACGATATAGGGAATAAAGGGTTCTTATTGGGAGCAACCGATGAAAGTAGACCTTGTTGTCAGCACAATGATGCAGCAGATCGACCGCAACCTGCAGTCGCAGGTTATGCCGGCCGCGGCATATCGTTCGGGCGAGCTGCTGCGTGGCCGTGTGATGCTGGCGCAGGGCGAAGGGCTGCAAATACGGCTGGACAACGGCACACTGCTCAACGCCATGCCTTCAGGTGACGTGCTTCTGAACCCGGGAGCCACCGTGACGCTCCGGGTGACCGGCCAAATGGACGGGCAGCTTGTGATGCAGCTGCTGGAGCAGGATCTTTCCGGCAGCCGCGGCGCGGGCTCCGCGCAGGACGGAGCGGCTCTGCTGCGGCGGATGGGGCTTGAGCAATCCCAACAGGGAAAAGCGCTGTTGCAGGCGATGGAGCGGATGAAGCTGCCGATGCAGGAAGAAACGGTTCGGACCGCGCTGGACACATTGGCACGCTATCCGGGATTGTCGGCGGAGAAGGCAGTGTTTCTGGCTGCGAACCGCATCCCCGCCAACGCTTCCAGTGTGGACGCTCTCAACCGCTTGGTGGATGAGCGCGCGATGACCGGCGATGAGCTCACCCGTCTGGCAACGCTTCTGGCGAAGGATGGGGAGCCGGAGGCAGCCGGGAGCCGCCAGCTCCTGCCGGTGGGTTTGCCCCACCTTCAGGATGACGGGGCCGCGCAGGCGCAAACACAGCAGCCGGCCAGGGCCGGTCTTGAAAATTCGCAGCAGATTAATGACGCTCTGACAGGTGGCCGGAACCAGGCCCAGGGCAGCACCCCGCCGGCCGATGAAGCAGGCTGGCAGGCCGGGTTGCCTGCGCAAGCCGCCGGGCAGTCACAAGGTGTTTCACCGGCCCGGACGCCCGGTGCGCAACCGGGGGTTTTGGCCCCTCCGCCGCCCGGGCTGCCGGGTGCGGATGCCGAGGCGGTGGCGCAGCTGCAAAGCCTGGTCCAGGTGGCGTTTGGCGACCAGGCCAATGACCGATATGCCGGCGCGCTGACAGCGCTGGATAGATCAGGCCTGGCCAGGCAGGCGGTTGCGGCGGCGCTGGAGGGGCCGCTGCTGGGCAGCGCCGAGTTGCAGCAGCGTGTGGAATATCTTGTTGGTGCGCTTCCGCAGGCTGAGGCCGCCGAAACACGCCAATTCTTGCAAGGCCTTGTTGCGGAGCTTTCCAAATACATCCCCCGTGAGGCTGCCCAGCCCCAACCTGCGGCGGACACGGCGCTGGGCGGCGTGCTCAGGGAAATCACGGGGCTCTTCGCCAGACTCGACGGTGACGCCGCGCAGGAGCTGGCCCAAGCCGCATCGAGCCAGAAGGGAAAGGTGGCGCAGCTGCTGGCCGACGCATCCGCCGCGGGCTCTGCCGGGCAGGATGCGGTGCGCCAGTTGGGCCGTGTGGCCGGACAGGTGCAGCTGATCCATGACATCAGCCAATATGCTTATCAGCAAATCCCTGTCATGATTGAGGACAGGCAGAAAACCGTGGAGCTCTATGTGATGAACAAAGGGAGCAAGAGCGGGCGGAAGGTGCGTGCGGATCAGGCCAACATCCTGATCGCGCTGGATACCGACAGCATGGGCCACATTGAGACATTGATCAACGTGAACCAGAAAAGCCTGCGCCTCCGGTTCGGCGTGGAAAAGCCGGAGCTGGCGCGTTATGTGGAGAACCACATGACAGACTTTGGCCGGGCGATGGGGGAGATTGGATACCGGGTGTCTGACCTTCGCACGCAGGTGATCAGCAAGCCGGTGTCGCCGCTCACCGTGGCGGAGCGTGTGGAGCAGGAGCCTTCCGCCGGCGCGCTGGACATGAGGTTGTGAGATGGAGAAGAAACAGGGCCGAAAATCTGTGATGGAAGCGGCGGCGCTCACCTACAGCGGCGACTCTGGCGGTGCGCCGGTGATCACGGCGCTCGGGCGGGGCCTGGTTGCCGAAAAGATGCTGGAGATTGCCCAGGCAAACAACATCCCCATTGTGTCGGATGCACTGCTGGCCCACGCGCTGAACCAGATGGATGTGGGGGAGGAGATCCCCAAGGAGTTCTATGCCATTGTGGCGCAGATCCTGGTCACAGTGAGCCGGATGGACCGGGAGTATGGAGATCGCTTAAGCCGGAAAACTTACGGTTAGGCCTGTTTGGTCAACTTGTGTCAATGGATTTGGGCTGTTGCGCTTATATGGTGCATTATGCTAAAATAGTGAAAATCTATCATTCATAGGAGGTATCATAATGGACGCACCAGCTAAGGGTCTTCTCAAGGTTTCCAGCATCCTGTTCATTGTGTTCGCTGCCATCTCTGTTGTGGTTTCCATCGTTGGCTTGATCGGTGTGGCAGCTCTTGCCGCGCTTGGCGCCAGCTACGACACCACTGGTGCAGTTGCAGTCGCCGGTGGGGTAGCCATTTTTGCTATGATTATCGCCATCGTGTCCAGCTTGATTCAGTTGGTGGTTGGCATCCTCGGCGTCAAGAAGAGTGGTGATGCCACCAAGGCACAGTTCTTCATTGTCACCGGTTTTATCATTGGCGGCTTGCAGCTGATATCTATTGTGATCAGCTTCAACTTCCTTGGCCTGATCGGCCTCGTGCTCCCGATTCTGTACATCGTGGGCGGCTTCCAGAACAAGAAGGCGGCCTCAACTGTTTCCTATCAGGCGTAACTGAGATTATTCAGAAGGAAGGAGCGCAGAAGCGCTCCTTCTTTGCATTTTCTAGGGCAACCCTTTGGCGCTCTTGGTGCGTGTGCAACAATAAAGCGGAATATGCCCATCAATTATGCGTTGACAAGTGGATTGCACAAGGCATATAATGACACAAACATCCGCACGGAGGTTCCCTCGTGGAACACAATCGCCTTGGTCACAGCGCATACGCATACTTTAACTTCCGGGGCTACTTTAGCGCCGGAAGATTGACATGCGTATAGAGAGGCCGGCGAGTCTGACCGGGCGGCAATAGGATACAATGATGCATGGGGGACTCGACAGAGTCCCCCGTTTCTTTATCCTTCCATACCCGTTAACCCCACATCCTTCCCACAAAGAATCGGGAGGGAGATGCCCGGAAATTGAATTGGAGGAATCCATTATGATCATCATCCTCAAGCCCCATTCCCCGGAAAACAAAATCGTGGATCTGGAAAACCTTGTGCGCGGCATGGGCGGCGTGACTGTGGAAAGGTCTGTCGGCCTGGACTATACGGTGCTGCATGTGCTGGGCGACACCAACGCCATTGCGGAAACACCGATTGAGTCCAACGAGATCGTGCTGAGGGTC
>JAEYYW010000180.1 GCA_023428265.1 Bacillota bacterium | reverse complement strand
GTGCTGGATCTATGCTCCGGCAGCGCCACCGTGGCCGCCGCCGCGCAGGCTTTGGACCGGCGGGTTTTGGCTGTGGGGCAGCACCCGGCGGAGCGGTTGCTGGCCCGCCGCAGGCTGCTGCTGGCCGGGGCGCAAACCATTGAGTTTATGGGCAGTTGCGGCCAATCAGACATTCAACCGGAAGTCGCCGCCACATTCAACGGCGGTATGGCAGATCTTGAGCTTTACCACCGCAGCGCAAGCCACCCGAAAAGCGCCGGCACGCTGCTGGACGACGGGCTTGGGTCGCTGGAGTATTGGGCGGCGGGGCGATATGAGGAAGGTGTGTTCGCGGTGAGCAGCTGGGCGATGCGAACCCGCCAGCAACCGAACCTGGCCAAGCAGTTGCCGGTGCGCGATGGGTTCGGCAAGCCCTGCATTCACCTTGTGGATGCGATAGGGGAGCAGTGGTTTTATCTTATTGATTGACTGGGATAAGCAAGAAGGCGTGGGTTCTCCACGCCTTAGTTGTTGCCTATGCAAGTCATTTCATGGATTCACCGGTTTCATGACTCAGCTGCCAGCCGATACCGTATTTGTCCACCACATAACCGTAACTTTTGGTCCAGAAGGTCTCCTGCAGTTCCATCTGCACCTCGCCGCCTTCTTTCAGCCTGTCATACAGCCTCTTGATCTCCTCAATGTCTGAACTGACCACGGTCAGCACAATGTTGTTTCCGGCCACAAAGGGCGTCCCGGGCGGCACGTCGGAAAACATCACCATTGTGCCTTGGAGCATCAGATACGTATGCATGACAAGGTTCTTATCCTCATCACTCATAGGAAAGTCGGGATCAGGCGGCATATCACCGTAGAGCATGAGTTTGGGTTTGTCTGCCCCGAATACATCTGTATAGTAACCCACCGCTTCGCGGCAATTGCCGTTGAAATTGACATATGGAAGGATTGCCATGCTGCTCACTCCCTGCTTAAGTTTTGGATATCATCCTGCTCTCTATATGAGATCATACACCCAGCGAAGGATGCGATCCGTGACCAGGATTACCCTATGCACAAGAAGCGGCGGCATTGCGATGTGGCACCTATCGCCTACACCTTATCGTTGAACAGCACCATGTGGATGTGGTCTTCCCACACACCATTGATCTTCAGATATTTTTTCGCCAACCCTTCTTCCTCAAACCCCAGCTTCCGCACCACGCACATTGACCGCGTGTTTCGCGGCATGATGTTGGCCTCAATCCGGTGCAGCAGGTGCTCCTCAAACAGTATGCCGATGGCTTTCCGCAGCGCTTCGGTCATATAGCCCCGGTTGATTTCCTGTTCGTCCAGCCGGTAGCCCAGGTGGCAGGATTGAAACGCGCCGCGCACAATGTTGCTGAAGGAGACCATGCCGATCAGCCGGTCCGGGTTGTCTTTTTTGGTGAGCCACCACTTCACCATCATGCCCCGCTCCATCATGTCATGTTCCCTGTCAAGTATAGCTGCCTGATGCTCGATCATGTAGAATCCATCGGGCTTGGCCGGCTCCCACTCCGCCAGAAACTCCCGGTTGCGCTCCAAATACTCCAGCACCGCACCGGCGTCGCCGGCGGCCAGCGGCTTGAGCAGCAGGCGTTCGGTTTCATAGGCTGCAATCATTGGAACCTCCTGATCAGCAGTTTGAAAAGCCCTCCTGAGTCAGGAGGGCTTTTTGCTTATTGTTGTTGGGCGGCTTTCTTCTGGCCGTTCAGGCGCATGCGCATCGTGTGATCCAGCACGCGTTTTCTGAGGCGGGTGGAGACCGGCGTGACCTCCAACAGCTCATCGTCAGACAAGAACTCCAGCGACTCCTCCAGGCTCAACTTCCGCGGCGGCGTGAGCCGCAGCGCTTCATCGGAGCCGGCGGCGCGGATGTTGGTGACGTGCTTTTTCTTGCACACATTCACCACAATGTCTTCAGTCTTGGGGCTCAGACCCACGATCATGCCGGGATAAACCGTCGTGCCCGGGTCGATGAACATCAGGCCGCGATCCTGGGCGTTGAAAATGCCGTATGTCGTGGCTTCACCGGCCTCGAAGGCAATGAGCGACCCGGTCTGGCGCTTAGGGATTTCACCCTTTACCGGCTGATAGGAGTGGAAGATGGCATTCAGAATGCCCTCGCCCTTGGTGTCGGTCATGAAATCGCCGCGATAACCAAACAGGCCCCGGCTGGGAATCAGGAACTCCAGGCGCATGCGCTCACCCTGGGGGTTCATGTGCTGCAGCTCGCCCTTGCGCACGCCCATCTTTTCCATCACGACGCCCACGCTCTCCTGCGGCACATCAATGACCAGCCGCTCCACCGGTTCGCACAGCTCGCCGTCGACCGTGCGATAGAGCACGCGGGGTGTGCTCACCTGAAATTCAAAACCTTCCCGGCGCATCGTCTCAATGAGAATGGAGAGGTGCATTTCACCGCGGCCCATCACGCGGAAGGCCTCGGTGGAGTCGGTTTCCTCCACCCGCAGCGACACATCCTTGAGGAGCTCGCGGAAGAGGCGGGCCCTCAGGTGCCGCGTGGTCACATATTTGCCCTCGCGGCCTGCGAAGGGGGAGTCGTTCACGGAGAAAGTCATCTCCACCGTGGGCTCGGAAATCTTCACAAAGGGCAGCGCTTCCACATTCAAGGGGTCGGAGATGGTGTCGCCGATCGTCACGCCCTCAATGCCGGAGATGCACACAATGTCACCCACCTGCGCCTGCTCCACCGGCGTGCGCTTGAGGCCTTCAAACTGATACATGTTTGTGATCTTGGCCTTGTAGGGCTCCTTGCCGTGGTGGTAGTTGCACACCGCCACCTCCTGGCCCACGGAAATTGCGCCGCGCTCGATGCGGCCGATGGCGATGCGGCCCACATAATCGTTGTAATCGATGCTGGAAACCAGCATCTGAAGCGGCTCGGCTTCGGGGCCCTCCGGGGCGGGGATGTAGCTGAGAATCGTGTCAAACAGTGGCTGCAGGTTGCCGCCCGGCGCGCTGGGTGAAAGGGAAGCAATCCCCTTTCTGGCCGAGCAATAGATGATGGGGCTGTCCAGCTGCTCGCTGTTGGCGTCCAGCTCCAGAAGCAGCTCCAGCACCTCGTCGCCCACTTCATTCAGGCGCGCGTCATCGCGGTCGATCTTGTTAATTACGATGATCACGCGGTGATTGAGCTCCAGAGCCTTCTGCAGCACGAACCGTGTCTGCGGCATGGGGCCTTCAAAGGCGTCCACCAGCAGAAGCACGCCGTTGACCATTTTGAGCACGCGCTCCACTTCGCCGCCGAAGTCGGCGTGGCCGGGGGTGTCCACGATGTTGATCTTCACATCCTGATAATGGATGGATGTATTTTTCGCAAGGATTGTGATGCCGCGTTCCCGTTCCAAATCGTTGCTGTCCATCACGCGCTCCGCCACAACCTGGTTTTCGCGGAATGCGCCGCCCTGCTTGAGCATTTCATCAACCAGCGTGGTTTTGCCGTGGTCGACGTGGGCGATGATGGCCACATTTCTGATGTCTTGCCGGATCAAAGAGATTCCTCCTGAGTGCTTTCAATTTATTCATGACGAACTATTATACTGCAAGGAGGATATGCTGTCATTAAGAAAATTAGATTCCGGCCTGTTTTAGTGAAGTTTTTTGGTTATTCCCACTTGAAAAACCGGATGGAAGCCGCGATGCAGATGACCGCCAATGCGGCCATCACGATGACCGGCAGCACAACGCCATCTGCCGGCAGGCCCAAAGAGGCGGCCTTCAGCAGCTTGATGCCTTGCGTCAGCGGCAGGATGTCAGCGGCTTTCTGAAGCGCCGCTGGCATCACCTCATAAGGCAATGTGGCGCCGGAGAAAATCAGCATGGGGAAATACAATATGCTGGCAAGCACACCGGCGATCTTTGCATTCGGTGCGATTCCCCCAACCATCATTCCAATGCTGAACATGGAAAGCATCACCAACGTGTAACCGCCCAGAAAATGCAGCCACGAGCCGATAAGTTGAAAACCAAAAAGCAGATTCGCCGCCAAATATTGGCTTGCAAGCGATGCAAATGCATACAGCATGTAGATCACCACCTGCACTGCCAGAAGCAGGGCAGGGCTGACGGGGGTAACTTTATACCGCTTCAGGATGCCTTTGCTCCGATAACCGGATATGACGAGCGGCAGACCCATCACGCCGCCTGCGCACACAGAAATTGTTGTGAGAGCGCCAAAGGTTTGCTGCAGAAAGGTGTGCTCCGCCCCTGCAAATGCGGGCTTGCTTCCATAGATGATTCCAATGATCACCAGCACCACAAGCGGCAGGATGAGTGCAAAAATGATCATATCCATGCCCCGGAAAGATAGCTTCAGCTCTGTCTTAAGCATTGTACGAAAGGATTTCATCTTTGTCTCCCTCCTCATCCGTATACCAAAGGTAGGCATCTTCAAACTTTTCATAGGGGCTTGAGGCGATGGCTTCGCTGACCGTGCCATGAAAAACGGTTTCTCCTTTTTTCAGGATGCAGATTTGGTCGCAGAGCGCTTCCACTTCATCCATAAAATGGGAAGTCAGAAAGATTGTCAGGCCATCTGCCTTCAAGATTGAAAGTATTCTCCAAACGTCACGCCGGGCCTTTGGGTCAAGCCCTGTTGTCAGCTCATCGAGAAAAGCCACGGCGGGGTTTGGGATCAGGGCCAGAACGACAAACAGCCGCTGGCGCTGCCCGCCGGACAATTCCGCTACCGGGCTTTTGATCTTGTCTGCGATTGAGAAACGCGACAACAGCTCCTTGTAGTTTGCGGCATTCCTGTAAAGAGACGCCGTCATCTCGCAAAGCTCGCCCACGGTAATTTTGTCCTGATAATCGGCTTGTTGGAATTGCACGCCCACCTGTTCAAACAGCGCGGCCCGTTCTGTTGCCGGGTTCATTCCCAATATGGATATTTTGCCTTCGTCTGGCTGCTTTGTGCCCAAAATGCACTCGATTGTGGTGGTCTTGCCCGCGCCGTTTGGGCCAAGCAAGCCACACACGGTGCCTTTTTTCACGGTCAGGCTCAAGTTGTTCACCGCGCGCTGCCCATGATAGGACTTTGACAGCCGTTCCACTTTGATCATGTCTTCCATCGGCGCAAACCTCCTCGTTTGCGCAAAGAATAGCACCAGATCAAAGGCTGGTGTTAAAGTGTAGGGTTTTGAAATCGGGCTTTCATCTGCTGCAGCATGTGCATCATTTGTATTGTGTTCTCCTCTGCTGCCTGCAATGAAACGATCAGTTTGTCACAAGCGGAGATAATGCACTCACTGCTTTTTGGCGTGTTCAGTATTTCCCTGATGTTGGCGCCAGGGTTCAGCGATACTTCGTTGAGCATGCGCAGAATGGAATCCAGCGAGTAGTTGGCGCATCTCAGGGACCGTATGATCCGCAGCCGGTTGATGTCGGAATCGGTATACACCCGGTATCCGTTTTCTTTTCGTTTCACAGCCAGCAGGTTGTTCATTTCCCAGTTTCGGAGTGTATCCATCGATATATTCAAATGGTCAGAGACTTCTTTCCGCCTCAGCACCTGCCTGCTCTGCTGCGGCTGGCCGGATAACAGCTGTTTTGCAATCTCAATCGCTTCTTCCGCGTTGCGGCGTTCTTGCCGCAGTTGCAGAAGATAGCCGTTTGCGAGCTGGAGCGCAGCATCAAACTCCCCGGTGGCAGAAGTCTTGACGATTTCAACCACCTGCTTGCGCAGTCCGTTTTGCAGCACTTCAACTTGAAGGGCAAGCCGGGCGAGCTTGAACTGCTCCAGATGAAATTCTGTGAACACCCGATAGCGGTTTGATTGCCGCTCCGGCTTTGGGATAAGCCCCAACTCTTCATACAACCGCACAGTGTTGGGATGTATCCCGATCAACCTGGCGATCTCCGCGGTTCGATATGTTTTTATCCCGATCACCTCCGGTATCACACCATACAGTATACACAAAGCCTGGTGTTATAGTGGAGGGTTTGTTTGAACAGGGGCAACAATCCGCTCTGCAATACAGATCACGGATGGAGTAGATGCGGTGGCAGATCCACTGCGTCATACAAAAGCAAAACCACCGGCTGAACCGGTGGTTGATAACCCTGCATGCTTTTGGCTGCGAGCCTTGGCCTTTCACTCCGCGACGGACAAACAAAACGGATGCCCTTCGGGATCAAACATGACGGTGGACGTCTCAAAATATTGCGCGTCAGACTTCCTTGCGCCACAGTGCAAGGCATGCTCCACGGCTTCGGCCAGGTTTTCCACTTTGAAATCGATGTGCGCCATCTGCTGCTGCGCGCCTTCTTTCCAGGGCCAGACAGGGGGCTCATACTCCTCCACCGTCTGGAACGCCAGAATGATGCCTTGTGGGGTGTGGATGCCCGCCCAGCCGTTGCCGGATATTGTCTTTTTCCAGCCAAGCATGCTTGCGTAGAAATCCGCCAGGGCGTCTGCGTTCCTGCAATCATAGGCAAACCCAATGATCGATGCCTGCATCTGATGCCTCCTGACTCACTTTGCCATTGTTTAAGCTGCGCTGTGCTTATATAATGACATTATCGTATTCATGCATATTCCTGTCAACTAAAAGCAGTCGGAGGTGCGATCATGGCAGAAGTCATCAAGGTGTACAGGCAGTCTGTCCCGGCAGTGCGGTTTATCGGCAAAAAGTATGGAGAAGAAGACGGTGCCGGCGGCGGTTTTGGCCGGCAATGGGAAACCTGGTTTGCTAACAACTGGTTTGAGCCGCTGGAGAAAAGCTTTGACAGAACGTCCTTTTATGAAGACAGCGACGCCTACATCGGGCTCATGCGCTGGAAGGACGGCGAACCCTTTGAATACTGGATCGGCATGTTCTGCCCGGAGGGCACCGCAGTGCCGGAGGGGTATGGCCATCATGATTTTCCGGCGTCGGACCTGGGCGTGGTCTGGCTTTATGGCAAGGATGGCGAAGTTTACGGTCAGGAGGGCAAGTGCAGCGAAAGCTGCAGCAAGGAAGGGTTCAAGATCATCACCGACGGGCAGGGGGCTTGTTGGTTCTTTGAACGGTATGGCTGCCCGCGTTTTACCACCCCTGATGAAAAGGGCAACATCATACTGGATGTTTGCCATTATATCGAGAAGGTATAAAGCAATAGCAAATCCCCCGTTCTTCGCTGGAGAACGGGGGATTTGAGTTTTTGGAAACGTTGTTCTTCGCCGTCCGGAGGTCAGCCACCTTCTTCTGATACAAGGTATTTCGGATTTGGTTTGACTATAAATGCTCCCTCTGCCGTAGCCAGCAGATTGCCCTGATAACGCAATACGGTGTCCTGACCGTGTTTATGATGGAACGTATAGGTAGTCCCACCGGCCAACGCATCCCGGCTTCTGCCGGTGATCGTCATCCAATGGAACATGCGGATGTATTGTTCGATCTGCTTGTGTTCGGTGACGATGCGATTGCCGGCTGTGGTGGTGATTGTTACCTGATCCACTGTTTCAAAGGCGTCGTTTGCCAGTAAGTTTGGGCCTTCTCCCAGTTCATCCATCGCCTGCTGCACCGCTGCGCTGTTTTGATAGCCAAAGCTGCTGCCTTGGGAAACGCAATGGTCAGAGCTGAAATGGATCTCGATTATTCTACCGCTGAACAGGATGACCCGGTAGCTCCAGTAATCACCGGGCGCCGCAGTGGGATTGCGATTCAACGGGCCCGTCAGCCGCACCGCTTGCAGCGCTACCAGCAGACGCTCCAGGTCCGCTTCCCGATACACAATGCGAGAGGGGGTGTCTGGCGGTGAGGAGTCGTCAAACCGCCAGATTGCCTGCACATCGCTTGCCGGCAGCCCCTCGATTTCCGCGATGTGCTCAGCAAAAGTCATGCCCGCAGGCGCGGCTGTTGGTTCGGGGGCCGTGGCAGGCACACCGCAGCCAGCCAGCAACAGAGAGGCCAATATCAAAACAGCCAGCTTTTTCAACCACATCACCACATTGTATTGATATCAATATCGATAAAAGATATAACACAAACCACCTGATCTCACAAGTGGCACTTTATCGCAAACACAAAACTCCTGCCCGGCGGGCAGGAGTTTCCTCATTCGGTGGGGCGGCTCATGCGCCGCTCGCTTCCCAGTAAGATGGTTGTGGATTCAGTTGGTTTGAATCATTGTCTCGCGAGATTCTTCAAGCCGTTTGTGGCCTGAGGCCAGGAGCCGCTTACGGCAGTTTGTTCCCCGCTGCCAGATAAATGGCATACCACTCCTGCCGCGTGAGCTCAATGGTGGATGCCTTGCAGATATCCTTCAGGCGCTCGGCGTTGGTCGTGCCCACAATGGGCTGCATTTTCGCCGGGTGCCGCAGCAGCCATGCCGTGGCAATTGCCGTATCGGGCACATCATACTTTTCCGCCAGTTCATTGATCTTGGCGTTCAGCTCCGGATATTTGGGGCTGCCCAGGAACACCCCTTCAAAGAAGCCGTATTGGAACGGGGACCAGGGCTGGATCGTGATGTCTTTCAAGCGGCAATAGTCCAGGATGCCGCCGTCACGGTTGACGGACCGGTCAATCTGCATGTTCACATTGAGGCCCGCGTCGATCATACCGGTGTTGGTGATGGAAAGCTGCAACTGGTTGATGATCAGGCGCTGGCCCAGATATTTGCTCAGAAGCTCGATCTGGCCGGGGTTCTGGTTGCTCACGCCGAAGTGGCGCACCTTGCCGCAAGCGTGCAGCGCGGAGAATGCCTCAGCTACTTCTTCCGGTTCCACCAGCGCGTCGGGCCGGTGCAGCAGTAGCACGTCCAGATAATCGGTCTCAAGGCGGCGCAGGATGCCGTCCACCGAATGCAGGATATGCTCCCTGGAGAAGTCAAAACACCCTTTGCGGATGCCGCACTTGGATTGGATGAAGATTTTATCGCGCACGCCGGCCATGTTCTTCAGCACGCCTGCAAACACTTCCTCCGACTTGCCGCCGCCATAGATATCGGCATGGTCAAAAAAGTCAATGCCCTGCTCCAGAGCCGTGGCGATGAGGTGAGCCGCTTCCTTTTCCCCCATGCCGGAGATGCGCATGCAGCCCAGTGAAATCTCACTGGCCGTAAACTCGCCCTTGCCGATCCGAATCTTTCTCATTGGCCTGATCCCTCCGACTGTTGATGAGCATATCCTACCCCAAGCGCCTTGGGTTGGCAAGGGGCGCCAGGGATTACGGATAGATCAGGATCTTTGTCCCGTTCTTGCAGCATTCCCACAGGATGTCCATCACCTCGTTTTCCACTGCGATGCAGCCGGCGGTCCAGTCATTGCCGCTGCCGCCGCCGTGGATCATGATCGCGCCGCCCAGCGCCGTGTTCCAGGGCGGGCAGGCCCTGTCGCTGATAGCCTGCTTGATGGTGTCCCGCTCCGAGGCGGTGATCAGTCCCGCTTCATACCCCTTATCCGCATCCTGCTTGCCGGGATAGGATACGCCCAGAGACTTGTAGTAACTGCTGGCTGCGTTTCGTGTGCACACATAGTATTCGCCCTCCGGCGTACGCCCGTCGCCTTCCTGCTTCTTATGGCCTTTCGGCTCCCATCCCAGCGCCATCGGGTAAGTGCCCGCCTGCTTTTTGCCATCCCAGAGCTCCAGAACGCGCCGTGATTTGTATATCTTGATCAGCGGCGACCGTATGCCGGAGGGGGTGGGGTTGGCTGCCTTGCCGGGGGTAGCCTTGGTTTTTTTCTGCGCGGGGGGTTTGGCCAGAGCCAGGTAATCTGCCTTGACATACCGTTCCTGCCCGTTGTGCAGGATTTTTGCCCAGCCGCCGGTGATGCCCAGCACTGTCACCGCGTCACGGTGGTTGAGCGAGCCCGCGGCCTCGGCCTTTGCAGATGGCCCGGCTCGCACTGTCAGCGTGGACCCATATTGCTCCAGGGTCACATACATCACGATTTCATTTTTGCTGCCGGTTTTCGCTGATGGCGAAGGGGAGGGCGTGGGAGGCGGCACCGCCGTAGCCGTGGCTGGGGTTTCGGTTGCCGTGGGCTGCGCGGTGGCTATGCGCCATGTGGCGGCCGGTGTCTCCACTTTCTTCGTGGCCGCCGGATCGGTCTTCAGCTCCCCGCCGCATCCGGTCAGGAGCGTTGCGGTGAGGAATATGGCAATGATCACCCTGTATGCTTTACTCATCATCGGCATCCTTTCCTGAAAAAGGGTATGGAAACCCAAGGGGGCGGGTTTCGCTCCCCTTGTGAGGTCCGGTTTTGTTATGGGAGGATCAGCTGATAAGGTTCCTTGTTCTCGTTTGTGTCTGTGAGGAGATACTCGTTTTCTCCGGTTTGCGTGACGGTGAAATTGGCGCTGATGCCGCATGTGGCAAATTGTTCCGGCGCAGACTTCCAGTCCAGCTTGAGCCGATCAATCCGATTGCCCTTGCGGTGCACATAGTAGGCATATCCCTGATGGGCTGTGATGAAGGCGCCTTCAATATCGGCCATCTTGTAGTTGCTTTTCAGGTCGGCGTTCAGTCGGTTGATCGGGCGGGGGAAAGCTCCACCGTTTGTCCAGCCTTCGTAATAAAGGTAGCCCTTGTCGACACACAGGTTGCCTGCCACATGGCTTTTGGGCGCAAACACCGTTCTGCCGGTGCCGTCCAGATTGATGCTCACGATCACGCCGTCTACCTTGAGGTCTGTTTTCTTTGTGCTTGCAAATCCGATGAAAATGATCCGGTCTCCTGCGGGCAGCACAGTGGCCCGTCCGCCTCCCAGATTCACCAGCTCGTCCAGCACCTGCCGCTCGCCGGCTCGAACCCGCAGTAGCCTGCCAACCCGTTCTCCCGGCGTCGCGAGTTTCCCGTCGCTGAGGATTTCCTCACCCTCCCGGGATCGCAGCACATAGGCCCAGCCGCCCTGCTGCCAGAGGAGCGTGTCACCTTCTGCCAGGCCGTCCTGCCCCTGGGCGGGCAGCCCGGTCGGCACATCCTGCAGCCCCGATGTCTCTGTTGCCGTGGGCTGGGCAGTGCTTGGCGCAGCCGAGGGCGATGGTGCGGCGCTTTCAAGTGCCGGCTGGCCCGAAGGCGAAACGGCCGGCGGAGCGGCGAGAGCGTCTTCCTCCTTCACCGCGCCAGTGCAGGCCGTTGCCGCCAGCACCGCGGATAAAACTACGGTTGCGGCCGCGGCCAGTGCCACGGTGCGGGGCTGCCGCACGATCATGTTGAGGCGTTCCTTCATTTCCCGCTTGCCTGCGGCCATTGTCGTGGCCAATTGCGTGGTGCCGGTGGTGGCCCGGCTGCGGATCAGCCTGACCAGCGTCTCACCATAGACCAGCTCCTCGCCCCGGGCCAGCAGCTGCAGCACGGCGGCATCGCAGGCCAGCTCGCAGTCCTGGCGGCTCAGGCGGGCGGCGATCCACACCAACGGGTTATACCAATGGATCACGCAAACGATGTTGCGTAGCAGGGCGATCCAGTTGTCCCGCTGCCGCAGGTGGCACAGCTCATGAAGCAGGATGTGGTGCAGCCTGCCCGGCAGCGCCGCCGACTCCGGCGTCAGAAGCACCATTGGCCGCAGCAGGCCCACCAGGCAAGGCGATGGCACGCCTTTAGTGACATACAGCGGGATGCTCCGGCGGATGCCGCACCGGAGCAGGGCGCGCTGGTGCTCTCTGGTGTGGCGCAGCGTCTTCGCGCCCCGCATGGCAAGCCTGCGAAACTTCAGGTTTGTCACAACCATCCACACAGCCACAACGGCCATACCGGTGATCCACAAGCCGATAAGCAGGTGCGGCAGCCCCGGCAAAACAGCCCCCGCCGGAGTGTCGGGAGCGCCCTGCAGCAGCGCCGGAGAGGTGCCGGGGAGGCTGGGCGCGGTGAACTGCCGCACAATTTCAGTGGCCGGTTCCACGGCGTTCATCACGCTCAGGGGGCTTTGCACACCCAGCGGCAGCAGCAACCGGAGCAGCATGAGGCTCCACAGCGCGTATTGCAGCCTGGGGTTCACACGGCCCTTCAGGGCCAGGCGCATCAGCCAGATCGCCGCGAAAAGCACTGAGGACTGCACCGCGGCAGCCCAGAGCAACTCAAGAATTGCCGCCATCCTGATCCCTGCCTTTCGCCTGGCGCAGGATATCCATCAACTCCTCGATATCCTGCTTGGTGATGTCTTTCTGGTTCACAGCGTTTTGCACCATCAGCGCCACATCGCCGCGATACACCCGGTCCAGCAGTGACCGGGTCTCGCGGCCCAATGCGTCCTGCTCCTCAATCAGCGGGTAATACAGCCGTGTGGGCTCCCGCTCCTCCACACGCAGCGCGCCTTTTGCCTGCAAGCGCTTTAAAAATGAGATCACCGCGTGCTTGGACCAGCCGGCGTCATTGCGCACGGCGTCACAGATCTGTCTGAGCGTGCGCGGGGCACTGTCCCACAGCACCTGCATGATGCGCCACTCGTTATCGGATAGATGGATTTGCGGATCGGCCATGCCGGTTCACCTCGGTAATCTGTTGGTTACCAGAATTATATCCGTGCTGGGAAACCATGTCAAGAACATTTGGTAACAAAATGGTTAACAAGTGATTCCCGTCTGTCTGCTTTTCCGTGGCGGCGTTCTGCGGTATAATGAGGCATCATCACCAATCGGAGCATCCAATGCAGCGTCTTCACACCGCCGCCAACGGCGTCCCCGTTTATTCTTACTGCCAACCCCACCTTCACACGTTCACAATCGGCCTTTATGTGCGCGCGGGCGTGCTGTATGAGCGCCCGGAGGAAACAGGCGTCACACACTTTCTGGAGCATGTACTGTTTCGCAACCTCGGCGGCATGCCCCAGAGGGAGCTGTATGAGCGGCTGGCGGCAATGGGGGCCACCTTTGACGCCTGCACCTATAAGGAGTTTATGGAGTTTACAATCTCTGCGGCCAGCTGCCATTTTGATGGCTGCGCGGAGCTCATTGTGCGCCTGCTGTCGCCGCTGTCGGTGAGCGCGCGCGATGTGGCCGTGGAGCGCCGCCGGGTGCAGAACGAGATCCGGGAGGATGACCCTCTGAAATCGTTTGACCATTTTACCGGCACCCTCGTGTGGGGTGACACGTCGCTGTCCCGGCCCATTTCCGGCACTGTGACCGGTGTGCGGCCCTGGGCCTGGAGGCTCTCCGGGCGGCATGGGCCCAGTCTTTCCAGGCAGACAACCTTTGCCTGTATGTGACCGGCAGCTTCAGCGGCGACAACCTGATGCGCCTTGTGGAGCGGGCGGGGGGATACGCCATCGGCCGGGGCGCGGGGGAGCGCGGCAACATCGCGCCGGTGCCGCCGGGCTTTCAGAGCAGGGATTGCCTGGTGGCCGGGCAAGACCGCAAAGACATGCCCGAGGTGCTGATCTCCTTTGACGCGGACTACAGCCGATACACGATGGCAGAAATCAACCTGCTGGATGAGTTGCTTTTCCGGGGCATGCTCAGCCGCATGACCATGGCCCTGTCGGAAGACAGGGGGCTCATCTACAGCCATTCGGCCTATCTGGAGCAGTACCGCAACATCGGCACCTGCTATGTCAAGTATAATGTCATGTTAAGCAAGCTGGAGGAGTCGCTGAAGGTCGCCGTGAATGTGTTCCGATCTGCCAAGGAACACATCACCGAGCAGGAGCTGGCGCTGCACCGCCCTAAATATTCCGACAATTATGCCTATACGTTGGACGACCCGGACGACCTGAACTGGAACATGGCCTATCATAATTTCATTCTGGACGACAAACTGGAAAGCATTGAGCAGATCAAGGGCCTCTACCTCGGCGTCACGGCAGACCGGCTGATGGAGATCAGCCGCGAGATCTTCCGCCCTGAGAACCTGGTGGTTGCCATCCGGGCAAGGAAAGTGAAGGGCAGGCTGAATCAAATCAGAGAGCTGCTGCTGTCGCTATAAAAAAAGGGGGTGCCCCGGTGGGCAACCCCCTTTGTGCCGATGCGGGCGCTTCAGTACCCCATCGTATTTGCGGCATCGTTGGCGGATCAGTCCGCGTGCCCCGGACCGATTATCCCGTTGTTGTAGCGGTCCAGCGTGGTCATCCAGGAGAGCACTTTGCTTTTGTCTGCCGAAGACAACGAGGCCCAATTTGCGGCGTTGTGGCTTGCCAGGAAGCTGTCTGCCGCGCTGATCACAGCCGCAACCGCCGATTTATCGGCACCGTTGGCATTGTTGAGCTTGGCTGCCAGCAGCTGGGCATAGAGCTTCACAATGCCGTTAGACGCGCCGCCGGTCATTTTCAGGAAACTGACTGCCTGAGAGGTTGTGGTAACCATGACGCTTTTTTCACCGCCGGAGGCTCCCAGCCGGATGGGCAACAGGTCTGCCATGGCGCCGGGGTGGTTTTTCCAATAACCGATTGTGTAGGTGCCCTGTGAAGTTTCGTCCCCCACATAGGCCGCCGCGGTGCCGCCCCAGGATACCAGCAGCAGGGCCGCCAGCAGCATTGTTATAAGTTTCTTCATATTGATCGCCCTTTCATTTGTATTGCTCCGTTTGTTCTGGAGACGGGCGCTCTGTTTTCAGCCTCGCTTTATGGGAAGCGTGGTTAACCCGACGAAAATGGTAAGAATTGTTAATTCAAATATTACATCATCCTTGCATTTCTGGCAAGGATGACTTGTGGCAGAGATGGTGCAGAATTGCGGCAATATTTCAGCCGGAGAAACGACAGGCCTTCATGCCGGACACCCCGGCGTCCGCATGGAAAAGGCACCCTGCCAGCGGCTGGTTTGCGCCGTTCGCCTCGCTCAAGCCCACGCTGGCTGTTGTGATAAAGAGCGTATCAAGCTTCTCACCGCCAAAGGCACAGCTGGACACCTGGGCAGCGGGCACGTCAATCTGAGCAATCTTTTCTCCGGTTTCGGGGTCATAGCGCCCCACCTGCCAGCCGCCCCACTGGGCTACCCAGAGCATGCCCTCTGCATCCACGGTGAAGCCGTCGGGGCCGCCCTCTCCGGGGGCAATCTTCACCACCGTGCGGCGGTTGGCGATTTCGCCGGTGGATAAGTCATACTCATATGCCCAGATCTCGCCGGTTTGGGTGTCGGTGTAATACATCGTGCGGCCATCAGGGCTCCAGGCAATGCCGTTTGAGATGGTGACACCCTCCAGAATTGTATCGCAGCGCAAGTCGGCATCCAGCCGGTAGAGGCTGCCCTGCCCCTGCAGGATGGGCCCGGATGCCATTGACCCGACCCAGAATCGGCCGTCGGGGCCGCATTTGCCGTCGTTGTAGCGGTTGTTCGGTTTGTCCTGCTCCGGGTGGCACACAAGCCGGGATTCGCCGGTGTGTTCGTCCACAAAGAGCAGCCCCATGCCCGTGGCAGCCAGCAGGTCGCCATTTTGCCGCTGCACCACAGTGCCCACCGGGCCGTTTGCCTTGTATCGCAGCTCGTCCTGCCCGGATACCGGGTTGAACGCATGAATCTCACCCGCAGGAATATCCACCCACAGGAGCCTGCCCTCCCGGTCGTCCCACAGAGAGCCCTCGCCCAGCAAAGCCTTATGATCCAATGCCAACTCCGCCTGCAATCTTTTCATCCTGTGTCTCCCATCCGGGGCAATCCTTAGTTTGACAGCGCATGAGCCCCTTTTTATAATGGAACCATCATTTGCCGGAGAAGTCAATCATGACCGCAGAGCAACTCAAGAGAATCGCCGCCGCCCAAGGCAAGCAGGCCTGGGAGGCCGGGATCAAGCACGAGGCGGTGCAAAAAGCGCTGGAGGCGGCCAAGGGCGGCGCAAAGGGCCTGTTTCTGGCCGAGGGCCTGTGGCTCAACAGCCAGGCGGTGGAATATGGCGCTGAAATCGAGGCGCTTTTTGTTTGCCCGGAGCTGGTTTATCAGGACCAATGGGTGCGCTCGGTGGAGGCGATGGTTGCCCGCAGCGCCGCAATCTGCCTTGTGTCGGAAAAGGTGCTGGACCGTTTGAGCGATGAAAAGGGAGACCGCGGTGTGGTCTCCCTGCTGAAACTGCCGCAATGGAGACTCAGTGACATCCCGCAGGGGGAGCCGTCCACCGTTTTGGTGCTGGACGGCCTTGAGAACCCGGGCAATCTGGGCACACTGATCCGCACGGCCGAGGGCGCCGGCGCCGCCGCCGTGATTATCTGCAACAAACGCACAGGCTTGAATAACCGCGTGGCGGTTCGCGCCAGCCTGCTCACGCTGCTCACGCTGCCGGTGGTGGAGGCGGAGGCAGCGGAGTGCATGGATTATCTGGCTGCCGGCGGTTACACCGTTTATCTGGGCAAAGCGGAGTCATCGGTGCGCTACTGCGACGTGGGCTATGCCCAGAAGGCCGCCGTGGTGCTGGGCCATGAGAAATACGGCGTGAGCGGGGCGTGGTTTGAAAGGCCCCATGTGGCTGTGAGCATCCCGATGCTGGGCCGGGTGGATTCGCTCAACGTGGCCGTGGCCGGGGGAATATTGCTGTATGAGGTGGGGAGGAACCGGGGGTTTGCCAGCCACGGTTTCGGTTTTCAACAATAGATCATCTTCTTCGTCATCCCGCCGTCAATCACAATGTTCTGTCCGTTCAGAAACTCGTTTCCGTCCATCGTGAGATAGAGGCATGCCCTGGCAATGTCCAACGGTGTGCCCACCCTGCCGGAGAAATGCTGGCTGTGATCAGCCTCAGTCAGGCTGTCATAGCCCTCGGTGCAGATCCAGCCGGGGCTCACGCAGTTGACGCGGATGCGGTCCGGCGCAAGGCTTGCGGCTAACGCGTGGGTGAGGGCCAGCAGACCGCCCTTGCTGGCGGCATAGGCCTCTGTGTCCGGCTCGGACATCAGCGCGCGGGTGCTGGCGATGTTGACGATGGCGCCGCCACCGGCAGCCTTCATGTGGGCGGAAGCCAGGCGGGAAAACAGAAACGCCGCCCGCAGGTTTACGTTCAGTACATAGTCCCAGTCGTCCACCGCCAACTCCCTGGGGTGGGCGCTTCGCCCCAGACCGGCGCAGTTGATCAGCACGTCGATCCTGCCAAAGCGGGACACTGCCTGCGCCACCGCTGACTCACAATCTGACGGGCGGGAAATGTCTGCACGGATCATCATCGCCTGGGCGCCGGTTGCGGTCAGCTCTGCCTGGCAAGCCATCCCGGCTTCCCCGTCGATGTCCACGATCGCCACAGCCGCTCCGGCCAGTGCGTATTGCCGCGCGATTTCCCGGCCTATGCCACCGGCGCCGCCGGTGACCAGCGCCACTTTTCCGTTATGATTGAAATCCATGGGATCACCTCTCCACCATCATACCCGACGGAGCCTGACCATGCAATGTGAGAGCCGGCACAGACGGCCCGCGGCGCAGCCGGATAGTATTTGTGAAACGATGAGTTGGACTCATGCTAAAGTGAAACATGACGCAAGCAGCACCTTTGCTGCGTGCGGCTGATAACAGGAGGCGTTCCGCATGCTGGATCTCAACCAATACAAGCTGATCGTGGAATCGTCCCCCAATATGATCTGGCGGGCAAACACGACCACCGAGTGCGATTATTTCAATCAGACATGGCTCCGGTTCACCGGCCGCACGCTGGAGCAGGAGCTGGGCTTCGGCTGGGCTGCCGGCGTGCACCCGGAAGATTACGCCGACTGTGTGCAGCAATACCTGGACCATTTCAACCGCCGGGAGCCATTTTCAATCAATTACAGGCTGCTCCGGCACGACGGCCAATACCGGTGGCTCAACGACCGGGGCGTGCCCTTCTATGATGAGCAGGGAGAGTTTCTCGGTTTCATCGGCAGCTGTATGGACATTACCGAAAAGGTGGAAGGCCAAAGCCTGAAGGACATGGCCCGTCACGACGGTCTGAGCAAGCTTTTCAACCGCCAATACGCCTTCCAGCTGCTTGCGCAGGAATTTAAGGCAGTGAGCCCTGAAGCGCCGCTGGTCATGCTGATGATGGACATTGACAACTTCAAAGACGTGAACGACACCCACGGCCATCAGGCTGGTGACCGCGTGCTCGAATATGTTGCCTCCGTGATCCGTGATAAGGCTGGCAAGAGAGGCATTGCCGGGCGGTATGGCGGTGACGAGTTTGTCATCGGTCTGCCCCGCGCCAGCGTGGAGGAGGCTGCCGAAATCGCAGCCGAAATCAAAAACACGGTGCAGGATCATTGTTTCGAGGCTTATGGCCGGGCCTTTTCGGTGACGATGAGCGCCGGCATCGCCCAATCCGGCGGTGAACTCACAATGGAGGAGCTGGTTTATCTGGCAGACTCCAACCTTTATCATGCTAAATTCGAAGGCAAAAACCGTATCAAATGGTGATGATATCTGGGGGAGGGGAGCGTTTCCCGCCCTGCTCACTATAGGAAAAAGGCGGCAGCCTTGGTATAATAACGGCGAAACCAATCAGGAGGAACGCCATGAGCAAGCTCCCCGTTGCTTTGCAGCTTTACACCGTCCGTGACGCCGCTGAGAAAGACTTCTTCGGCGTGCTGAAGCAGGTCAAGGAGATGGGATATGACCTGGTGGAGTTCACCGCCGATTTCTTCGGCCACTCTGCGGGCGATATCCGCGCCGAGCTGGACCGCCTTGGCCTTGCCGCCATATCGGCCCATGTGCCGATTGATTTGCTCGTCAATGATCTGGACCGTGTGATCGCCGACTTCGGCGCGCTGGGCTGCCAATACATTGCAGTGCCCTGGCTTGATGAGCCCCGCCGCCCCGGTTCCGACGCCTGGCCGCAGGTGGTGAGGCAGATCAAGGAAGTCTGCGCCGGTTTGAAGAAAGCCGGTTTCCAACCGCTTTATCACAACCATGACTTTGAGTTTGTGAAGCTGGCAGGCTGCTACGCGCTGGATCTGCTTTATGAGGATGTGCCGGATCTTGCGGCGGAGATTGACACCTGCTGGGTCAAGGTGGCCGGTGTGGATCCTGCTCAATACATTGCGCAATACGCGAGCCGCTGCCCGATTGTGCACCTGAAGGACTTTGTGATGCCCGGCCTGGGCAAGCCTCAAAAACTCTACGCGCTGATCGGTGAAGACGGCAAAGACGACGGCGCTGTGGAGCAGGTAGAGGGCGGCTTTGATTTCCGGCCTGTGGGCTACGGCGTGCAGGATATCCCGGCGATACTGGAAGCCTCGCTGCAGGCAGGCGCCAAATACGTGGTCGTGGAGCAGGACCGCTCCAGCCAGAGACCATCGCTCGAAGCGGCAAGAATGAGCCGGGACTATCTGAACACACTTGGTTACTAAGGAGGCACCCATGACAAAGGTGAAAAACGCAATCCAGCTTTACACGGTCCGCGCTGACGCCGCGCAGGACCTTTACGGCACGCTGCGGGCCATCGCGGAGATGGGCTATGACGGCGTGGAGTTTTGCGGGCTGTTTGGCCACGAAGCCGCCGAAGTGCGCGGCTGGCTGGACGGGCTCGGGCTCGTGGCCGTTTCCAACCATGTTGGTCTTGACAACCTGGCTGATCCGGCCGCCGTGTCCCAAACCTGCAAGGTGCTGGGCTGCGGCTTTGCGACGCTGGGCTTTCTCTCGGAAAGCCAGCGCCATGACAAGCCCGCGTTTGCCCAAACCGTGGAGACCGTGCGCGCCGCCGCCGAAGCGTTGAAGGCCGAAGGTCTGGCCCTGGCGTATCACAACCACAACTTTGAGTTTCAGAACGCCGAAGGCGGCAACGGCCTGGCGCTCCTGCTGGAGGCCGTGCCGGGCCTGAACGCCCAGTTCGACACCGGCTGGCTTGCCATCGGCGGGCAGGACCCGCTGCTGTGGCTGGATCAATATGCCGGCCGTTACACCACTGTGCACCTGAAGGATTATCTTCCCAACGAGGACCTCGGCTATGAGTTCTGCCCGATTGGCATGGGCGGCACTCTGGATTATGCCGCCATCGTGCGGAAGGCTGTGCAAAACGGCGCAGGCTGGATTATTGTGGACCAGGATGACGACGCCCAGCGCACTGCGCTGGAAGCGGCAAAGCTCAGCCTGGATTTCCTGCGGTCGCTGGGGTGCTAGCCGAAGATCCGTAGATTGGATGTTAAGCAGAAGAAAGGCGGGGGTTCTCGCCTTTCTTTTCGGTTGCCGGTCAAATCATTGCCTGGCGGCTATTTGCCGCCGTATTGGTTCAGATAAACTCCGTATTTCCGCACTTTCGCCGCCACGCGCTCCACATCCTCGTCACCGGCTGCCATGATCAATTCGTCTTTCAGCGCGTTGTAACGGGCGTTGAACTCTTCCCGCAGAGTGTCCATCAACCCCAGCACCGCAAGCTTGCTCGCGGAGGCGTCGTGGGCTTGGGCGGCTGCCGCGTGATCAGGCGTGCCTTTACCGATGGTCAGCGTGCTTCCCGCCTCCGGGATCTCCGCGTCAATGCCAAACCGCTGGCGGATTGCTTCGGCAAGACCGGTCAGGCCCGTGCCCTCGCCGTGTATCAGCAGCACGCGGGCGGGCTTGGTGCCGAAAAGCTCCAGCCATTGCAGCAGACCGTTTTGGTCGGCATGGCCGGAAAAGCCCCCAATCTCTTCAATTCGGGCGTTCACGCGGATCTCCTCGCCGAAGAGCTTCACATGCTTGGCGCCGTCCGTCAGCCTGCGGCCCAGCGTGCCCTCGGCCTGATAACCCACAAACAGCACCGTGCTCTCCCTGCGCCACAGGTTGTGCTTCAGGTGGTGCTTGATGCGCCCGGCGTCGCACATGCCGCTGGCAGAGATGATGATCTTGCTGGTGCGGTCTTCGTTCAGGCGCTTGGACTCATCCAGGCTCGCGGTGAAGTGAAGGTTCGGGAAATCCAGCGGGTTGTCGCCGCTTTCGATGTAGCGCTGGGCTTCCTCGTCGAAGCAGTCCATGTTGCGGCGGAAAATCTCGGTGGCTGAAACGGCCAGGGGGCTGTCGATGT
This sequence comes from Bacillota bacterium, assembly GCA_023428265.1. Lineage (GTDB taxonomy): Bacteria > Bacillota > Clostridia > Christensenellales > UMGS416 > JAEYRA01. The sequence goes on along the minus strand of JAEYYW010000180.1, from coordinate 7,554 downwards.
AGACGGGGATTGTGGCGAAGGGCTCGCCGGCATGCGCCGGGTTTTCCCGGTGCTTGTTGAGTTCATAGACCAGCTCTTGCGTGCGGCCCACGGCAAACGCGGGGATCACAACATTGCCGCCCCGGCGGGCGGTGTCATTGATCAACTTGATGAGGTGGTCGGCTTTGTCGCTTGAGCTCTCGTGGAACCTGTCGCCATATGTGGATTCCAGCAGCAGCACATCGGCGCCGTCAATGGCAGCCGGATCCCGCAGGATCGGCTTGCCCTGATAACCCAGGTCGCCGGAAAACACGATCTTGGTTTCCTTGCCGCCTTCCTCCACCCAAAGCTCCACAATCGATGATCCGAGGATGTGGCCGGCGTCGCGAAACCGCACCCTGACTCCCGGTGCCGGGCGGAATGTTTCGTCATACTTTTTCGGCTGGAAAAGCTTCAGTGTCTCCAATGCGTCCTGCCGGGTATAAAGCGGCATCGTTTCTGCCCGCCCGGCCCGCTGGCGCTTACGGTTTTCCCATTCAGCCTCCATCTCCTGGATGTGGCCGCTGTCCGGCAGCATCACGCCGCACAGATCGGCAGTGGCTTTTGTGGCGTGAATGGGGCCGCGGTAACCATCCAGCCAGAGCTTGGGCAGGCGGCCGCTGTGGTCGATGTGGGCGTGCGAGAGGATCACAAAATCAAGGGCCGCCAGATCAAAAGGAAAGGGGGCTTCGTTGGCCCGCTGCAGGCTGGCCCGGCCCTGAAACATGCCACAGTCGATCAGAAACGTCGCTTTCTCCGATTGCACCAGATAGCAGGAACCGGTTACGGTGCGGGCGGCACCCAGAAAGGTAATGTCCATGGGAATCTCCTTCGAAAAAAACGTTATATCGAATGCGGCTCAATCTTAGCACGAGTTCCTGGCAATGGCAAGGAATGCGCCGGTCTCTGGCATATATCGTGGAGGTGGAAGATCTGGCGATGGATTGCATTTTTGCCGCCAGGCGCTTGAGCGGTGTGCGGCGCATGGCAGGGTGGGAAGGGATTGCTTTTCTATTTTGGAAATACTATAATGATTCCACCGCCAATGACTGGGAAGAGTACCATTCTCAAGACTGATCAGAGAGCCAGGGCCACCGGCTGAGAGCCCCGGCGAGTTCAAAGGAATGGGAAGTGCACCCATGAGGCAGCCGTCCGGAAGGCAATGCCGCGTATGGATGGCCGGCTCCGCACCGTTACCGGCGGATCGAGCGCCATTGCGGGGTTGGGGATGTGATGCCTGACGGCAACGGCATATAGAGTGGGACCGCGAAGCCAAGCCTTCGCCTCTATCCAGGGGCGGGGGCTTTTTTATGAGGGATGCAATGAATGATAACAAGATATCAATTATAGCATCGGAATATGACGGCCATGTAGCGGCAGTAAACCCCCACTACGCACGGTATCACAGCGAGGCGTTGGATGTGGTCAAATCGGCAGTCCCCTTTCCTGCCCGCTGGCTGGACACCGGCTGCGGCACCGGGGCGATGGTGCTGGCTGCGATACAGCATTATCCCAATATCGAGTATACGATCGCCGACCCATCGGCTGCGATGATGGAGCTGGCGCTGAAGAAGCTTGCCGGTCTCAGAGTCCAGTCTGTGCTTGCCGTAACGCAGGAGCTTGACTTGCCGGGCAATGCCTTCGATGTGATCACGGCCATACAGTCACACCATTATCTGGACGAGGCCACCCGCCGGGCCGCCACCGAAAACTGCTTCCGCATGCTGAAACCCGGTGGTGTCTATATTACCTATGAAAACGTGCGCCCCTTCACCGAAGAGGGCCTGCGGATCGGGATGGACCGGTGGCGGCGCTACCAGCTGGAGGCTGGCCGGACGGCGCAGGAAGTGGAGAAGAACCTGTCCAGATATGATGCGGAGTATTTCCCGATCACAATCTGCCAGCACCTGGAGTTGCTGCGATGTTGCGGCTTTACCGCTTCGGAGGTGCTGTTTCGGGGCATGATGCAGGCAGGATTTTATGCCATCAAAGCTTGAACCATTATCCAGGGAGGATTTGTTATGAAGCTTTACAACACCATGACGCGCAGGAAAGAGGACTTTGAGCCGCTTCACGAGGGCCAGGTGGGCATGTATGTGTGCGGCCCCACCGTGTATGACTACATCCATGTGGGCAACGCCCGGCCCATCATTGTGTTTGAAACGCTGCGCCGCTATCTGGAATATTCAGGCTACAAGGTGACGTTTGTGCAGAACGTGACCGATGTGGACGATAAGCTGATCAACCGTGCCAAGCGGGAGGATACCACCGTGGCGGCGCTGGCCGAGCGGTTCGCCGCCGCCTACTTTGACGATTTGCGGGCGCTGGGGTCCACGCCGGCCACCGTGAGCCCCAAGGCCACCGAGCACATCCCGGAGATCATCTCCATCATCCGCACGCTGGAGCAGAAGGGCCTGGCCTATGCCGTGGACAATGGCGACGTCTATTTCAACACCCAGGCGCTGCAGGGGTATGGCAAGCTCTCCGGTCAGAATATGGAGGAGCTGGAAGCCGGCGCCCGCGTGGAGGTGGGTGAAATCAAGCGCCACCCCATGGATTTTGCGCTGTGGAAGGCCATGAAGCCCGGTGAGCCCGCATGGGACTCGCCCTGGGGGCAAGGCCGCCCCGGCTGGCACATTGAGTGCTCGGCGATGTCGATGAAGTATCTGGGAGAGACGCTGGACATTCATGCCGGCGGCCAGGATCTTATTTTCCCTCACCACGAGAACGAGATCGCCCAGAGCGAGGGCGCCACCGGCAAGCCTTTTGCCCGGTTCTGGCTGCACAACGGATACCTCAACATCGACAACCAGAAGATGAGCAAATCGCTGGGCAATTTCTTCACCGTGCGTGACATTCTTCAAAAGTTTGACTTCGAGGTGCTGCGGCTGTTTATGCTGTCGGCGCAATACCGCAGCCCGATGAACTTCAACTTTGAGCTGATGCAGCAGGCCGAAACGGCCCTCAACCGCCTCTACACGGCGCGGGACAACCTTTTGCACATCACCGGCGGCCAGACCGATGGGGAAGCCGGCGGCCTTGATGAGCTGCGCGCCGAGGCGGTGCGGAAGTTCCGCGAGGCGATGGACGACGACCTGAACACCGCTGATGCTATCGGCGTGCTGTTTGAGTATGTGCGCGAAATCAACGGCCACTTTGCCCAGTCTGCAGACAAAGGGGAGGCGTGGGCGGCCCTCGAAACGCTCACGGAGCTGTCCGGCGTGCTGGGGCTGCTGGGCCGCCGCAACGACGCAGTGCCTGAGGAGATCCAGAAGATGGCGGACGAACGCGCGCTGGCCCGCAAGAACCGCGACTGGGCTCTCTCAGACAAACTCCGTGACGAGATCAAAGCAAAAGGGTGGCTGGTGGAAGACACCAAGGAAGGGCAGAAGCTGAGGGCGTTGGGGCAGTAGCCGCCGGCAGCGGATTGCACGTGAGAGATAACGGGTTAATAAGGATCATGTGGCGGCCCCTCTGAACCGGGGCTCGAAAAATGGGTAAAACAAAACCCGGCGGGGGATTTCATCCTGCCGGGTTTCAGTTTAGGTGGCGTTCGGGTTTGATGCCAGAGAACTTCAAGTGTTTCTCGTAGGCGTCCGGTGAAGAGATTACGCGTTTCTTCATCACAACCTTGCGCTCCACCTTGTCGCAGTGCTCGCACTTGCGCAGTCGCACCACGGTGAAGGTTTCGCCGTTCAGAAGCCAATGCTTGCTGCGGCTGTAGTATTTGCCTTGCGGCTGATAGACGTGGCTGCATGCCATATTTGTCACCTCCTTGATCTCCTTTCCTCGGTATATTGTGGTTTCAGATCACCTTTGATCCATCTATAGTATGCCACAAATCCAAGAAAAATCCAGACCTTTTTTGTAAGGATTTTGTTAAATCATTGTTTTGAGGATGATTCCTATGTCAAAGTAACCGAAAAATGAACATCCGGAATCAAACGATTTTGACAGACGGGAAGGGCGGATTTATGAAGGTTGACCAGTTTGGACGGGAGAAATAGTATAGACTTTACGAAATTGGAACATAGTGCAATAAAAACAGGCGTCACCGTTGTGGGGATGCGAAATCACGATGTCCTGAGGGCTGTGGTATTTTCGGAAGGCCGTCTTTGCAGGCGGCTATCCTTTTATTCTGCCAGTCTATGGCAACATCCGATTTGCTGATATTGGCTCCCAACCCATACAATTTATGGTATAATACCCCCATCCACGAACAACAGTTTGTACCTGGAGCACCAATGAGAATCATCGGAATCGACCCGGGCCTCGCCATCGTGGGCTACGGCGTGATCGACGCGGACCACGGCAAAATGAAGCTGGTGGACTATGGCACGGTGACCACGCCGGCCGGCATGGCCATGCCCCTCAGGCTCACCATCGTGCACGATGGCATCCGCCGCATCGTGGAAACCTACAAGCCCGATTGCGTGGCCTTTGAAGAGCTTTTTTTCACCAACAACGCCAAGACTGCCATCAACGTGGGCCAGGCCAGAGGCGTGGCGGTGATCGCCGCGCGCAACGCCTTTGCCGGCGAGATTTTTGAATACACCCCCAAGCAGGTCAAGCAGGCGCTGACCGGCTACGGCCACGCCGACAAGAACCAGATCCAGCAGATGGTGCGCATCCTGCTGAACCTGGACCATATCCCCAAGCCCGACGACGCCGCCGACGCGTTGGCCATCGCAATCTGCCAGGCCAACGGCCCGGCGATGACGCAGCAATTTTTGATGAGGTAAGGCATATGTACGCATTCATCCGGGGAAAGCTGGAGCATAAGGGCCCAGACCACTGCGTGATCGACGCCGGCGGCGTGGGCTATGAGATTTTTGTGAGCACCAGGACGCTGGCCACGTTGCCGGCAGCGGGGGAGGATGCCCGCGTGTTCACCTATCTGCATGTGCGGGAGGACGCCATGCTGCTCTTCGGCTTCGGCAGCCGGGAGGAAAAGGCGATGTTTGTGAAGCTTCTGGGCGTGACCGGCGTGGGGCCCAAGATGGCGATGGGCATCCTCTCCGGCATGACGGTGGCGGAGCTGGCCATCGCGCTGGTCACCAAGGACACCCGGAGCCTGAGCCGCATCAGCGGCGTGGGCAAGAAGACCGCCGAGCGCCTGATTCTGGAGCTGTGCGAAAGCGTAGGCAAGGAGGAGCTGACCCACGCCGCCCCGCAGGCCGCCGGAGCCGCCCTGGCCGGCAATGCCTCGCAGGAGGCCATCCAGGCGCTGATGGCGCTTGGTTATTCGTCCATCGAGGCCACAAAGGCCGTGGGGGCTGCCGGCGATGTGGGCGGCGTGGAAGAGATCATCATGCGGGCTTTAAAGGCCCTGGACAGGCGGTGAAGGAATGTCGGAAAACAACATGGATCTGGACAGGCACATCACGTCTCTGAAGCGTGACGAGGACCTGGAGGAGTTTTCCCTCCGGCCCAAGCGGATGGCCGAATACATCGGCCAGACCAAGGCAAAGGGCCAGCTGGACATTTTCATCCAGGCCGCCCGGCAGAGGGAAGAGGCGCTGGACCATGTGCTGCTCTACGGCCCTCCGGGCCTGGGCAAGACCACGCTGGCCAACATCATCGCCGCCGAGATGGGCGTGCAGGTGCGCATCACGTCCGGCCCGGCCATCGAGCGCGCCGGCGATCTGGCGGCGATCCTGACGAACCTGGCCAAGGGCGACGTGCTTTTCATAGACGAAATTCACCGCTTGAACAGCAATGTGTCCGAGGTGCTCTATCCAGCGATGGAAGACTACAAGCTGGACATCATCATCGGCAAGGGCCCCAGCGCCCGCACGATCCGCATGGACCTGCCGCGCTTCACGCTGGTGGGGGCCACCACGCGGGCCGGCATGCTCACAAGCCCGTTGCTGGACCGCTTCGGCGTGGTGTGTCGGCTGGAGCTTTACACGCCGGAGGAGCTGTGCACCATTGTGCGCCGGTCAGCGGGCATCCTCGGCGCTCCCATTGAGACCGACGGCGCCATGGAGATCGCCCGCCGCAGCCGCGGCACGCCACGCATTGCCAACCGGCTTTTGAAGCGCGTGCGTGACTTTGCCCAGATCAAGGCCGACGGCACAATTACCGAGGATGTGGCCGGAGCAGGCCTGGACCTGCTGGAGGTGGACCAGCTTGGCCTGGATAACATCGACCGCAGGCTGCTCTCCTCAATCATTGAGAAGTTCGCCGGCGGGCCGGTGGGGTTGGACACACTGGCCGCGGCCACCGGTGAGGAATCGGTGACGATCGAGGATGTTTACGAGCCCTATCTGATGCAGCTGGGCTTCATCAACCGCACGCCCCGGGGCCGCGTGGCCACGCCCGGAGCCTATCGGCACCTGGGCATTCCGGTGCCTGCCCGCATGATGGACAGTGAAGTGCAGGCAACATTTCTGGGGGGCAACTGATGGGCTTGAAAACCAGCGATTTTGATTATCACCTGCCTGAGGAACTGATTGCCCAGCACCCGCTCATTGAGCGGGACTCCAGCCGCTTGTTGGTTTTTGACCGGAAAAGCGGGGCGGTGGAGCACCGTGTGTTTCACGATGTGCTGGAGTATTTGAACCCCGGCGACGCGCTGGTGCTGAACGACACCCGTGTGATCCCGGCCCGCATTGTGGGTGTGAAACCGGATACCGGCGGGAAAATGGAGTTTCTTCTCTTGAACCGGGTGGAAGGCGACACCTGGCTCGCCCTGTCCAAACCGGCTAAGCGGGCCGCCCCCGGCGTGATGTTCGAATTCGGCGGCGGCAGGCTGAAGGCCCGGGTGCTGGAGGTGCTGCCGGAAGGCATGCGCCGCATCAAGCTCATCTACGACGGTGTGTTTGAAGAGGCGTTGGACGCCATCGGCACGATGCCGCTGCCGCCCTACATCCATGAGCGCCTCAATGACCCCGAGCGCTATCAGACGGTTTATGCCCGCGAGCGGGGCTCGGCGGCGGCTCCCACGGCGGGGCTTCACTTCACCCCGGAGCTGCTGCGCCAGATTGAAGCCAAAGGCATCAAGGTGGTACGGGTGCTGCTGCATGTGGGGTTGGGCACGTTCCGGCCGGTAGCGGTGGAAGATGTGGCCGAGCACAAGATGCATTCCGAATACTATGAGATTGCACCGGTGGCTGCTGACACCATCAACGCTGCCCGCGCAGCCGGCGGCAGGATCGTGGCCGTGGGCACCACATCGGCCCGCACGCTGGAAACGGCAACCGGCGAGGATGGCGTTGTGCATGCCGGCACCGGCTGGACAGACATTTTCATCACGCCGGGCTACCGGTTTAAGGCAGTGGATGCGTTGATTACCAACTTCCACCTGCCGCGCTCCACGCTGCTGATGATGGTGAGCGCATTGGCTGGCAGCCGGGAGGAAATGCTGCGGGTGTATGAAGTCGCTGTGCAGGAGCGGTATCGGTTTTTCAGCTTCGGGGATGCGATGATGATTCTTTAAATTAAAGCTCTGTTAGATAAGACTGTTGTTACTTGAACACAAGTTCGAATTGTGCTTTAATATCTGTTACTATAGCTTTGGGAGCACCATTATGC
>JAEYYW010000170.1 GCA_023428265.1 Bacillota bacterium | reverse complement strand
GCCCGACCCCACGTCGCCCTGCACCAGCCGGTTCATCGGCACGGGGGAGCGCAGGTCTGCGGCGATCTCGCCCAGCACCCGCTTCTGCGCGCCGGTGAGCTGAAACGGCAGCGATGCTTCAAAGCTTCTGATGTGCTCCTCCGGGCATTGAAAGGGCGCACGGCCCGCTGAGGCCTTGCGCCGCGCACCGATGCTCCTGAGCATGATGAGAAAGAGCAGCAGTTCCTCAAAGGCCAGCCGGAGCCGGGCAGCCTCCGCCGCCTCCACCGTGGCAGGTTTGTGTATTGACTGTATGGCGAAGTTAAGCTCCGCCAGACCGTGCCGCAGGCGGAAGCTCTGAGGCAGTGTGTCTTCCAGCGGGCCGGCGGCCTCCAACGCATCAGCCACAAGGCCCCGCAGCACCTTCTGGCTCAGCGCCCCGGTGAGCGAATAGATGGGCAGGATGCCCGGCAGGCTTTCGCCGTCATAGGGCTCGTAGCCGGGGTTATGCAGCGCCTTTTCCCCGAACCTTGCCTCCACACGCCCAAAAAACACCCAGCATCCGCCCTTCTGGAGCTGGTCGGCAATCCATGGCTGGTTATACCACACGGCGGCGCAGCGGCCGCTGCCATCGTCCAGCGTGGCCTTGACCACGGTGAGGCCCCGCTTGGGCCGGTGGGTTTGGGGCTTGGTGCACAGCGTTGCCACCACAACCACATCCTGCCCGTGGCGGGCTTCGGCCAGGCTGTCGGCATGTGACAGATCGCGGTAATCCCGCGGCAGGTAATACACAGCATCGCCCACCGTGTCAATGCCGACGCGGTGCAGGGCCTTGGCCCTGGCCGGGCCCACGCCTTTCAGGTCTGTGATGGGGCGGTGCAATGCGTGCATGGCTGGCTCCTTAGGGATTGTACCAATGGAATTATACGGAAATCAGGCAAGGATTTCAAAGGGGCAGACTCTTTGTTATAATGAAGCCATGATCAAAATCATGCAAACTGCAAGACCATACCGCCGTGTCCGCACCCTGGCCCTGTTTGTGGCGCTGGCGCTGCTCCTGCTACCGGCCTGCACCACCGCGATGGAGCCTCTGCCATCAGCCTTCTCCGCACGGCCAGTCACCACGGAGACACCGGGCGTGGTGAGCCCCTCCCTCTCTCCGGCAACGATGCCGGCATTAACACCCACACCGGTGCCCACCCCCCTTCCCACTGAAACGCCGGTGCCCACCGAGCCGCCCGCACCCACCGCCACGCCGCGGCCCACGCTGGACCCAAACCTCACCGCCGAAGAGGTGGTGGCGGCAATGACCGACATGGAGCTGTTGGGCCAGATGGTGATGTTGGGCTTTTCCGGCACGGAAACAATGCCGGAGGATGTGGCTGCGCTTTACCGTGACTACAAGGTGGGCGGTGTGATGCTTTTCGGCTGGAACGTGAAGAATTTCGAACAGACCAAAAGACTCACCACCGCATTGGAAGAAAGCAACCCCACTCCCCAACTGCCGCTCTTCATCGCCATTGATGAAGAGGGCGGCATCGTGCACCGGCTGCCCTGGAAGCCTGCCACCCGCTCCGCCGCGACATTGGGCAGGCGCAACAACACCAAGGAAGTGTATGAGCAATATCTGCGAGTGGCAAAGGAGCTGCGGCGCATCGGCGTGAACTTCAACTTCGCGCCGGTGCTGGACATCGCGCCGGACCCCAGCCAAACCTTTATGGGCAACCGGATGTTTGGCACAGAGCCGAAAAAGGTGTCAAAACTGATCGGATACGCCATTGACGGCACCCAGGACGGCGGCGCCCTGGCGCTGGGCAAGCACTTCCCCGGCCATGGCCTGACCGCCGACGATTCCCACAAGGTGCTGCCGGTCGTGAATGCCACCAAGGCAGAACTCAAGGCTTATGCCCTGAAGCCCTTTGCCGCTGCGATCGAAAAGAATGTGGACGCCATCCTGGTGGGCCATCTGCTGGTGCCGGCACTGGATAGCAAATATCCGGCGAGCCTCAGCAAAAACGTGATCACCGGTCTCCTCCGCCAGGAAATGGGCTATCAGGGGCTGGTGTTTTCCGACGACATGCGCATGGGTGCCATCACCAGCAACTACAACATTGGCGAGGCGTGCGTCAAGTTCGTGCTGGCCGGCGGCGATGTGGTGCTGGTCGGAAAATTCCCAAACAAGCAGAAAGCCGCGCTGGAGGCGTTGGCCAAGGCGGTGGAAAGCGGCAGAATCACAAGGGCCAGGCTGGAGGAGAGCGCTCTCCGGATTGTGCGGGCAAAGATGGGGCTAATGGCTAACAAGGATTCCTAAATCCAAAGGAAAAATACCAGCCCAATAGTGAAATGGCAGCTCAGATTGTCGTTGCGAATATTGTCGACGTAACGTATGATATGATGCGTCTATTTTTTACTGGAGGGCATATGGCAACAAAAGATACCAATGCAACCGTCGCAAACCCAGCTCCCCTTGGATTGTTGGGCTTCGGCATGACCACTGTTTTGCTCAACCTGCACAACGCGGGTATCCTCCCGCTGTCCGGAATGATACTGGCAATGGGGCTGTGTTTGGGTGGTGCGGCGCAAATCATAGCGGGCATCATGGAGTTCAAAAAAAGCAACACCTTCGGCGCCACCGCATTCACCGCCTACGGCTTCTTCTGGTGGTCGCTGGTTCTGATCTGGGTGAACCCCTTTGACGGCATCGGCAAGGCCGACGCGCAAAGCATGGGCTTCTACTTGCTTCTCTGGGGCATTTTTACAGCCTTTATGTTCATCGGCACGTTGAAACACAATCGTGCAACCCAGATCGTGTTCCTCACGCTCACCGTATTGTTCCTGTTGTTGTCGATCGCAGACTTTTCAGGCAGTGCGGCGCTGAAGACCATTGCAGGTTGGGTCGGCATCGTTTGCGGCGCGAGCGCTATCTACAACAGCCTGGCCCAAGTGGTGAACGGAGAGTTTGGTCAGAAGATCCTGCCACTGTAACAGAATCAACAAACAGTCAACATGGCCGCAGCCGGATCGCTTGCGGCCATTTTTTTCGGAACCGTATCTGCACACATCAAGAATCGCTCATTGCACAACCCATGCCAATCAGGCGCTAGCCAAGGACCCGTTGACGATTCCCGACAATTCGCCGAAAATGCAGGCAACACGTTATTGGCAAGCCTTCACGATTCCTTCGATGTATTGCAGGGGAATCACGGTATCCATCGCGTCACCTGCTTAATCACCGAAATGATAATCCCTTTTGCATCCTGGAGCATTTGATGCTAATGTTTCAGCCCGCAATAAACGAAATATAGTAAGAGAAATGAACCCAACCAAACCACAATCACCTGCAAAGGATTATGGCTTTGAATCTAAACAACATCAATGGAATCTATACAGCAACATCCGCCTCCGGCCATCCGCTCTTCATCAGCAAGGAAGCCGCCGCAGGCTTTTCCGGTGTGCTGAGCAGCGCCATCGGCCAGGCGCAAGGTCAAACCAACACCGGCTATGACGCCATCTTTGAGGCGGCCTCGCAAAAATACAATGTGCCGGTGAACCTGCTGAAGGCAGTGGGAAAGGTGGAGTCCAGCTACCGCGCCAACGCCACCTCCCGCTGCGGCGCCATGGGCGTCATGCAGCTGATGCCGCGAACGGCAGCCTGGCTGGGCGTCACCGATGCCTACGATCCTGAGCAGAACATCATGGGCGGCGCCAAATATCTGAATATGCTTCTCAAAAAGTATGACGGCGACGTGGAGCTCACTCTCGCCGCCTACAATGCAGGCCCCGGCACCGTGCGGAAATACGGCAACACCGTGCCCCCATTTGCGCAGGGCTATGTGAACAAGGTGCTTCGCAACGTGGTGGGAGAGTTTTCCACAGCCGCCTATGCCTCTGCCGGCACACAAAGCGCGCCTGCAAGCAGCGTTGCACAGCCCGCGGTGGCAAGCACCGCGGCGGCAGCCGCTGAAGCGGGAAGCAGCGGCGAGAGCCTGCCCACGCTGCTCATGCTGAAGATTGCCGCCGAGATGAAGCTGCTTGCGGCGCTGGATGCGGACCGGGAGCAGAGCAATGCAACTCCGGTCAGCTTATCAATCTGAAGAGCAATACTCAACAAAGAAAACGTCAAACGGCCTCCGTGGAGCACCACGGAGGCCGTTTGCTATGACAGCTTCTATCTTTAGTCCTTGAGTGAGTAGGCGATATTGATGGCGTGGTCGGCCACGCGCTCCAGATCCGTAATCATATCGGTGAACACCACACCGGCTTGCGGGTGGCAGGCGCGATCCTGCAAACGGCTGATGTGGTTGTGGATGAATTGGTCTTGCATGCCATCCACTTCCTCTTCGAGCGCCGTCGCAGTGGAGATATGCTGCAGGTCCCGCCGCTCGAAAAGATCCAGGCAGGCGTTCAGCGTCTCCATCACCTTGTCGGCCATGACCTTGAGCTCTTCCGTCCCTTCCTGTGACATCTTGATCCGGCCCTCAATGAGGATCAAAGTATACTCCGCGATGTTCTCCGCGTGGTCTCCCACCCGCTCAATGTCGCTGACCACATGATACAGCCCCCCCAACACCCTCATGTCATGCTCCGGGAGCTCCAGCGCGCGGATACGCACAAGATAATCGATAATTTCGTGGTTGAGGAAGTTGATCGTCTTTTCAACCTCCAGCACCCGGTTGGCCTTGCTTTCATCCTTCTCAAAAAACGCCTCTATCGCCAGGCTCAGGTTGGAACTGGCGATGCGCCCCAAGCGGGTGAGCTCCCGGATGGTCTGCGTCAGCGCGATGGCCGGAGTCTGGGCAATGCGGTCATCCAGATACAGAAGCTTTTTTTCCACCCTGTTGGGGTCCGGCTTCTCAGGCAGGATCTTAGTGATCAGCCACACCATCTGCTTGGCAAAGGGGAACAGCAGGATGGTGACGGTAATATTAAAGATGGTGTGGAAGTTGGCAATCTGCCTGCTCGCATTGTCACCGGAGATGGTTTTCACCCAATCCGGGATTGCCGGGAAAATAGCCAAAACGATCAGGAAAATGATCGTGCCGATGATGTTGAACATCAGGTGGATGCCGGCAGTCCGCTTGGAGTTGGCGCTTGTGCCGATGGCAGCCAGCACCGCCGTGATGCATGTGCCGATGTTTTGCCCAAGGATCACATAGACCGCGTTGTCCAGCCCGATCAAACCCAGCATCGCAAGCGCCTGCAGGATACCCACAGATGCCGAGGAGCTCTGTAACACCGCTGTGAAAATGGCGCCAACGGCGACCCCGACGATGGGGTTGCGGAAGTTCACAAGAAAGTGACGGAAAGCCTCATTCTCCTGCAGGGGCAGCATGGCCTGCGACATCAGGTTCATGCCCACAAAAAGCACACCGAAGCCGACAATAATATAGCCGATGCGCGAAACCAGCCTCTTTTTAATGAAAATATTCAACACCATGCCGACAAAGATGAACAGCGGCGCGATGTCTGACAGTTTGAACGCAATGATCTGCGCCGTGATGGTGGTGCCGATGTTGGCGCCCATGATCACGCCTGTGGCTTGCAGCAGCGTCATCAGCCCCGCGTTCACAAAGCCCACCACCATCACCGTGGTTGCTGATGAGCTCTGAACCACCGCCGTCACACCAGCGCCCACGGCCACACCGGCAAAGCGGTTGGTGGTCAACGCCTCCAGCGTGCGGCGCATCCTGTCTCCGGCGGCCTGTTCCAGCCCGTCTGACATCATCTTCATGCCATACAGGAACATCCCCAGGCCACCCATCAACAGGAAGACTTGAACAATACCCATGAAGCTCTCCTCGACATTATTCGTTATGTTTCGATATATCTCGACTATATATTCTAGTGGATTCTCTGCATGTTCATCAACTCATAACGCGAATTTAACATGAAATTAACATTTCCGACGGCAAAACAGCAAAAAAAGAGACGGCCGTTCGGCACGTCTCAGCATGGTGAAGAGTATTCGGCGGGAGGCGGGCGGCTAAAACAGCTCAGCGGAAATCCACATCCACCTCGTTGATCGCCGGATCCAGCCAGTAGGGCCTGGAATACTGCCATACAAGCTTTTCCTTGTAATCAATGCGCTTGGCCAGCTTCTCCGCGTTTGTCCGCATCTCTCTGATCTCCGCGGCCATCATCCGCCGGTCGGAGCTGCTCAGAGAAACCGACGCCTGATCATATGCCGCCTGCGCCAGCTGATAGGCGGCCCTTGTGCTTTCGACGGCCAGCTTGGTGTCTTCATCATCACCCATGCGCGTGCCGGCGAAGTCGAGCAGCTGCCGCACCGTTTTGAGAGACCGGATTGCGTCCAGCCCTTGATTCGTCAGCCATACGGCATATTCGTGGGAAGAGCGTGTCTGCTCGGGCGCATCAACCCCATACACGGTCTTGATGATCGTTTGCCGCTCCTTCTGGTCGGTGAAGCAGAAGCGCCAGCCGCCCCAGTCATAGCGATGCCCTTCCATGGAATACATGCCGATCTTTTCAGAATCCAAACCCTTTGCGAAGTTGGCCAGTGCCAGTGTCTGCTCCACGTTGGTGTTGGTATAGATCCCATTTTTGGCGGAGTTGACCAGATCGGGCAGCATGGAGAGCTTGCCGTTGGTCTTCAGTTGGTCGAAAAGCGCGACCAGCAGTTTTTTCTGCCGCTTCACACGGTTCCAGTCGCCCTGCTCCGGCCCCTCTTTCCTGACGCGCAGATAGAACAGCACGTCTTCGCCGTTCATGTGCTGCATTCCCTTTTTCTTCTGGCGGCTGTAGGCGCGGTTCTCCACATCATAATTCACACCGCCAATCGTATCGATCGCCTCCGTGAGCGATGTGAAGTCCACCGCGTAATAATAATCCACGGGCAGCCCGCCCAGCATATACTCGGCCGCATCGCACACCTTCAGAAAGCCGGCGTCGCCTTTGGCATCATAACCGCCGCCCACATTGAGCGATCCGTTCAGCTTGTAGATGCCGTTCATAATCTCCGGCGCGTGGATGAATGTGTCGCGCGGCAATGAAATCAGGTTTGCGGTCTTCTGCTTGAAGTTTATGGCAACCACAATCATCACATCGGCATGGGCATCGCGCCCGGAGCCCTTGCCTGCGGTCTGGCTTCTGTCTATGCCGATCAGCAGGATGTTCAGGATGTCGGCGCTCTCCGTGATGCTGGGTGTGGGCATCGGCGTTGCAGTGGGTGCCGCTGTTTGGCCGGGTTGCGGGTCGGTGGCGGCCCCTCCTGAGGCGGATGGCGCCGCTGAAGCCATCGTGGGTTTCGGTGTTTCCGGATGGAAAAGGTCCTGCGGCGCATAAAGGATCTGGTAGGCCTTCACACCCCCCACGATGAGCAGCGCCAGCGCCACAGCGGCCGCGGCGATCAGAATGGTCCGTTTGCGGCTGGAAAACAGTTTTTTAAAGAACTCCATAGAAACTCCATACAATTACAAGTCATAACATTCTTATCGAGAATAAACCAAGATATTTTATCACAATCTCAGCAGAATATCTATTGTTTTTAAATATCTTTACAACCGTTTATGGGATAACAGGAGCCTGCTTACCGCATTCTCGCGTTGCCGTCTTCCCTGTTGCCGCTTCGCGCTGCACGCCTGGCACCGCGCCTGCCGGCTCTGGTCAGCAGGATCACCAGGACCACGGCGCCTGCCAAGGCCAAAGCAGCGATCAGCAACAGTGTGGCGGCCCCGCCGCCGGATGCGCCGTTTTGGGCCGGGGCCGATGCCGAAGGTGCCGCGGAGGGGCTCATAGCCGGAGCCTGTGTGGCCGTGACGGGCACGGTCGGCTCCGGAGTGGCAAGCTTTTCCACAGTGCGGGTGGCCACCAGGTCGCAGGTGAGCACGGGCTTGTCCTCAAAGAAATAGGTGATGGTGCCCACCGTTTTGCCGCTCTGGATCGGCGCGGTGTCACTCAGTATGGTGATCTGCCGGTTGAGCAGGTTCGGGTCGCCGGCAATGGGGTTGATTTCCTCCGAGCGGCCGGTGATCCAGCCGTCGCCTTTCGGCTGCACCGCCAGGGTCAGGCTTCCCTGCCCCGGGTCGTCTACGGCGGCTTCCTTCACAGGCAGCTCCGACGTCTGCCTGGCCAGCACATCTCGCAAGTTGATCGTTCTAAATTGATTGAATCCATACTCAAACATTGTGACGCTGTCCGGCCACATCCTGTTTCGCTCTTCCACAAAAAAATCCACGGCAATGAGCTTCCTGCCGTCCTTTTCCGCCGCTGAGACAAGGCAGTTCTTTGCCATGCTGGTAAACCCTGTCTTGATGCCCTTGGCATACACATAACCAAAAACATCATCATACAGCAGCATGTTGGAGCTGGAGAACTCCCTGGGCTTGCTTGTTTTGTTGGTGGGCTCAATCCTGCCGGAAGGGGTGCTCACCAACGCTGCAAACTCCGGGTGCTTCATCGCCTCCATCGCCAGCGTTGCCATGTCGAGCGCGGTGGTGTAGTGCTCCTCGCTATTGGTCAACCCATTGGTGCAGGTGTAGTGGGTGTCCGTCATGCCCAGCGCCTGCGCGCGTTGGTTCATCTGCTCCACAAAGGCGGCCACCGAGCCGGCCACATGGATGGCAATGGCGTCCGCCGCGTCGTTGGCCGACTTCAACATCAGCGCTTCCAGCAGGTCTTGAAAAGATATCTTTTCGCCTTTCTTCAAACTGATGTTTACAGAATCGGAGGCAAAAACGTCCTCGGGCAGCTCGCCCACAGTTACAATTCCGGCCAGATCCTTGCCGCTTTCCAGCGCCAGCAAGCATGTCATGATCTTCGTGGTGCTGGCCGGATACCGCTTGTGCTTTTCCTCTTTCGCAAACAACACCTTGCCCGTCACGGCGTCGATGAGGACCGCAGACCCACCTTTGATCGCATCCGGCTGCAGCACACCGCCGGGGGCGAGTGTGTCCCAATCCCGGGGGGAGGCGGTGCCCACCGGCTGCGGCACGGCCGCGCCGGCGGGCTCCGCCAGAGCAACCGGGGCGCACAGCAGCGCGCACAGCATCAGAGCGATGGAAGGCAGGATCAGCTTTTTCATCTTATGTCTCCGTTGAACATGATTCACCAGTTAGACCGCATTCCGCGCTAAAAGTTCCTTCACAAACAAATGGCTTCCCGTCTTGAAAACCGATCTCAACCCTGGAGAGATACCAAGTCTCCCCATTATCCGGGCTGCCCTGATAAAACAAATGAACCCTGCCATCGTCATCCCGAAACACAAACGGATGGCCGGACTCGCTGGCGTTCCACGCGCCGGCCGGCCCGTTGGCGAGGATGGGCTCAACGCCGGTCCGCTCAAAAAACACACCGTCTGAAGACACCGCGCAACCGATCTGCTGCGGGGTGCAGTTGTAGGAGCCGCCATAAAACAGGTAGATCCTGCCGTCATGACACAAACAGGCAGGGGCCTCAATGCACTCGCCTTCCCAACTGAGCTCCGGGCTCAGCAGCGCCTGGTTTGCCAGCGGTTTCCAGGCTCCGGCGGAAAAGCCCGAGCCCAGTTCCGCCGCCGCTCCACCCACCTTTTGAATGCGGAACGCGTGGTCACGGGTGGCAAAATACAGATGCAGCCTGCCGCCAAACACGCACAAGTCGGCGTCAATAGCCCTGCCGCAGCACCAGGTGGCTTCCGGGCGGTAAACCGGGTTGGTTTCGTCCTTCCGGAACGTGACGCCATCGGTGGAAACCGCGTGGCAGATCGCGTCGAGCCTGCCGTTGCCGTAGGTCTGATAAAACAGGTGGATCGCGCCATCGAGCACGATTGCTCCGGGCGCGGCGATGCCGTTTTTCTCGCACTCCTGTGTGGGCTTGATTTCACCGGCCACTTCCCAGTGCTCCAGATCGGTGGATTGGGCAATGCCGATCGTCCAGCCGGGGCCGTCGGTCTTGGGCGAAAGGGAGTGGTATAGCCAGTAGACACCGTGGAGTTTTACAACAGCGGGGTCTTTGGCAAAAAGGCGGCCGGAGACATTGCGGGCGAACAGCATAAAGCACCTCAATCCTATGTAATCAACTGGGAAAGTGCCATCAACCAAAAGAACATCACCAGTCTATTGTACTACTTGGGCAGAAACCCATCAACACGCCAAACCGATCTCTACACCATACGCTCATAATACGCCATTTCGCATTGATCCGGAAAATTATGCATCAGCAGAATTACCTTTAAGAGTGAAGGGTTAAGTAATGATGACATACAGGTGTCATATGCCCTGTGATACAGTGATGGCGGAGGTGACGACATGTACGAACGCCATCCCTACACGGTGCATGGGGTGTGCCCTTGCCGCATCGGGGAAGATGCGATACAGCTGGCATCAGAGCTGTTCCATCAGGCTCCGGATGCTCAGGCATTTGCCCAACAGATGGAGCAGCACCGGGTCATCGGCAGAAGGATCTGGTATAGCAAGGAGGAAAACACGATCTTCCTGCAAAAGCAGTTTGCCTGCGAAAGCGGCGGCGGGTGCCCGGCAAGCAAAAGTCTCATCGGCCAACGCTGCCATTGTGACCACTACAATCATTCCACCACATATCATCCGAAGTATTACTGCAAGTGCGGCGCGGAGTTCTACCGCCCGATGTTTGCTCCCCTCTTTGGTGATAACGTAAGGATTGAGCCGGTGAAAACCGTGCTTGCAGGCGACGGCTGCTGCGTGCTGGCAATCAGAATCGGAAAGGTGGACCAACCATGACATATGAAGAAAAGATGGCACTGATGATGGATGAACAGTATCCTCTGGCTGCCAAGTATGATCCGGATTGGGTGTATCAGAACAAGATGGGCAGCCAATGCCTGTGGCTTGCGGAGTCGCTATCGCGCGTCATGGAACTGAAGCCCGGCATGCGGGTGCTGGACATGGGTTGCGGCACAGCGTTGACCTCCATTTTCCTCGCCAGGGAGTTTGGTGTCACCGTGTTTGCCACCGACCTGTGGGTCAGCGCAAGCGAAAACTGGAAGCGCATCCGCGAGGCCGGCGTCGACCATCTCGTGACGCCCATCCACGCCGAAGCCCATGCCCTTCCCTATGCCGATGGCTTCTTCGACGCAGTGGTGAGCATCAACTCTTTTCAGTTCTTCGGCACGGCAGATACCTATCTGAGCGACCACATAGCCCCCCTTCTGCGGGAAGGCGGACAGTTCGGCCTGGTGGTGTGGGGGCCGGACAAGGAGTTTATGGGCAAAGTGCCCGACGCCATGGAGGATGGCTGGTGGCCTGACTTTTACTATTATCATTCTCTGGACTGGTGGAAATGGCACATTGAGAAGACCAGGCTTTTCACCCTTGATGCCTGCGATGACCTGGGCGGCGACGGCGTGAGGCTCACCCATCGCTGGGCAAGGATCATGGAGAAGCAGGATGAGAAACATGTTGGAGAGACCATGCGATGGAATCGGCTCGTGGCGAGAAGAAACCAGTATCATGCAGATGATTTCAGGGTTTAGCTTTCTCTGGTGCTAGAAAAATGAGGGGGAGCCAACAGGCTCCCCCTCATTCATGTTTGATGATTCAGCGCTTAGCAGTTCACATGCAGCGTGCCGATCTCCAGATCCTTGATGTAAAGCTTGTCATCGATCAGCGCCGAGTTGGTGAACGGCGTGGGCCCGATGCTGAAGCAGTGGATGCCGTTGATCGTCAGGTTCTTGCAGTTGTTGATGATCGCCGCGTTGGGGTGCTGGATGTCAATGGCCTGCACACGATACTGGAACAGGTTTGCGATCTCCAGATCCCAGCAATCCTCAATCCGGATGGAAGCGGCATACTCGCTGCCCAGGTTCTCCTCAGTCTGCAGCGCCACGATCTTCCAGTTGGACACGCGCTCCAGCACGACCTCGATGTCCAGGTGGTGCTCCACCGAGATCATCCAGATCTGGCCGGGAGCGCTGGTGTCGCTGATGTGGAAGCCGTCTCTGGTCCACACGTCGGGCATCCAGATGTTCTTGAACACACCGGCGCCGCCGTCATGCACAAAGACGCCGTAGTAGCGGTCGCGGCCCTTGCGGCTATTGCCGTCGTAGCTGCCGAAACCAAAGAGGCAGTCTTCCATGATGCTGGATGGATCTCCCATCCAGTCCACCTGAATCACGCCCTTGTTTTCGCCGCCGTCAAAGCAGATGCCGGACACATGGTTCTTGCCGCCCTTGGGCACCACAAACATCGAAGCCGGCGCGCGGTCGTTATCGTAGCCGGGGGTGTGGTCCATCAGCTTCAGCCTGGTCATGCTGCAGTGCAGGCCCAGGATCGCGGTGTCTTCCTTGAGCTCCAGGCCTCTGGAGATTACGTAGACACCCTGGGGCAGATAGATCGCCTTATGCTGTGCGATGGCCTGCTCGAATGCCTGCGTGTCGTTGGTCACGCCGTCGCCCTTGGCGCCCAGGTCTTTGATGTTCACCCAGTCGGCGAAGGCAGGCAGCGGCACATAATCGGGCTCGGAGGCCGGTGGCAGGCTATCCAGCGGCTTGACGTCGTAGCGGATGTCGAAGCGGCGCTTCACATCCTGGTTGTCCACATCGATGCGCAGGCCCATGTCAATGTCAATGCTGTAGCACTTGGCGTCCGGCTCAATGTGCGGCACGCCGATGTGGTGGTTATACTGATAACCGAACGAATCCAGGAACTTCGGCACATTGCTGCAATACACATGGTTGGCGTGCAGCCAGTTTTGCGGGTAACGCACCATGTTCATGCTGATGCCGGCTTCCGAGAGGTTTTCCAACCGGCAGTCCTGCATATAGAGGCGCTCAAACTCCTCAATATAGTGGTTGTCGCGCTCCTTGGTGGGCACCCACACGCCGTAGGGGGCGTTGGAGAGCGTGACGCGCAGCATCGTCATGCCGGCGCGATAAGTGGAAACGCACGCCTTGGACTGCCCGGAGAACACGCTGTCGCCCAGATAGAAGGGCCAATAAGGCACGGTTTCACCGGTCAGGATGCCATACTGGCCGCCGAAGAAGCGGCAGCGCTCCATTTCGTTACCGATCATTTCCACCGCAGCGCGGGCGTCTTCCAGATAGAAGTCCACATCCTCGATGGAGCAGAGCTGAGCCACGCGGAAGCGGCAAGCCACGAGGCCGGGGTTGCCTTTGCCGAACCTAAAATCAATGTTGCGGATGCCGTTGAAGAACGTGGTGTTTTGCGCGTCGCGCAGCTCCTCGCCGGGGCCCGGCTTGTTCACGCGGAAATGGAAGATGTATTTGGAATCGGGGCCCTGGAAGCCGGGGGTGTTTTCCGCCACTGTGAACACCGGGCGGTTGGCGCCAAAGCCGATCAGGCGGATGCCGCGCCACAGCTGCACCGTGCCGGCGAAACGATAGGTGCCCTCCGGGATGAAGATGATGCCGTTTTTAACCTCTGCCTCCAGCTTGTCGACGACTGCCTGCATCGCGGCGGTGTTGTCGCTCTTGCCGGTGGGGTCTGCCCCGAACTCCTCGGCGGTGAACACATATGCTTTGGGGTCGTTGGGTTTGACAGGGAAAACTGACTTGCCATACTGCATGGTGAATCCTTCTTCCTTTCTCATCCAAAAATGGTGGAAAAATGGAGAACCTTAACTTGGGTTTTGGCGCTTCATTCCTTGCTTGTTACAGGTGCTATGCTAAGAATATGGAGAACCTTAACCCAACCATATCATAACCGATTTGGGCAAGGAATCCAAGACAATTTCAACAAATTCGCCAGAATTGCTATAAAAATGCCATTATGTGAACAAAAACAGGCTGATCCTTGCCTGGATACGAAGCCAGGTTGTGAAACCCCCATGTAAAAAGACGGGCGGTTGGCCGCCCGTCACGCATGATTTGAAAATAGCGGATGCACGATCAGCCCTCAAAGGCGATGTTGATCGTGACGGGGTTGCCGTCGGCAACCATCTGCGCGCTAAGTATCCGGTCAGAATTCATCTTGATGGTGATGCTTTCCCCATGCAGCAGTGTCGGCGTAGAGATCTCAACGGCTATGCCGCTGTTGGCAAAGAGCGTGGCGGCATTGGCGGTGAGCATGTTGGTGAGCTCCGAGATGGCGCTCCTGGCCATGTCGTCCAGCTCCTCCACAGGCATGCCCATCATCATCGTGCTGGCGATTCTCTTTGCCACGTCGGTCTCGATCGTGAAAACCACGTTGCCTTTCACATCGCCGACCAGGCCAAGCACCACCAGCACACCGGAGGCCACAACCTCTTTGGCCTTGGCGCTCAGGCCCGCCATAGCGGTCGAAGCAAACCCAAGCTCCGGCATCACCGCGCCGAAGGCCTCAATGAATGGGTTGACGTATTTTACATCCATTTCTCGTCCCCTTCCTTGAAGCCCACATTGAGCAGCAACTCGCCAAAATTGGTTTCCGCCACTGCCGTGGTGGTGCTGAAGTCCGGCGATGAGATCGACACATCCTGACCGTAAAGGATGGAGGGCGGCGCCACACGCAGCCCCAACGCCTTGTTTTTGCGGTTCAACACAGAGCAGGCGTTGCCGGCTACGATGTTGCTGAACTCACCAAGCGCCGCCATCAGCTCATCGTTGTTCTTCGGCTCCCTCCGGAAAATCGCCGCGGCCAGCCGCTGGGCCGTTTCACCGGAGAGGTCGATCAGCATTCTGCCGGAGCAGGCGCCGATGATGCCGATGATCGTGGTCACACCGGCAGACTGATACTCCTTGTCGCCGGCATAGGCGTCCTTATATGTCAGCAGGGTCTTGGTCATCCTGTTGGTGGCATCCATCAGCGCCTCCTGGAAGGCGGCGAAATACTCATTCAGCAAAAACCGATGCAGCTCATCCGACTCCATCACCCGCCTGATTGTGGTCACAAGCTCGTCGGCATCCACAGGCTTCTGCAGATAGGCGGATATCCTGTTCTTCCTGGCGCTTTTAATCAGCTCCTCGTCCATCATCGAACTGATGGCAATCACCTTGATGCCCCTGTCGATCTCATGCACGGCGCGGGTGCACGCAAAGCCGTCGGTGCCAGGCAGCGTCATGTCCATCGTGACCAATGTGGGCCGGAGCTCCCCCACAACTTTTTTCACGTCTTCCAGCGTGCCGGCCTCGCCAACCACCGCAAAGCCGTTGCTTTCCAGAATATCCCGGATAAACGCTACGGAAAAAACCGAGTCATCCACGATCACAATTCTGACGTCCTTCATGCGCGACACCCTTTCCATTTCAACACAATGTTCTCCTATACATACCCACCGGACGCAAGGCGATAACAGCCGATGACCATGACGGTAAGCGCATGGGCAGCTTCTCTCCTCTCCCTGGGATGTGGTAAAATATGTAATTACAACCGGCCAGGCGCCGTATCACCGGCTGCAACATTCGTGCCTGCGGGCAAGGGGGCCACAACATGGACTATATCCAAGCAAACAAACAGGCATGGGAAGAGGCATTTGAACACCGCAAACCGGGCTGGGGGGATGATAACCACACGATCCTCAAAAGCTGCCGGCTGCCCTTCCTCAACAAAGAATTGGCGCGGGAGCTCGAAGGGATTGACTTCACCGGAAAGGTTGTGGCGCAGTTTTGCTGCAACAACGGCCGCGAGCTCCTCTCGCTGATGCAGCTGGGTGCGCAGCGGGGTGTGGGTTTCGACATCGCCGAAAACCTGTTGGGCCAGGCGCGGGAGACCGCAGAGATGGCCGGCATCGCCTGCGAATTTGTCTGCACTGATATCCTGAAGATCGGCCCGGAGTATGACGGAGCTTTCGATCTGGTGTTTTTCACAATCGGCGCGATCGCATGGTTTCAGGATCTGAACGCATTGTTTTCTGTGGCTGCCCGGTGCCTGAAGCCCGGCGGGGTGCTATACCTGCATGATTTCCACCCGATGATGAGCATGCTGCCCGTGCCCGGTGAAGAGGCGTTTGACGGGCAGCCCAAGCTTGCCTATACCTACTTCAAAACCGACCCCTGGATTGAAAACAGCGGGATGGGCTATATGACCACTGAGTATCAGTCCAAGACGTTCACCAGTTTCTCGCATACAGTCGGATCAATCCTCAACGCCATGATCAAAGCAGGCTTTTGCATCCGGAGGTTTGATGAGTTTGATTATGATGTGGGTTTGACGGACGCATATGACGGCAAAGGCTTCCCGCTGTCCTTTCTGCTGAAGGCGGAGAGAACTGCCTGACGCTTAGCAATCCTTAAGCTTGCGATTGCCGTTTGTTCATGGACAAGGCGCAATGCCGCGTATATAATGGAGCTACTACCAAACAGAGGAACTCGATGGGTCTATCACCGGAAACACTGGCATTGCTGGATTACGCCGCAGCCATGCGCCGCGCCTTGCACCGCATCCCTGAGCGGGGGTTGGAGGAGCAGCAGACGCAGCGCTTCCTTTTGGAGCAGCTCAGCGCATTGGGTATCCATGGCGAAGCGGTCGCAGGCACTGGCGTCAAGGCTGTGCTCCGGGGTGGAAAGCCGGGGCCTGTCACCGCGCTCCGGGCCGACATGGACGCGCTGAACGTCCATGAGAAAACAGGCTGCGATTTTGCCAGCGAACGGCAAGGCTGGATGCACGCCTGCGGCCACGACGGCCACATGGCGGCGCTGCTGGCGGCGGCACGGCTTCTGAATGAGAACCTGCAGAATGTCTCAGGCACGGTGGTGCTGCTTTTTCAGCCCTGCGAGGAGCTGGTGAAAGGCGCGCGGTTGCTACTTGAGGCCGGCGCTTTGGACAACCCTGCGGTGGATCGCGTGTTTGCATTCCACCTGATGCCCCACCTGGCCGAAGGCACAATCGGCGTGGTGCAGGGGCCTGTCATGGCTGCGGCATGCGAGTTTGCCATCGATGTGATCGGCCGCAGCGCCCATGGCGCAATGCCCCACCTGGCCGTGGACGCCATTGCTGCGGCGGCGGCCTTTGTGACCGGGGCGCAGTCGGTGGTCTCCCGCGTGAAGCCCCCGGAGGCACCGGGGCTTTTGACATTTGGGAAATTTGTGGGCGGAAGCCGCCACAACATCATCGCCGGGTTGGTGGAGCTGGAGGGCACCCTGAGGGCTTATGACGACGGCGTGATGACGAGCATGCGCAATAGCCTTCTGAATCACCTGAAAGGTCTGGAGCAGGCTTGGGGTGTGACCACCGCTTTCCGCGTGCTCACCGAGGTGCCCGTGACTGCCAACGACCCGGCCTTGGCGCAACTGGCCCTGGCGCTGGCACCAGATTTGGCAGTGGCCGCGGCGCCGCTGACCGTGGCGGAAGACTTCAGCCTCTACCGGCAGAAGGCGCCGGCGTTCATGGGCCTGCTGGGCTGCCGCAACGAAGAGGCGGGCTTCACCGAGCCGCTGCACAGCGACCGCTTCAACTTCCGAGAGCATGCGCTGCTGGCCGCAGTGGAATTCTATAGACGGCTGTTGATCACCTGACAGGAAAGGCGAGGATCACAATGTTCAAAGGCTTTTTCAACCGCATGTACAACGGCAACCCCGACCGGCCGGATCTGGACCCCGGCGATATGCCGAGAAACAGGTTTGAGCTGTTTTTCACCACGCTGGGCGTGCGGATCGGCGATCTGATCAAGCTGAACCTGCTTTTGATCGTGTTCTTGCTGCCAGTTGAGTTTTGGACTGCCTGGACACTGTTTGCAATGAACGCAGGGCTTGAGGGTTTTGACCTGAGCGGCGGCATTCCGCAGGTTGTGGGTGAAAACCTGCTGAGCCAGCTTTCCTTCTATCTATTGGTCAACATCGTGCTGTTGCCACTGGCCGGCCCGCCGCTGGCCGGCGCAACCTATGTGCTGCGCAACTATGCCCGCGATGAGCATGCGTGGCTCTGGAGCGACTTCAAGGAGCATATGAAGGCCAACTGGAAACAATCGATGCTGCTGATGCTGATCCTGGCATTAATCATGTTCCTGTCTTATCTGGTAATCTTTATGTATGTCGGTCTGCTGGAAACCCAGCAATGGGTCTGGTTCATGCTGATGCTGTATATCATGTTCCTGGGCATGTTCGTTCTGAGCTTCATGTATTCGTTCCCGATGATGGTCACCTATAAACTCAAACTGGGGCAGATCCTCCGCAACAGCATGATGCTTTCACTGGGCCGGCTGCCCTTCACGCTCATCTTCGGCGCTCTGGCCGTGATCCCGGTGGTGCTGGGCATATTGATCTTTGGGGTCACCGCTTCACCCATCGCGTTTCTTGCGCTGATACTTTACTACGCGTTGCTGGGCCTCACACTCACGGGGTTCATCACCAACAGCTACACCAACGCCACCTTTGACCGCCTGATGCGGGCAGAATCCGGCCAGGATGACAGGCGCCCGCCGCTGGATCCGGAAGACCGGGAGATCAAGCCGTAACCAGACCGGCGCTGCAGCCTTCGCAGGAAGGCGCACCGCTACATAAATTTGGCTCTTCCCCTGATACTATGATGGGTGATATTTGTGAAAAAGAACCTGGAAAAGGAACGCATGAAATTTGAAGCCGCCGCAGAGCTGGGCCTGGCAGAAAAGCTGCTCCGCACCGGCTGGGGCGGGCTGACCAGCGAGGAGACAGGCCGCGTGGGCGCGCTTCTCTCCGGCAGAGCCCGCAAAGGCAACGGGGGCAGCAAGCCTTGAGCGAGCAGGAAAACGCCTACAGCGCCCTGGCCGTGGTTTATGACCGGCTGGGCCACCATGACTACAAAGCCTGGGGAGAATACCTCACCTCGCTGCTCTATGATCTGGGCGCGCCGCCCGGCAGCAGGCTGATTGACGCCGCATGCGGCACCGGCGGCATCTCGCTGGAGCTTTACAAAACAGGCTACTCGGTGCTGGGCATTGACATCTCGCAGCAGATGCTCACGGAAGCCGCCGCAAAGGCCGCCAAGGCCGGCGCCGCAATCACATTTGTGCGCCAGGACATCCGCGCCATGCGGGTGCACCGGCCGGTGGACGGCATTCTGTGTGCCTGCGACGCCGCAAATTACCTGCTGGAGCCCGACGACCTCAGGCAGTTTCTGTGCAGCGCCCGTAAGAGCCTGAAAAAGGGCGGAGCGTTGCTTTTTGATGTGAGCAGCGAGGAGAAGCTCACCGCGATGGATGGCCAGCTTTACGGCGAGGAGACAGACGACACCGCATATCTGTGGACCAACGTGCTGGACCGTGAAACCATGGTGATTACGATGGACATCACGCTGTTTGTGCGCCAATGGGAATATTGGCGGCGGGAGCACGAAGTGCATCGCCAGCGTGTGTGGACCGAGAGCGAGATCACAGGCGCACTCACACAGTGCGGCTATGAGCTCAAGGCCGTTTATGGGGCATTTACCAAGGACAAACCCAAGCCCGGCTGCGAAAGGCTGCAGTTTGTGGCGCAGGCAATTTGACTGAGAACAGGCAATCCGGAGGAAGAATTTGCAGGATCAGGTGACCCGCTATCTGGCTGCCGGCGGCAATGTGCGCATTGCGTTGGCAGAAACCACGCTGGCTGCCGAGGAAGCCAGCCGCATCCACGGCGCCACACCGGTGGCGGCGGCGGCAATGGGCCGCACGCTCACAATGGCGTTGCTGCTGGCCTCGGAGCTTAAAGGCGACGGCAGCGTGTCTGTCACGATTGCCGGCGGCGGCCCCATTGGCAAGGTGATTGCCGTGGCCCGGCCCGAAGGCTCCGTGAAAGTGTATTGCTCCAACCCCGCTGTGGATCTGCCCCCCCGCTCCGACGGCAAGCTGGATGTGGGCGGCGCAATCGGCCGCCAGGGCAAGCTGGCAGTGGTCAAAGACCTTGGCATGCGCGAGCCCTATATCGGCCAGGTGAACCTGGCGACCGGCGAGGTCGGCGAAGATTTAGCGCTCTATCTGGCCGCCTCGGAGCAGCAGCCGTCGCTGGCGGCGCTGGGCGTGCTGGTTTCACCGGAGGGCCCTGTGCTCTCCTCCGGCGGCATTGTGGTGCAGCCCTTGCCCGGCTGCCCGGAGGAAACCATCTCACACCTAGAGCTGATTGCCCCCACGCTGGGCGACATCAGCCGCAGGCTGCTGGACGAAGGCGCCGACGGCGTGATACAGTCCACCTTCCGCGGCATGGATCCGCAGAGGATTGGCCAAATGCCGGTGGAGCTGAAGTGCGATTGCTCCCGTGATCGCATTGAGCGGGCGCTCATTTCCCTTGGGCTCGAAGAGTTGAACGACATGATCAGGCAGGACGGCGGCGCGGAAGTGCGCTGCCACTTCTGCACCAAAGCGTATGACTTCACCGCCGACGAACTGGGTGAGCTGCGCGACCAGGCGGCAAACGGAAGCGAGGGAGAATAATGGACCTGTTTGTGATGGATTTTGAGAAGCAGTTTGAAAAGCACCTGAAGCAATGGATGGAACAGAACCGCGACAAACACAAAAAGCCTGAGCAAATGGAAGCCCAGGTGGAGGGTGTGTATGAGCGCTGGCTCAACGCCCCCGCCACTTGGCTGGACGGTGCTGCGCCGATCCACTATTTCGAGCGCTTTGACGACGCGGCGATGCTCATCAAGTGGATGCTCAAGTATATCACTGCCGGTGTGTGGGTGCCTGACCCGATGCTGGACCGCATTGTGGCGTTGGGGGCGCAGGCTGAGCCGCTGCTCCTGAAGCTCAAGCGCCGCGAGATGCCGTTGCCCGCCGGTGACCGGGGTGACGAGGCGGTCATGATCGCCATCAAGCTCCTCAATGAAATCGGTTCGGTGCTGCCGATGGAGGAATACATCGACGCCATCGTGAACAACCCGGACAACGACTATGCCGAGAGCATGGCCGAGGCACTCACGGCGATGGGGCCCGTTGTGGTGGACCCGATCCTTTCCAGCATGGGCAGGGATCTGGAGCCGCAGGCCGTGGAATGGTTTTTGAGCGTGCTGGTGGAGTTCCCCGGCGACGAACGCATCTATAAAAAGCTGCTGGCAGCATATCAGAGCGCCGAAAGCGACAAGGCCGTGATTGCAGCCTATTTGGGCAAATACGGCAATGCCGATGCCATCCCGGCTCTGAAGGCGGCCCTGACGGAGGGCACGCTCAACTATCTGGAGTGGACGGAAACCCGCAACGCCATTGAGGAGCTGGGCGGCGAGGCCAATGCGCCGGAGCCGGACTTCTCCGGCGACCCGTGGTATGAATCGCTGCGATATCTGGATCAGAAATAATTAGCTGAGGGCGTCCCCCCAAAAAGAGGGGACGCCTCATCTTCGCCCAGCTGCAAATATCAACTAAAAACCTGATTGATAAATTAGCTGAAGGGTTATCATGACACATATTGATGAATTAGTTCAAGCGGCACACGTTCGTTGCAGCGAGCTTGCAGCTTTGCAAAAGGATGCCTCCACTGCAGCCGAAAAGCTTATGATTGATGCTGAAAAAACCACAACCAGTTACCGATACGCAGTCGGATGCGAATCATTGCACTTGGGTTATTTTAACCCCAGCCCTGTCACAAATTTGATTATCGGCGGCTATCGACGAGGCCGGTTGC
>JAEYYW010000132.1 GCA_023428265.1 Bacillota bacterium | reverse complement strand
CCGCCATTCGCCGGAGCTTGAAGCCGCTGCGCTCAGCATCGCGGCCACGGGTGGGTGTGTCGATGATCAGCTGCACCTTGCCCTGCCGCAGCAGGTCAGCCACGTTGGGAGAGGGGTCGGAGAAATGCCCCAGCACGCTGGCCGGCACATAGTTGGCGTTCAGTTCATGGGCGGTGCCCGCCGTGGCGAAGAGATTATAGCCCAGGCTTGCCAGATCCTCGCCAAGACGGGTGGCAGCCGGTTTGTCGGCTTTGGCCACCGAGAGGATCACATTGCCGCGCCGGGGCACGTTGAGCCCGGCGGCAATGAGGCCCTTCAGCAGCGCCTCCGGCAGGCTTTTGGAGATGCCCAGCACCTCGCCGGTGGATTTCATCTCCGGCCCCAGGCTGATTTCCAGCTTGGGCAGCTTCTCAAAGGAAAACACCGGCACCTTCACCGCATAAATGCCCCGTGAGGGGTAGAGCCCGGAGCCGTAGCCCATCTCGCTGAGCTTCTGCCCAAGGCTGGCCCTGGTGGCCAGGCCGATCAAAGGCACGCCGGTCACCTTGCTGATATAGGGCACCGTGCGGCTGGAGCGGGGATTCACCTCGATGATGTAGAGATCGTCATTGTAGACAATGAACTGGATGTTGATCATGCCCACCACATGGAGCTCGTGGCAGAGCATCTCTGTGGTGTCGATGATCTTTTGCTTGATGCGCTCGGTGATCGAGCATGCCGGATAAACCGAGATCGAGTCGCCGGAATGGATGCCGGCCCGCTCAATGTGCTCCATAATGCCGGGGATCAGCATGGTCTCCCCGTCGCAGATGGCGTCCACCTCAATTTCCTTGCCAAGCAGGTATTTGTCCACGAGGATCGGGTGCTCCTGTTCACTGCTGTTGATGATGGACATGTATTCGGTGATGTCGCTGTCGCTCCAGGCGATCTCCATGCCCTGACCGCCCAGCACATAGCTGGGGCGCACCAGCACCGGGTAGCCCAGGCGGTTCGCCGCGGCAAGAGCCTGCTCGCTGGTGAACACTGTCTCGCCCTTCGGACGGGCGATGCCGGTGCGCTCCAGCAGCGCGTCAAACTCCTCGCGGTCTTCGGCGGCGTTGATATCCTGCAGTTGTGTGCCAAGGATCTTGTAGCCCGCCTGCTCCACATATTTGGCCAGCTTGATCGCCGTCTGGCCGCCGAACTGCACCACCACGCCCTCCGGCTGCTCCAGCTCCAGCACATTCCACACGTCTTCTGGTGTGAGCGGCTCGAAGTAGAGCCGGTCTGATGTGTCAAAGTCAGTGGACACAGTCTCCGGGTTGTTGTTGATGATCACGGTGTCATAACCGGCTTCGCGCAGCGCCCAGATGCAATGCACCGAGCAGTAATCAAACTCCACACCCTGGCCGATACGGATGGGGCCGGAGCCCAGCACCACCACGGTTTTGCGGCCGGAGTTGCGGGCCTCGTTTTCGTCGTCATAGGTGGAGTAGTAATAGGGGCTCACCGCGTCAAACTCAGCGCCGCAGGTGTCCACCATCTTGTAGGTGGGCAGGATGCCGAAGCCCTTGCGCAGCGCCCGGATCTCAAGCTCCGATTTACCAGTCCACCTGGCCAGCGCCTGGTCGCTGAAGCCCAGCTTCTTGAGCTTTTTCAGATAAGCGCTATCCAGGCAGGCGATGCCTTCCCGTTTCACACGCTCTTCTTCCATCACGATATTCTTGAACTTGTGCAGGTACCACTTGTCGATCTTGGTGATGTCAAAGATGTGCTGCTCGGTCACGCCCCGGCGCAACGCCTCGGTGACCACATAGATGCGTTCGTCACTCTGCCAGTGCAGCAGCTTTTCAATGTCCTCATCGCTGCGGCTGGACGCACCCTTGAACTCGCAGCTGCTGAGCCCCAGCTCCAGCGACCGGATGGCCTTTAAGAAGGCCTGCTCAAAATTGGCACCAATGCTCATCACCTCGCCGGTGGCCTTCATGCGGGTGCCCAGCGTCTTCTCTGCCTTGGTGAACTTGTCAAAGGGCCAGCGGGGGAACTTCACGACCACATAATCCAGCGTGGGCTCAAAGCAGGCGTACGTTTTGCCGGTCACGGCGTTTTTGATCTCATCCAGCCCATAGCC
Source organism: Bacillota bacterium (assembly GCA_023428265.1). Classification (GTDB taxonomy): domain Bacteria; phylum Bacillota; class Clostridia; order Christensenellales; family UMGS416; genus JAEYRA01. The sequence goes on along the minus strand of JAEYYW010000132.1, from coordinate 22,623 downwards.
GATGGCGATCTTCGTGGCGACCTTGGCAATCGGGTAGCCGGTTGCCTTGCTGGCCAGCGCCGAGCTGCGGCTCACACGGGGGTTCACCTCGATCACGCCGTATTTCATGCTTTCCGGATCCAGCGCATACTGCACATTGCAGCCGCCCTCAATCTTCAAGGCGTTGATGATGTTGATCGAGGCCGACCGCAGCATCTGGTACTCCACATCTCTGAGGGTCTGGCTGGGGGCCACCACGATGCTGTCGCCGGTGTGGATGCCCACCGGGTCAATGTTTTCCATGTTGCAGACGATGATGCAGTTACCCTTGCTGTCACGCATCACCTCATATTCGATTTCCTTCCAGCCGGCCACGCTCTTTTCGATCAGGCACTGCTTCACGCGGGAGTAGCGCAGGCCATCGGAGGTGATCTGCGCCAGCTCCAGGCCGTCATTGGCGATGCCGCCGCCGCTGCCGCCCAGTGTGTAGGCCGGCCGCACAATCAGCGGGTAACCCACCCGATCGCCAAATTCCAGCGCCGCGTCCACATCGGTGACGATCACGCTGTCGATGCAGGGTTCGCCGATCTCCAGCATCGTCTTTTTAAACTCGTCGCGGTCCTCCGCCTTGTGGATGGAGTCCACCGGCGTGCCAAGGAGCCTTACCCCGGCCTCGTCCAGAAAGCCGCTTTCGGCCAGCTCAACGGCCAGGTTGAGGCCTGTCTGGCCGCCCAGCGTGGGCAGCAGGCTGTCCGGCTTTTCCCGCCGGATGATGTTTTTGATCACCTCTGGCGTCAGCGGCTCCAGATAGACCCGGTCAGCGATGTTGCTGTCGGTCATGATCGTGGCCGGGTTGGAGTTTACCAACACCACCTCGATGCCCTCTTCTTTGAGGGCCCGGCAAGCCTGGGTGCCGGCATAGTCAAACTCGGCTGCCTGGCCGATGATGATGGGGCCTGAGCCGATCACGAGGACTTTTTTGATGTATGGGTTGCGGGGCATGGCGTTGCTCCTTTATGCATTGAGATTATTCAACCGTTCGCGGGAGAAATGCTCTTCCAAAAATACTCTCACCGCCAGGCTTTTCCATGAGGGTTCTCACACTCTACTCCGTCCCGAAAGACCCTCACCCCCTGCCCCCTCCCCCATAGCACTGTGGGAGGGGGTAAGGCTGGATTACGCTCAAGTCGCTATTCTTGGTGTTTATCAAACTCCCGACGAATCCTCTCGATAACGTTGTCGATATCATGGATTACTTGCTGGTTGGGAAACCGAAGTACCGTCATGTTTCTGCCTTCAATCTCCCGTTGCCTGATCTTATCATATTCCATTTGGCGGTAATCTTCATGAATGCCACCATCCAGCTCAACGACCAAATTGATCTCTCCGCAGAAAAAATCCGCTATGTATCTCCCAATTGGGCATTGCCGGTAAAACTTATGGCCATCCAGCCTGTTGGCCCTCAACCTTTCCCAGAGCAGCTTTTCCGCTGGTGTTTGTGATTTCCGCAACCCCTTCGCCAGTTCCTTCACGTAGTCAGGTGTACTCACTCTCATGTTACCACCTATATTCTCTATCTTTGCCCCTCCCCCAATGCTCTGGGGGAGGGGGTTAGGGGGTGAGGGTTTCTTCGCTCTGGGAGGGGGCCAGGGTGTGAGGGTCTGTCCGCTTTGACCTCTACCCCATCATCCCCATGAACTGATCAAACAGATACGCCGTATCCCTGGGGCCGGGGGCCGCTTCCGGGTGGAACTGCACCGTGAACGTGGGGTGATCCAGATACCTCACGCCCTCAATGGTCATGTCGTTCCAGTTGCGGTGGCTCACGACCATGTTTTTGGGCAATGACTCCTCGATGATTGTATAGCCGTGGTTCTGGCTGGTGATGTAGACGCGATCCTGCCCCAGATCTTTGACCGGGTGGTTGGTGCCGCGGTGGCCGTAACGCAGGCGGTGGGTGTCGGCCCCGCAGGCCAGCGCCATCAACTGGTGCCCCAGGCAGATGCCAAAGATCGGCACCTTGCCCACGAGCTTCTGGATTTCCGCAATCACGGCTCCATTGTCCTTGGGGTCGCCGGGGCCGTTGGTGAGCATGATGCCGTCGGGCTCATTGGCAAGGATCGCCTCGGCGCTGTCGCTGGCGCGGTGCACGAACAGGTGGCAGCCGCGCTTGCGCAGTGACTTGAGGATGCTGGCCTTCAGACCAAAATCCATCACAGCCACGCGGGGCCCAGACCCCGGCAGCTCAAAGCTTTCGTCACAGGTCACCTGCATCACAGGATCGGTGATGCGGTAATCCATCATCGCATTATTAAGCGCCTCGGTAGGATCGCCTGAGCAGATATAGCCGCGCATCGTGCCGTGGTCGCGGATCTTGCGCGTGAGGCTGCGGGTGTCGATGCCCTCAATGCCCATGATGCCGGCGCGGTCCAGATACTCGTTGAGCGTGCTCTCGCTATACCAGTTGCTGGGCACCTGGCAGAGCTCCCGCACCACAAAGCCTTTCACCTGTGGGCGCATGCTCTCCGGGTCTTCCCAGTTCACGCCGTAGTTGCCGATCAAGGGATAGGTCATCATCACGATCTGCCCGCAATAACTGGGGTCGGTGAGCACCTCCTGATAGCCGGTCATGCCCGTGTTGAACACAACCTCGCCCACAGTGTCGCCCAGCCTGCCGAAGGCCCTGCCCTCGTATACCGTGCCGTCTTCCAGCACCAAGTAAGCCATGTGGAGTCCTCCTAAAGAACCTAATATCGCGGCTTGACCCGCTAAATCCAGGGCGGGTACAGGCTGGCCGCATCCTGCAGATGCTGCTCGCCCATGCATCCTGGAGCCCCGCCCGTACATTGGCATCGTGTGCGTACTGCCTCCCTACCCCCTTTGTTTTTGCCGAAGGCAAAAATTCAAGGGGGGATGTCGCCACGTTGCGCCGCGACGGCGCAACAGAGCAGGTGACAGGGGGGATTTCTTTGGCGGCCGGAGCTACTTCATCGCCGCCGCGATATCCTCCCGCATCCGCACCGCCACCGCGCAGGCCGCCGTTTTGAAGTCGGTGCCCTCCCTCTCCCAGGCCGTCAGGATGGACCGGGAGTTGTTCACGATGGCGCCGCCGCCCCGGCTGTCAAACATGCCGGCAATGTCGCGCCCCTTTGCGCCCTGCGCGCCGTAACCGGGCAGCAGGAAGAACGTATCGCGCATGCGCTGCCGCAAGGCCGCGCCCTGCGCTGGGTGTGTGGCACCGACCACAGCGCCCACGCGGGGGTATCCGTTAAAGGCCGCCGTGCCCTGCCCCCACTTTAGCACCAGGTCGCCCACCGCCTCATACACCTTGCGGCCATCGGCCAGGTCCAGATCCTGCAGCTCTGCGGATGAGGGGTTGGACGTTTTCACCAGCGCGAAAATGCCCCGGCGGGGGTTCTCGGTGAGAAAAGGCGCGATGCCGTCGGTGCCCAGATAGGGGTTCACGGTGAGGATGTCGGCGTCAAACACCGGCTGGCTGACACCGCTCAGCTCCACCGTGCCCAGAAATGCCTTGGCATAAGCCTCGGCGGTGGAGGCGATGTCGTTGCGCTTGGCGTCGGCAATCACAATCAAACCTGCCCGCTTCGCGTAGCTCAATGTCTGGCGGAAGGCCCGCATGCCGGCCACGCCATACATTTCGTAGTAGGCCGCCTGCACCTTCACCGCCGGCACAATGTGCTCCAGCGCGTCAATCAGCTCCTTGTTGTAGGCCAGAATCGCCTCAGCGGCCCCTTCCAGCGTGGCGGTATCAAACCGGTTGCGGAAACCCGGCGGCAGGCAGCCCAAGTGGGTGTCCAGCCCCGCGCAGGTGGGATTCCGCTTGCGGCGGATTTCATCGGCCAGTATGTCAAAGATCATGCAAACGCCCTCTCATTGCATAATTATAAATCACCTTGTATATTATACCACAATATTGCCATTCTTGTATACTGGCAACCCGGCACAGACCGTGTCCGTCACCCGGCCCAGCAGCGCCCAGCCGGCAAAGGGCGTGTTGCGGCCCTTCGTGTGAAACTTGGTGGGATCGACCACCCATTGCTGCGTGAGATCCGCGACCACCAGATCGGCCCGCGCACCTTCAGCCAGCACCGGCGACTCAAGGCCCAGGATGCGTGCCGGGTTCAGAGCCATCTTTTCCACCAGCGCCTCCGGAGAAAGATGTCCGGGCTCCACCAGATAGGTCATCGCAAGGCCGAACGCTGTCTCAAACCCCACGATGCCGAAGGCGGCAAGCTTGTATTCCACATCCTTGTCGTCGGCGTGGTGCGGTGCGTGGTCGGTGGCGATGGCGTCGATGGTGCCGTCTTTGAGGCCGGCGATGATCGCCAGCCGGTCCAATTCCGTGCGCAGCGGCGGGTTCATCTTGGTGGCGGTGCTGTAGCCCTCCACCAACTCGTCGGTGGCGGCGAAGTAGTGCGGGCAGGTCTCGGCAGTCACCATCACGCCCCGGCCCTTGGCCTGGCGCACCAGCTCTACCGAGCCCGCTGTGCTGATGTGAGCGATGTGCACCTTTGCCCCGAGGCGCTCCGCCAGCAGGATCTCGCGGGCAACCATCAGCTCCTCCGCCGTGGAGGGGATGCCCGGCAAGCCCAGCTTGGTGGCCATGGCTCCCTCGTGCATCACGCCGCCCTCGGCCAGGTGCTTATCCTCGCAGTGGGAAATGATCAGCGCGCCGAAGTTCTTGGCATAGCGCAGCGCAAGCTCCATCACGCGGGTGTTGTCCACCGGCTTGCCGTCGTCGCTGAAGGCCACCGCCCCGGCCTCTTTGAGAAAGCCCATCTCGGTGAGCTCCTTGCCCTCCTGGCCCTTGGTCACCGCCGCGATGGGCAGCACCCGCACCGCGCCTTCGGCTTGTGCTTTGTCCAGGATGAGCTTAACCACCGCCTCATTGTCCACCACCGGCTTGGTGTTTGGCATGCAAGCCACTGTCGTAAACCCGCCTGCGGCGGCCGATCTGGTGCCGGTCGCGATGGTTTCCTTAAACTCCTGCCCCGGCTCCCGCAGGTGGCAGTGCATATCCACAAAACCCGGCATCACCGTCTTGCCGGTTGCGTCCATGATTTCCGCGCCGTCCGCCGGAAGGCTTGTGCCGATGGCGGCAATCACGCCATCCTCAATGAGCACATCCAGCCTGCCATTGAGCCCGCCGGGGTTTACCAAAGTGCCGTTTTTGATCAGAAGCCTCATGCCTCGGCCCTCCTCGTCATCAGAAACATGATCGCCATGCGGATGGCCACGCCGTTCATCACCTGCTCGCGGATCACCGACTGGTCGCCATCGGCCAGCGCCGTGGTGATCTCCACGCCCCGGTTCACCGGGCCGGGGTGCATCACCAGCGCGCCGGGTTTGGCAAGCTTCATGCGGGCATCGTTGATGCCCCAATACTTGTGATACTCCCGCACGCTGGGGAAGAGGCCCGCTTGCTGCCGCTCCAGCTGGATGCGCAGCGCCATCACCACATCGGCTCCGCGCACAGCCTCGTCGGTGTCGGTGGTCACCTGCACGCCCAGCTGCTCCATGCCCTCCGGCAGCAGCGTCTCCGGCGCTGCCAGCACCACCTCGCTGCCCATCGTTTTCAGGCCCCACAGGTTGCTGCGTGCCACGCGGCTGTGGGCGATGTCGCCCACGATGGCCACCTTCAGCCCATCGAGCCGCCCCAGCTTCTCCCGCATCGTGAACAGATCCAACAGGCCCTGGGTCGGGTGCTCGTTCATGCCGTCACCGGCATTGATCACGCCGGACTTCACATGCTTTGCCAGCAGGTGCGGCGCACCGCTCATCGGGTGGCGCATGATAATGAGGTCGGTGCCCATCATATCCAGCGAGCAGCCGGTGTCGATCAGCGTCTCGCCCTTGGAAACGGAGCTGGCTGACGCGGCGATGTTGGCCGAGGCCGCACCCATATATTTGGTGGCAAGTTCAAAGGACATCCGCGTGCGGGTGCTGTTTTCGTAAAACAGCGTCACGATGGATTTGCCCTGCAGGTGCGGCGTGCGCTTCTGATTGTCCGCCAGGAATTTCTTCATCTGCACAGCGGTGTTGAGGATCTCGTTGATCTCTTCCTTTGGCATGCCTCTAAGGCCCAAAAGGTCTTTGCTGGAAAGCGGCATCTGGTCACATCCTTTGTAGTAGTCAGTAGCAAGGTGGCTGGAAGGAGTTTACAAAAGAAAAGACCGGTCATCCGGTCTATTGATCGTCACGATCATATAACACAACTTCATCGGCTTCGTCGATCTCGGCCACATGCACACCGATGACCTCGTTGCGGCTGGTGGGCACATTCTTGCCCACATAGTCGGCTCGGATGGGCAGCTCCCGGTGGCCCCGGTCCACCAGCACCGCAAACTGGATCGTGCTGGCACGGCCCAGGTCCATCACGGCGTCCATGCCGGCGCGGGCGGTGCGGCCGGTATAGAGCACATCGTCCACCAGCACCACATGCATTCCCGCCACCAGGAAAGGCACATCGGTGCCCTTGATCACCGGGTGCTCATCGAGCAGTGAGAGATCGTCGCGGTAAAAGGTGATGTCCAGCACGCCCACCGGCACAGCCTCGCCCTCGAATTGCTCGAGCTTTGCAGCAAGCCGTTTGGCCAGCGGCACGCCCCGGCGCTGAATGCCCAGCAGCACCACATTTGCCACGCCGCGGTTGTGTTCAATGATCTCATGGGCAATGCGGGTGAGCGCCCGGTCCATCGCCGTGGCGTCCATGAGCTTGGTCTTTTCCCTCATCGGAGCACCTCCTGATCAACATATTGGGCGGAGCAGAGCCCCGCCCCAGCAAAGGCCCGGCGGGTATCCCCGCCGGAAACAAAAATGCCTTGCCGGCGTGCGGCAAGGCATGGGTTTCAAACCATGTTCGGATTCTTCCGTTCCTTGCCGGCATCACAGTACCGGATTTAAAGGCTCGGCCTCTTTTGTTTGGCATACTATATCACAACCGCGCCCTGTTGTCTACTCCAAACCTGTGAACATTCATCTATTGTCATTCAGCAATCTGCATTGCCCGGACTGCCGAAACATCTATGGCGGAGTTGTCCGCACACAGCCGATCAGGTATAATACAGAGATTACTACGCGAGAAAAACCGGAAACGACGAGGAGACCAGCCATGAAACTAGGCATCGTAGGCCTGCCCAATGTGGGCAAAAGCACGCTGTTCAACGCCATCACAAAGGCCGGTGCGGCGGCAGCCAACTATCCGTTCTGCACGATCGAGCCCAACGTGGGCGTCGTGGACGTGCCGGACGCAAGGCTGGACGCGCTGGCGAAAATATACAACCCCAAGAAAATCACGCCCGCCGTGGTGGAATTTGTGGACATTGCCGGCCTGGTGCGCGGCGCCAGCCGGGGCGAAGGGCTGGGCAACCAACTTCTGTCGCACATCCGCGAGGTGGACGCCATCGTGGAGGTGGTGCGCTGCTTTGAAGATGGCAACGTGACCCATGTGGACGGCTCGGTGGACCCTGTGCGCGACGCCGAGACAATCGGCCTGGAGCTAATCTTTGCCGACATGCAGACGCTGGAAAAGCGTATCGCCCGCACCGGCAAGGCCGCCAAGTCCGGCGACAAGAAAATTGCCTTTGAAATGGACTGCCTGCAGACCATCTATGCCAACCTGGAAAAAGGCATCCCGGCCCGTGGCCAGGGGCTGGAGGGCGACGGGCTGGAGCTGGCGAAAGAAATGTTTCTGCTCACCATGAAGCCGGTCATCTACGCCGCCAACGTGGCCGAAGATGACCTTGCCAAGCCGGAGGACAGCCTGCCCCGCGTGGCAGCGATGAAAGAGATCGCTAAGAAGGAAGGCGCCGAGGTGATCGTGGTCTCCGCCCGCATCGAGGAGGAGATCGCCGGCATGAGCGACGAGGAGGGCTTGCTCTTCCTGAACGAGCTGGGCCTTACCGAATCGGGCCTGAACCGCCTGATCAAGAAAAGCTATGAACTGCTGGGCCTGATGAGCTACCTCACCGCCGGTGAAAAGGAAGTGCGGGCCTGGACAATCACCCGTGGCATGAAGGCCCCCCAGGCTGCAGGGGTGATCCACTCCGACTTTGAGCGGGGTTTCATCCGCGCGGAGATTGTCTCCTTCGATGCTCTGATGGCCTGCGGCAGTTTCAACGCCGCCAAGGAAAAGGGCCTGGTCCGCAGCGAAGGCAAGGAATATGTGATGCAGGATGGAGACGTAGTGCTGTTCCGGTTCAATGTGTAGCCCATTCGGCACCGCAATGTAACGACAACAGATCAGGAGGCCAGGCGGGGATGAGCTGTTTTCTGAAAAACTGCCGGATCATTGACGGCAGCGGCACGCCGCCCTTTTCCGGCGGCATCCTGATCCGTGGAGAGAAGATCGAGCGGATCATAGCAGAACCGCCGGAAGGCTTCACGGGCGACGTGATCGACTGCGAAGGCCTGACCGTCACACCGGGCTTCATCGATTGCCATTCTCACAATGACTGGTTCGCCCTCTCCCCCGACCGGCACCGACATTTCGATCCATTTTTGCTGCAGGGCGTCACCACATTCGTGGCGGGCAACTGCGGCTTCTCCGTGCCAGGCTACGCCGCATCCACCCGGTTCAGGGACCAGATCGGCGGCGGTTTGTTCACCCTGGATGAAGACAGCGCGCAAACCCATCAATTCGAGCAATGGTTCCGCGCGGCGGACAGGCACTGCCCCGCCAACATGGCCCTTCTGGTGGGCCACGGCACGGCACGCATTGCCATAAACGGCAATAAGGACAATCCCTTGAGCCCCGAGGGAAAGGCTGCGATGCTGGAGCAGATCGAGCTGGCCCTGCGGCAGGGGGCTTGCGGTGTCTCATTGGGCCTGATGTATGAGCCGGGCCTGTATGCCCCGAAGGAAGAACTGATTGAAGTGGCCCGCCTCTGCGCCAAATATGGCAAGGTGCTCACCGTGCACAGCAGGGCGTGCTCCGCCATTTCGCTGTCCTACAAGCGCATGACCCGCAGCCATTTGTTGCTGGCACTGGATGAGCTGGCAGAAATCGTGCGCGCAACGGGTGTCCGCCTGCAGGTGAGCCATCTCATTTTCGTGGGCCGCCGGTCCTGGAAGGATGTGGGAGCGGCCACCGCCATTCTCCGAAAGCTCAAAGAAGAGGGGTATGACGTGGGGTTCGACCTCTACCCCCTGGATTATGGCGCGTCCATCATCACGGTGGTGCTGCCTGATTGGTATCAGGCCATGCCGCCGCAGCAGCGGCGTAAGTGGTTCCACAAGGTGCGGCTTGCCGCGATGGTGCGTGCCACCACGTTTTTGCTCGGGTTCAACTTCTCAGACATCATGGTCGCCTGGGCCGGGCCGGGCCAGGAAAACCTGACCGGCAAGACCATCACCGAAATCGCCCGCGAGAGCGGCGTGCCGGAGCTGGACGCCTATCTGGACGTTTGCGAGAAAAGCAATTTAAATGCCAAGGTGTTGATGGGCAGCTATCAAAACGAGGATATCGTGCGCACATTGATGCGCAATGACCAATCACTGTTTATGACCGACGCCTGGGTGGAGGCTGAAGGGAAACAAAACGGCTCAGTTTACGGAGCGTTCCCCCGCTTCCTTTCCATCGCCCGCGCCATGGGCATGTCGTTGGAACAGGCCGTCGCCAAGATGACCGGGCTCACCGCCCGCAGGTTCGGGCTGGAAGGCAGAGGCTTGATCCGCGAGGGCTGCTATGCCGACCTGAACTTGATCGACATGGGCAGGCTGCAGGACCGCATCGAGCAGGAGCTGCCGCCTGTCGGAATCCGTTATACTTTTCTCAATGGCACGATCGTGGCAAAAGATGGCGCGATGCTACCGGAGCGGCCGGAAGCTGGAAGGGCGCTGCCGGTATTATAGGATCAAATTTGTGGATCACCTTTGCCAGGTTCTTTTTGTCCTCCCCATCCATCTGTGTGCAGATCATCCCAAACCGCGACGCAGCCGTTTGGGTTTGATCAGCTCTATCATACAAAAAACAACCTCACTAGGAATCCTCCCGAAGAATATGGTAAAATAATGCTACAAACCAATGAATCATGCAACAGGAGAATCCCATGAACTACCCCATCTCACTCGGCATCCTCCTTTTCGACGGCGTGGAAGTGCTGGACTTCGCCGGGCCCTTTGAGGTGTTTTCATTGGCGGAGTTGGGCCGCGGCGGCAAGGCCTTCACCGTGACCACCGTTTCCGAAACCGGCAAGCCCGTCAGGGCCGCCAACGGCCTGATGGTGCTGCCCGACGCAAGCTTTGAAACCGCGCCGGAGTTTGAAGTGCTGATCGTGCCCGGCGGCTATGGAGCCAGGGTGGATCAGGTGAACAATCCGTTGATGCTGCAATGGCTGAAGGAGCAGGCTGGCAAAGCAAAGCTCATTGCCAGCGTGTGCACCGGCGCTTTCCTACTGGCAAAGGCCGGGCTTCTGGAGGGGAAGGCGGCTACGACCCACTGGGCCCACACCAACGAACTGAAGCGGGCCTATCCGGAGCTTGAGGTGCGCCCCCATGTGAAATTTGTGGATCAGGGAACCATTATAACTTCCGGCGGCATCTCTGCCGGGATCAATATGAGCTTCCACATCGTCAAAAAGCTGGTGGGACGCGACGAGGCATTTGAAACTGCCAGACTGATGGAGTATGACATCGTAATCTGATCCCTCCGGAGAAAGGATGAGCATGGACGGAAAGCACATCTTGATCGTGGAAGACGACAAGCCCATCGCTGAGCTGCTGGCCTATCGCCTGCAGAAGGAAGGATACACCGCGACCATGGCGCTCACCGGCTCCGCCGGGCTCAGGGCCGCGCAAGCCAAGCCCGACCTCGTGCTGCTGGACTGGAGCCTGCCGGACGTGAGCGGTCTGGACATCTGCAAGCAGATCACGCAGACACAGAAAATCCCGATCATCATGGTCACCGCCAAAAACATGGTGGAAGACAAGGTGCTGGGCCTCGAAGCCGGCGCCGACGATTACATCACCAAGCCCTTTGACGTGCGCGAAGTGGTGGCACGCATCAAGGCCACTTTTCGCAGGGTCGACCGCCCCGTGCAGGCGGGCGCGGAGCCCGGCGGGAGGAAGTTCGCCTTCGGCACCGTGGAGGTGGACACCGGCTCGATGAATGTCTATCTGGGCGGCCGGCCGGTGGAGCTCACGCTGCTGGAATACAACCTGCTTTTATACCTGATTGAAAACAAGAACCTGGTGCTTTCCCGCGAGCAGATCCTGAACGCCGTGTGGGACATTGACTTTTATGGCAACACGCGCACCGTCGATATCCACGTGATGCGGCTGCGCAAAAAGCTGGAGCTGGAAAGCATCCTTCAAACGGTTTATAAGGTCGGCTACAAGTTTGTGCCGTAACAGGTGACACATGTCTCTCAGGCTCAAGATGATTGTGGGGATATGCATTGTCTTCGCCGCTTTGATGGCGGCGATGAATCTTTTCATCTCCTACTACATCCAGGTCGGCAATGAGAAGATCATTTCCGAAGAGCTCATGGCCACCGGCGGCTCCGGGCTTGTTTATGCCAGGCAGTTTCTGGCGATGAGCGGTCAGGCGGAGGGCGGCGGCATTGATGCAATTGCCGACGACATGGCGGAAACCCTCGCCAACTCCTCCGGCAAACCGGCGGCCATCTATTCCACCGCCGGCAAGCTGCTGGCCGCCAGCCAGGCAAGCATGTTTGAGGGCCTGCACTATGACGATCTGAAGCACGCCATGGCCGGCCGCCCGGCTTTCACACTGGACACCGCCATGGGCAAGACATCGGCCTATTGCTCCTATCCCATCACCGTGGATGGGCAGAACATCGGCATCCTGCGCACTGTGGCAGACTATTCGACGCTGTATGATTTCGGCAACCGCATGATGCACACCGTCACAATCATTACGGCAGCAATGTTTCTGTTGGCGCTGATGGTGTCAATCCTCTTCATCCAGGGCATCTCAAGCCCCGTGGTCAAGCTGGCGGCGCTTTCGGGCACCGTGGCCAAAAACATCGAGCGCAACACCTTCAGCGTGAAAAGCATTGACAAGTTGCTGAATTCAAAGCGCCGCGATGAGGTGGGGATGCTCACCCGCAACTTTGCCCACATGATTCAGAAGATTGAGCAGCAGATGAGCGTGATCAGCGCTGACCGCGAGGAGCTGCAGCGTCTGGCCGATTACCGCAAGGAATTTTATGACACGGTGACCCATGAGTTGAAAACACCGCTCACCTCCATCGGTGGTTATGCCGAGGTGCTGGAGGAAAACGGCTTTTCGGATAAGGACTTCTTTGACAAAGGCATCGGCCACATCAAAAACGAGAGCGCCCGCATGTATGGCATGGTGGTGGCGCTGCTGGAAATGTCCAAACTCTCCTCATCGGTCAACTTCCCCAAAGAGGTGATGGATCTATCCGCTCTCATCACCGACGTCTGCGCCGGCATGAGCTTCAAGGCGGAGAAATATGCCACCGACATCGACTGCGAAGTGGAAGAGGGCATCCGGGTGTTTGGCAGCCCCGAGCGCCTGAAGGAAGTGCTGATCAACCTGATCGACAACGCCATCAAATATAAGGACCCGGACGGCCCTGTGCGCGTGATTGCGCGGGCCAAGGGCAGCAGAGCCCTGATCTCCGTGGCCAACAGCGGCGGCCCCATCGCCGAGCAGGAGCTTCAGAAGCTGTTTGAGCCCTTTTACCGCGCCAGGCAGCAGGGGCAGCCGGAGCAAGGCAGCAGCGGGCTGGGGCTGGCCATCTGCAAGCAAATTGTGGAGCAGCACGCCGGCAGGATCGCAATGCGCAACCTGCCCGGCGGCATCTGTGTGGATTTGGCGCTGCCGGTCTACACCGGGCTATAGGGTGACGCAATGAAACGATGCCTCTTGATGAAAACAGGAATACTACTCGCCATCACGGCTGCGCTGGCACTGACCGGCTGCAGCGTGGCACCGCACGGCAAAACGATCGTGCTGGATCGCCCGGTCTCCTCCCCCACCGCAGCGCCGGCGCCGGCTGGTGTGATGTCCTTCCAGCTGGAGCGGGCATCGATAATCCCGCTGGACAAGCTGGACACAGCCGGCAATTTCGGCGGGCGGCAGTCGGGCATGGTGTGCGGCTGGCTGGATAACGACCATCTGGCTGCCGTGGGGGCAAAGGCCAGCACCGCACAGCCCGATGAAACCGGTGGCGCCATGGATGGGCCGCTTGCGGCGATGGAAGAGAAAAAGCGGGTCCTGATGCTGCAGACCAAAGGCGTGACAGGCCGGGTGCTGTCCATCAACTGGGAGACCGGCGAGGCCGTGGAGCTTCACACCGTGCGCGACGCGGTGATCACCACCCTTGGGCTGGATGGCGACCGGCAGCGGATCTGGTATCTCTCCATCCACAACAACGGCACGATGAAACTCTCTGTTTCAGACATCTCGTTTACCCATGAGCTTCTGGAGATCCCGGATTATTATGGCGCGCAACCCTTCTGGTCGTCACACGACAAGTATCTGGGCTTTCTAAATGGATCCAAGCTGGAGCTGTTTGACGGAGAATCCATCACAAGCATACCGATCAAAGTTATGAAGCAATACCATTCTGGCAACCTGTATGTGGACGACAGCACCGATCGCATCCTGTATCTTTCCGGTGATCAGACACTGCTGACGATGGCGCTCCCCGCCGGTCAGAAGCCTGATTACAAGCTGGTGGACAAAGCAGCCTTGTCCTCAGCCATCCCCGAAGAGGTGCTGTTCGGCAAGACAGAGAGCATGCAATGGGTTGATTCCGAATATTTGGCTTATCTCAGTCAAGATAAAAACGGGCAGGCGTTGCAGGTGGTCAGCACCGCTGAGGATGGCCACTCCAACCGCTATGACGGCGTGACCAACTTTGCGTTTTCCGACGACCGGAAATACATCTGCCTGGCCAGAGAAACCGCCGACGGCATGGCCAACGTGTTTGTGGGCGAATGGCACGATGGGGCGATCGAAAATGAAAAGCTGGTGTTTGCCGGTTTTTCCGCCGCCGGCAGCATCTTCTTCAGCCCCGACAACAGCAAGCTGTATCTGGAAGGAAGCTACCGGCTCACCGATGAAGCAAGGATGGTCGGCCTGGTGCTGAAATTCCGGTGAGCCCGGCAGTATGACAAAGCAGCTCCAAATCATAACAACTTTGTTACAACCATAATAAAACGCTGATATTCAACCGGTCTAAACTGGTATCATCACAGAAGAACCAGGAGACCGGCCATGATCGAGACCAACATAGAACCGGAGCAGTCCGCCTATTTGTCTATCGATTGCTTTGCCATTGAACACAATCTGGAAACGCTCCGCAAAAAAACAAAGAGCGGGATCATGGCTGTGGTGAAAAACAATGGCTACGGGCTGTCCTTGCTGGAATATGCTGGGCTGCTGGCAGATCTGGGCGTGGAATGCTTCGCCACCGGCAGCCCCGAGGAGGCCTTGGCGCTGCGCGAAGGCGGCCTTGCCGCGCCGGTTTTGCTGCTCACACCGCAGCTTTGCATCCAGACCATTGAGGAGCGATATGCCAAGGCGTGGCGCTCACCGTGGGCAGCCATGCCCAGGCGGAAGCAGTGAGAAAGGCAGCCCGCGGGTTGGGCACACAGCCCAAAATCCACATCAAGGTGGACACCGGCCTGGGCCGATACGGGTTTCTGCCCGATGAGCTGATGCATGTGGCCCCCGCCGTGCGTGACATGGATGTGGAGGGCATCTTTACGCATTTTGCCTCCCCTTATGCCAATGCCAGGCTGACCCGGCGGCAATATGAGGCATTTCTGGAAGCGCTGCGGCAGCTCAAATCCGCCGGCGTCAAAGCCGGAGTGCTGCACTGCTGCGCCTCCGGCGGAATGCTCCATTACCCGGACATGCACATGGACCTGGTGCGCCTGGGTTCGGCGCTGCTGGGCCGGGTGCCAAACGCGCGCGCCCACGGCCTCATGCCCGCCGTCTCGCTGAAGGCACCGCTGCTGGCGGTGAAACCGGCCGGCACCGCAAGCAGGCTCGGCTACGGGCTGCAGGTGACGGCGGGCTTTGGCCGCCGTGTGGGCGTGCTGCCGGTGGGGCAGGCTTGCGGGGTGATTCTGCAACGGCGCCTTTGGTGGCTGCCGGCAAAGAGCCAGTATGCAGTGATCAACAGCAAACGGGCCCGTGTGCTGGGCCCGCTCGGGATCGGCGCCGTGGCGGTGGACCTGACCGGCGTGCGCTGCGTGGAAGGTGATGAGGCAAAGCTGGACGTGAACCCGCTCCATTGCGCTGCCGGCATCCGGCGCGTTTATGCAAACGCCACCGCTGCCGAACGGAGCGCCGACGGGCGTCAGCCCTGCTTCACCCAGCGGGCCACCGCAGGCAGAACGTCCCGGTTGCGGGCCCAAATGGTGGAAAACTCCACAAGCGGAAGTGGGCAGGGTCGGGAGCCCACCTCCACCGTCACCGATGGGATCTCAAGATCGTCCATCGCCCAATCCTTGTAGCCACCGGCATCCAGCCCGTCTGCACCCAGCAGCGGGTATTGCGTGCAGGCGCTCACGGCCTGCGCCAGGCTTTTGGACTTTTGGTTTACCACCTTCTTCTCACCGTATTGCCAATAGACACAGCTGCCGGTGGCGTGGTAACTCACCGTGGCATCAAACCGATAACGCTTCGTATAATCCATCAGCGCCCGTGTTTCCGGTTGGTCGCCTGCTGCCTGGCCCTTGTAGCGCGCCGCGGAGGGGCTTTCAGGTGAATCAAGCCCCTGCCAGCCGGTGGGGAAATTCCGGTTGATGTCCACACCGGCGCCGTTGGCCTTCCATTGTTGCAGATAGTCGGCCGGATCCAGATCGGTCCGCCCGGTAGCCTGGTCGGATTGATAGATGGAGTTGAGAGCGCCGGTCATCCCGCCATCCTGGCTGATCACCACGCCGTCGGGGTTTGCCATCGGGATGATGTGCAGGCATACATCCTCAAGCCACTCCTCCACAGTGCCGCCGGCAAAAGCCCCATCCGGGTTTTGCAGGCAGTATTCCAGTTGTGCCATCACAAGCAGCGCCGTCATATGCTCCCGGCCATGGATGGCCGCCTGCACCAGCACATGGTGTTTGGCCTTCGGGCTGCCCACCACGGCAACGGGAACCTCTCTGCCCGCGGCGGAGACGCCGGCGTTTTCCAACCGGAGCCGCTTGGGATAACGCTTTGCCAGCGCGCGCAGGTCTCCCATCATTTTCTCATGGCTGTAATTCTGCGCGGGCTTCACAACCCGAAGGCCGGCCAGCGATGGATCCTTCTGCACCGGCAGCAGATAACCGGACAGCACATAACCCTTCTTCCCTCCCTTGGCGGTGATACGGGCAAACGGCCCGTCAAACCGGCCCACGCTCACCAAATCGCCGTTGGCAAGCCGCCCGACCGATTTGGCTGACGGAGACGGGGCCGCCCGCAGCGTCACAAAATCCTCGCATTGCACGCGGTACTGCCCAGCGGCAGCGCCGCTGCCTGCATCCGGTGTCACGGCATCCGGCGACGCGCCGCCGCCCTCCAGGTTTTCCTGCACCCCGGCCACCAGATAGCTTGAAAGCACATAGCCCGTTTCACCGGTGTCGCGCACTTCCACCAGTGCAAACCGGCCCGCATACTCGCGAACGGTCACAACGGCACCACGTTCCAGGCGGCGGAGGGCCTTGGCGGCGGTGTCCGGCTCGTTGCGCAGGGTCAGGTACTCCTCTGCGGCCACGGTGTGCGCGCCCATCACCTGCGGCGTGTTGCGGGGTCCGCCGCCGGGCGCAGCGCTGAAGACCGGCAGAGCAAAGTATTCGCAGCCGATAAACAGCACGCATAGCAGCACAAGCAGCACAAACGCAAACCTTCTGACCATCACCGCATCCCCCATGCGCCATACAATAAATGTATGAAACAGTATATATAGCAAATCAGGCGCTGTAAACTGCCGTGAGATTTTTCCACACCAGGATAGCAGCATTCTCACCCACACGGATGCATTGGTACACGTATGCGCTTGCATTTATTGCACCCCATTGGGCATCTGCATAACCCGGTGTAATAATTATTGCAATTTTATAAATAGACTCTTGCACAAAACATTTCGATATGGTAGTATAACAGTGCGAAATGTGAGTTTGCTCACAAACTAAAGAAACAAGATAATATTGCATCCAACGCAATGAGCAATGGCGCTCAAATCGATGAGATTTGAGCGCCATTTTCATTATGATACCATCATAAGGAGGAGTGTAGGAATGGACACCAAACTGGTACTCGACACGCTGTGGGTGCTCTTTACCGCGATGCTCGTGTTCTTTATGAACCTGGGTTTCGCAATGGTGGAGAGCGGATTCGCCCGATCCAAAAACACGGTGAATATTCTCTCGAAGAACTTCATTGTGTTTGCGGTCTCGTCACTTGGCTTCCTGCTTTTGGGCTGGGGCCTGATGTTTGGAGACGGCAACCCGTTCATCGGCCTGAAGGGCCTGTTCTTCGCCAGCGGCGCGGACAATTCCCCCGCCACAGGCGATGCATATGTAGGTGTTTACAGCGCCATCTCCTGGACCAACGTGCCATTCTGGGCCAAGTTCTTCTTCCAGTTGGTGTTCTGCGGCACAGCGGCCACGATCGTGTCCGGCGCTGTGGCTGAGCGCATCAAATATATCGCGTTCATCGTGTTCTCCTTCGTGCTCACACTGCTCATCTACCCCATCGTCGGCCACTGGATCTGGGGCGGCGGCTGGCTGTCCACGATGGGCTTCTGGGATTTCGCCGGCTCCACTGTGGTTCACTCCGTGGGCGGCTGGGCGGCATTGGCCGGCATTATCGTGCTCGGGCCCCGCTTCGGTAAATACACGCCGGACGGCAAGATTCACCCCATCCCCGGCCACAACCTCTCCATCGCAACCATCGGCGCGTTTGTGCTGTGGCTGGGCTGGTTCGGGTTCAACCCCGGCTCCACGATGGCAGCCGACCCCATGGCCATCTCCCACATCCTGATGACCACCAACACCGCGGCCATCGTGGCGGTGCTCACCTCCACAGCGACCTCCTGGATCCTGCTGGGCAAACCTGATCTGGGCATGAGCATCAACGGCTGCCTGGCGGGCCTGGTCGCCATCACCGCCTCCTGCGCCTTCGTGAGCGTGACCAGCTCAATCATCATCGGCGCCATTGCAGGCATCATCGTGGTGCTGGCTGTTGTGTTCTTTGACAAAGCGAAGCTGGACGATCCGGTGGGCGCAACCTCTGTCCACTTAGTCAACGGCGTGTTCGGTACAATCTGCGTGGGCCTCTTCGCACAAGACGGCATTGCCGGCGTAGCCACCGGCAACGGCCTGTTCTTCGGCGGCGGCTTCACACTGCTGGGCACCCAGTTACTAGGCATTGTTTCTGTGGCGGCCTTTGTGTTCCCGGCTTCACTGCTGGTGTGGTGGGCCCTGAAGAAGACCATGGGCATCCGCGTGAGCCTCAAGGAAGAAATCCAGGGTCTGGACATCGGCGAACACGGCAACGAAGCTTATCCGGAGTTTGTCACCCGCAGGACAGTCTATACCGTGCAGTCCGGTGAAGCCGCAAGCGCTGTAGCCAAAGACAGCGGTGCACCGGCAGCCAGGTAAGGGAGGAGAAAGCAATGAAATCGATTAAGGCAGTGATCCGCCCGGAAAAGCTCAACGATGTGCGCGAGGCGCTGGAAAAGGCCGGCTGCTTCAAGGGCATCATGATCACCGACATTGTGGGCCACGGCAACCAGAAGGGCATCGCCCAGGTGTGGCGCGGTGAAAAGTACCAGCTGGACCTGATTCCCAAGGTGATGCTGGAAATCGTCGTGACAGACGCCGATGTGGCGACGGTGAAGAAGGCAATCCTCAGCAGCGCCCCGATCGGTGAGTTTGGTGACGGCAAGATCTTCGTCTACCCTGTGGAAGAAGTGGTGCGCATCCGCACCGGCGAGGAAGGCGAAGGCGCACTGTAATCGCAAAACAAACAGTTACTGAACGCGAGCCCCCGCATTTGCGGGGGCTCGGTCTGCTTCCGGGTAACACCACATTCCTCCAAGTCTTAAAACAAAAGAGAGACCCGGAAAACCGGATCTCTCTTGGTGTTTCTCATAGACCTACTTCTTGTGCCTGTGATGGGTGAGCTTGATATAGAGCTCTTCATCAAACTCCCGCACCATTAGCTCCATCTCCTCATCGCCCATTGAGGTGGTGCGCCCCTCGGCAAACTGCTTGTCAATCAGGTTCTTCATGTACCCAACCAGCGGGTGCTTTTTATCAATCACAAAACCCACGGGCTTGAAGTAACCCATGATCCAGTAGGCCAGACCGGCGGCGCCGGAATGGGGCCCCACCACAACCACCGGCGGGCGATTCAGTATCTTCTGCGTGTCGAAGATATTATAAATCTCCTCATCCTTCAAAAGCCCGTCGGCATGGATGCCGGCGCGGGTGGCGTTGAAGTTGCGGCCGACAAAGGGCATCCTCGCGGGGATCTCCGTGCCGATTTCCCGCTCAAAATAGTCCGCAATCTCGGTGATCACCGAAAGGTCCATGCCGTCGGTGGTGCCGCGGAGCTGCGCATACTCAATGGCCATCGCTTCCAGCGGGCAGTTGCCGGTGCGCTCGCCGATGCCCATCAGGGCGCAGTTCACCGCGGAGCAGCCGTAGAGCCAGGCGGTGGCGGCGTTGGGCACCACCTTGTAGAAATCGTTGTGGCCATGCCACTCCAGCAGCTCGCTGGGCACACCGGCATAGTGGTTCAAGCCATAGATGATGCCCTGCACGCTGCGGGGAAGCGCCGCGCCCGGATAGGTGATGCCAAGGCCCAGCGTGTCGCAGGCGCGCACCTTGATCGGGATGCCGCTTTCCTTCATCAGCTTCATCAGCTCCGTGGCAAACGGCACCACAAAACCATAAAAGTCTGCGCGGGTGATGTCTTCAAAATGGCAGCGGGGCTTGATGCCCTTGTCCAACGCGCACTTGACCACACTCAGGTATTGCTCCAACGCTTGAGAGCGGGTCATGTTCATCTTTTTGAAGATGTGATAATCGGAGGCGCTCACCAGAATGCCCGTTTCCTTCACGCCCAGGCTTTTGACCAGATCGAAGTCGCCCTGGGTGGCGCGGATCCATGTGGTCACTTCCGGGAACTCATAACCCAGGTTCAGGCACTCGTGCAGCGCTTCCTTGTCTTTGTCGGTATAGACAAAGAACTCGCTCTGACGAACCAGGCCCTTGGGGCCTCCCAGCCGGTGCATCATCTTGAAGAGCGTGATGATTTGCTCCACCGTAAACGGCGACTGGCTCTGCTGCCCGTCGC
Source organism: Bacillota bacterium (assembly GCA_023428265.1). Lineage (GTDB taxonomy): Bacteria > Bacillota > Clostridia > Christensenellales > UMGS416 > JAEYRA01. The sequence goes on along the minus strand of JAEYYW010000132.1, from coordinate 2,336 downwards.
GAAACGTGGTGTCGGTAATCCAGATCTCGCTTGGCGTCACCATGGGAACCATGCGATGGTTGAACGGCGCCTTTGGGATGCTCGTGTATTCATACAGATGCCGATACAGGTTGGGCTGGGCCACATCCTGCAGCGGGTACTTGTGGGCGCTCTGCTCCAGCAGATTGGTCTTGTCGCTGAATTCCAACACCGACATGCTTCTTCCTCCTCACTCGAATCCCATGGCACGGGGATGAGCCCCGGCGGCGGGTGCCTATTCCAACATCCCGACGAACTCACTGATCCGCCGCACGCCTTCCTCCAGGTTTTCCATGCTCAGCGCATAAGAGAGCCGCTCATAACCCTCGGCAAAGAACGCGGAGCCCGGCACAACGGCAACCTTCTTTTCCTCCAGCAGCGCCGTGGCGAAGTCCATGCTGTCTTTGATCACAACACCACGGAGCTTTTTGCCCAGAATCTGATTCACATTCATAAACAGATAGAACGCGCCCCTGGGCATGATCGCCGAAAGCCCGTCAATCTGGTTGACCAGCTCGTGGATGCGCTTCCTGCGGCGATCAAACTCCGCCACCATGCCGTCCACCACGTCGTGGGGGCCTTTCAACGCGGCGATCGTGGCATATTGGGCGATGGAGTTGGGGTTGCTGGTGGCCTGGCTTTGGATGTTGGCCATCACTGCGGCGGCCTCGGTGGGCGCGGCGGCCCAGCCGATGCGCCAGCCTGTCATCGCATAGGTCTTGGAAACGCCGTTGATCACAATTGTGCGCTCCTTGATCTCTTCGCCGTAGCTCGCAATGCTGCGGGGCTTGAGGCCGTCAAAGCTCAGCACTTCGTAAATCTCGTCGGAAATGACCCACAAATCATGCTTCACGGCCAGCGCGGCGATCTTCTCAATCTCCTTGTTGTCGAAAGCGCCGCCGGTGGGGTTCACCGGGTTGTTGAGCACAATGGCCCTTGTCTTCTCCGTGCAGGCGGCTTCCATTTGCTCGGCGGTGGGCACAAAGCCCTGCTCCTCACCGGCATGCACCAGCACCGGCACCGCGCCGGCCATCTTCACCATCTCCGGATAGGAAACCCAGCACGGCGAAGGGATCAACACTTCGTCGCCGGGGTCCAGCACTGCAAGAAAAGCGTTGTATAGCGAGTGCTTTGCGCCGTTGGAAACAACCACCTGGCGCGGCGTATACTTGAGCTCATTGTCTTTGAGCATCTTCTCGCAGATGGCAGTGCGCAGCTCCAGCGTGCCGGCAGCGGGCGTATAGTGGGTCAGCCCTTTGGCCATGGCTTCCCGTGCGGCGGCGCAAATGTGCTCCGGCGTGGTAAAGTCCGGCTCGCCCAACCCGAAGTCTACCACGCTGTGGCCTTCGGCTTTCAGCGTTTTTGCTTTGGCGGAAATGGCCAGCGTGGCGCTCTCCTCCACCGCGAGGCCCATTCTCGAAAGCTTCATGATGTTACCTCCTTGTAACATTCCAATTTTGCATCTTCTGGAGAACCAACTTTCAAAATCGAAGTTTTCAGCTAATATGAACAGTAATTTCTACATGCTATTCGGCATTTTTTGCAACATCGATTTCTCAGAAATTCATTTGTTAAATCATATCATCCCTTTGCCATAAATGCAACGGCCTGCGGAACAATTTTTTCACCAAGCATCCGGTGTCGCGGGCGGCAAAGAAAGAAAAAGCCCGCATTTCTGCGGGCAAGTTTCACGCAGCGGCCTATTTCTTTTCCACAGGCCTGCTCATCATGCCGTATACGACCAGCTTGACCTCATTGATGCTGAGCTCCATCTTCTGTGCGATCTGCTCCACGGTCATCCCTTTGTTCAGCAGCTCGCGCACGGCGTCCTGCTTCCCCTTTTTTCCGGAGACAGCGGCAGGCTTGTCGGCTTCTTCCGGTTGCTGCTCCTGCCTGGCGTGCCTTCCGCCCCGCACCGAGTCTATTGCCGAAAGGGTCCTTGCCTCAATGGCCTCGGCATGCTCGATCAGCTCTCCGATCTGCTGTTGCTGCCTGGCAACCTCAGCCTTCACCGACTCCATTTGCTCCCGGGTGTCTTCCAGATATCCCTCGAAGTTGTCCATCATCTCCTCGATGTTCTGGTAAAGGCGGAAGAGACGCTCCTCCTTTTCACGGCCTTGTGCCTCCGCCTCGGCGGAAGCCTTCTTGCCGTTGGGTAACACGATGAAGCGCCTGTATAAAAACAGCAGAACGCAGATCAGCAAAAAAAGAAACGCAGCAAAAAGATATGGCTCAAAACCCATGCAAGTACTCCTTCCGCCTTTCGGGCGGCAACTTTCTCATCCCAGCTTCGCCCGAAGCTTGGCCAGCACCTTGGA